>DHRX01000127.1 GCA_002408345.1 Firmicutes bacterium UBA5301 | reverse complement strand
TGAATTGGCTCAATTATATCATAGAACGTATCAGGGTGACAACATACCGCTTAAGTCAAATCGGACAAGCTCATAGATGGCTATAGCTGCGGCTACAGCCGCATTTAACGACTCTACACTACCGTACATAGGGATAAAAAAAGTCCTTCCGGTAATTTCTGCCACCGGATCAGAAACCCCTTGAGCCTCGTTGCCTACTACTAAAACACAACCGCTGGTAGTATCAGCCTCTACTATTGAGCTTTCACCTTGGGGTGAGGTAGCGTAGATAGGGATATCTGCTGGTTTCTGCGCTAAAAACTCTGGTAAATCTACGTCCGTCATAATAGCAATTTTGGCGATCTCCCCCATGCTGGCCCTAACTACCTTGGGGTTATAGAGATCTACACACCCTTGGGAAAGAACCAAAGAAAAACCGAAAGCGCTACAGGTACGAATAATGGTGCCTAAGTTTCCCGGATCCTGAATTTTGTCTAAGCAAAGAACCCAGGGTTTACTACCGGGACCAGCAGCCCATATTGCCTCTTGATTAGAGGGTATAATAGGAAAGGCCGCCCAGATACCTTGGGGCGTTACAGTTTCCGCTAACTTATTAAGTAAAGTAGGTTCGATCTCGTAAACGGAGGTGCGTTTCGGTAGTTGCCATAGTAATTGCTGACCATTTTTACTTTCCAAAAAAGCAGCCGAGGCCAAGACAAATTCAGGTTGTAAACCGGCATTAATTAGCTCAGTAATCAATTGAAAGCCTTCGGCAGGAAATAATCGGGCCTGACGTCGGAACTTAACCTTAGCCAGGCTTTTGGCTAACTTAAAAATTCTATTTTCTGGGCTAGTAATTACCGGCCATCTACTCATTGTGAGTATGCTCCATCTTTTCTAACTGCCGGTCTTCGCCAATAGCAACCAAGACATCCCCGTCCATAATAACATCTTCGGCACCTGGGGCAATTACCACCTTCTTACCCCGTTTAATAGCGGTTATGATAATCCCATAGCGAGCCCGAAAACCCAAATCCTGTAGGCTTTTACCGTAAAACTCCGGCTTAGCCACTACCTCAACAATACTATAACCTGGAGCCAGCTCAATATAGTCCAAAAGGTTGGCCGCTACTAAATTGTGGGCGACCCGACTACCCATATCCCGCTCAGGAAAAACAACTCGGTCAGCACCAACTTTCTGCAAAACCTTACCATGTAGCTCATTAACCGCTTTAGCAACGATGTATTTAACCCCTAATTCCTTAAGGACAAGACAACATAAGATACTAGATTGAATATCCTGTCCGATACTAACAACAACCACATCAAAATTACGGATGCCTAAAGACTTGAGAGCATCCTCATCAGTAGCATTAGCTTCAACTGCATGAGTAACTTCATCGGCCATCTCCCGGACTCTATCTTCGTTGGCATCAATGGCCAACACCTCATAGCCCATACGGTACAGGTTAGTCGCTACACTGGCTCCGAACCGTCCAAGACCGATGACGGCAAATTGGCGCATCTAAAGCCCTCCTTAACCTACCACTATTTTTTCTTCCGGATATTTATAGCTTGGGGTCTGCATCCGTTGAGCCAAAGCTGCAGCTGCAGTCATTGGCCCTAAACGTCCAACAAACATCAAAATCATGATAATAACCTTCCCAACCGGGCTGAGACTAGGGGTTAATCCGGTGGATAAACCTACAGTACCAAAAGCTGAAGTCGCCTCAAAAAGAATATCTAAAAAAGGAAACGGTTCTGTCCCAGCTAAAACCATAGTCCCAACCGAAAGTAAACCTAAAGCCATCAAAAAAATAGCTAAGGCCCGAAAAATGATCTCCTTCGGTAACCGCCGTTCTAGTAACTCAACTTCACTATATCCCCGCACAATCGCCAAGCTAGCAGCTAGCATTGCTCCAATAGTAGTCGTTTTAACGCCACCTCCAGTGGAACTTGGCGAGGCACCAATAAACATCAGAAAGACTAAAAAAAACAACGTCGGATTATATAGCTCACCAATATCGACTGTGGAAAAACCAGCAGTTCGGGGAACTACCGAATGGAAAAAAGATACTAACAGCTTCTGCCACCAAGGTAACTCACCGATAGTATTCGGGTTAGTAAACTCCAAAATCAAAAAAGCTACGAAGCCTAACCCGAGTAAAACCCCGGTCATAATAAGCACCAATTTTGAATGCAAGGACAGACGAGAAAATTTGCGCTTAGCTCCAATATCTAAAAGAACAGTAAAGCCTAGACCACCAATAATAATTAGGGCCGCAATTACCATATTTATTAACCAGGATCCCTGAAAGCCCTGGAGGCTCTGGAATCCTCCCATTAAATCAAAGCCTGCATTATTAAAAGCAGAGATCGAATGAAAGATACTATAGTAAATTCCGGTAGCCCAACCGTATAGCGGTACAAACTTCCAAGCAAGAAAAAAGGCTCCCAAACCTTCAAAGACCGCAGCTAACTGCAGAACTCGAACACTCAACTGAACTACTCCAGAAAGAGAAATATTATTTAACGCTTCCTGGATTACTAAACGTTCCCGTAAGCTAATCCTTTTCCCTATTAGCACAGCCAAAAGCGTGGTCATAGTCATGAAGCCCAATCCACCAATTTGAATTAAGCCGAGAATCACTAATTGGCCAAATAGCGAAAAATAGGTACCGGTATCTACCACGACCAAACCGGTCACAGCAACAGCAGATGTCGCTGTAAAAAGAGAGTCCAATAGCGCTAACCGTTCGCCATTAGCTGATGCGACAGGTAAACTAAGCAAGAACCCGCCCACTAGGCTCAGTAGGCCGAAACCTAAAACCAAAATCTGGGCGGGAACAAGTCGTTTAGAAATTTTTCCTTGTGCAGCTGCGATTAGTCTTCACCTCCGCACTAGGTTAGTTTAAGTTTTTCCGGGCAACCTCGACTAATTGACCAAAGGCTTCGCTATCATTAACCGCCAAATCGGCCAACATTTTTCGATTAACCTCAACCCCGGCGCTCTTTAAACCGCTGATAAACTTGGAATAAGAAAGCCCGTTCATGCGTGCAGCAGCATTAATGCGGGTAATCCACAGCTTGCGGAAGTCCCGTTTTTTCCGTCTCCGGTCAGCATAAGCATTAGACAAAGCCTTCATGACCTGCTGGTTAGCTGGACGATAAACCTTACTTTTAGACCCCCAATAACCTTTAGCCAACTTCAGGGTCTTTCTATGACGCCGTTTAGTAGTTAAACCACTTTTTACCCGTGGCATTATAATCCATCCTCTCTACAGAAGGTTTATTTGTATGGCATTAATTTCGAAAGACGTTTCTGCTCAGCTTCCGAAACACGATAAGCTTTACGCAGTTTCCGTTTACGATTAGCCGATTTTTTCTCTAAAATATGACTCCTATACGATTTGTTTTTCATAAACAACCCAGTACCTGTTTTTTTAAAGCGCTTAGCTGCACCCCGGTGGGTTTTCATCTTAGGCATAACAAATTTCCTCCTTAATCAAACTGGGTATATTAAAGTTTCAGGAAGTTTTTGGGCCGAGAATCATAATCATTGTTCGGCCTTCCATTTTTGGTGCTCTTTCCACTACCGCTAACTCTTCAACATTCTTAGCTAATTTATCCAAAAGATCTTTTGCTAACGTATTATGTACAATTTCACGTCCACGGAAACGTACAGTCACTTTAACCTTATTACCATCTTCCAGAAACTTTTTTGCATTACGTGCCTTTACTTCAAAGTCGTGAGTGTCAATTTTCGGTGAAATTCTAATCTCTTTAAGCTCGGTTACTTTCTGCTTCTTTTTGTTATCCCGTTCCCGTTTACTCTGTTCATAACGGTATTTGCCAAAGTCCATAATTCGGCAAACCGGTGGTTTCGCATTAGGTGCTACTTCAACCAAATCTAGGTTCTTTTCTTCGGCTAAACGTAACGCTTCCCGAGTAGGTAAAATGCCAACCTGATTACCCTCTTCGTCGACGACCCGAACCTCTTTAACTCTAATCTCCCCGTTAACCCTCACTGTACTTTCGTGGCTGATAATACTTCACCTCCAAAATAATTGGCCCGAAAAGAATACGGGCGGCAATGAGCCACCCGCATATAAGTACACACATATACTTACGTCTAACTGGAAACCCTGTGAGCCCGAGCTACAGGGTGAGAAGCGGATGGCTTCTACTTAAAAAATAATATGCCACTACCAATGAAGTCTAGCATAT
>DHRX01000068.1:4817-5002 GCA_002408345.1 Firmicutes bacterium UBA5301 | reverse complement strand
CAAGTAGAGAGC
Organism: Firmicutes bacterium UBA5301; assembly: GCA_002408345.1. Taxonomy (GTDB): domain Bacteria; phylum Bacillota; class UBA5301; order UBA5301; family UBA5301; genus UBA5301. Next base: position 4,990 of record DHRX01000068.1, on the reverse strand, counting down.
GGTATTATGGTCGTCAACCATCCAGATGGGCGGGTTGATTTGGAAATTATGAGAGCCCAGGGAAGAATAATTCCCGAGGTGCGTAACGGTGTGCCCCAAATTACAGTAGAAGTCACGGCTTTTTCCAACCTTGCCGGTGACTCCTATGTTGGTGGCATAGCTACCCCTGAACT
>DHRX01000068.1:0-4641 GCA_002408345.1 Firmicutes bacterium UBA5301 | reverse complement strand
TAACGAGATACTAGCAGCGGTAGCTAAGGCTCAGGAACTAAATGCAGATATCTTTGGCCTAGGGGAAGCGATTTATCGTCGCTATCCACGGGAATGGTCGAAGTTAGAACCCCAGTGGGAGACACTTTTTCCCCAGCTTCCGCTAGAGATTGAGGTTAAATCACAGGTGCGTTATATTGGTTTGACAACGCAAAAGTTGGGTCCGGCATAGGGGGGAAGAGTGATGACAGTTCTCGAAAAAGGGAGAATCGCTAGTTCTCAGCTAGTTATGCTCCTAGTATCTTTTGGCGTTGGCTCAGTACTAGTAGTGGGAAAAGGAGCCGGTCGTGATGCCTGGGTTGCGGTTTTGATTAGTCTGGCGGTAGCCGTAGCCCATGCCGTATTGTTGGTTATCCTCTTCACACGTTTTCGGGGCCGAACTTTTTTGCAAATTATCGATTTAGTTTATGGCAAGTATCTAGGCAAGTTGATTGCGATTGCTTTTCTTTGGTATCTGTTCTACCTGACGGCTGTAGTATTTTCTGAGTTTATTAATTTCTTCAAAACGACTGTCTATACCACTACCCCTGCTTGGGTAATATTAGTTGTTGGTCTCCTAGTTTGTGCTTCAGCGGCGCGAAATGGAATTGAGGTTCTGGCCCGGGCTAACCAACTTTTACTCCTCTTCTACCTGGCTAATTTAGTTTTTACCGTAGTGTTGTTAGTGAAAGACTTTCAATTAGAAAATTTCTTGCCGGTATTAGATATTGGAGTTAATAAGTTACTGTGGGTTGCTTTTGGAATAGCTAGCTTACCCTTCTTTGAAGTTTCAGTGTTTTTAATGATTTTTCCCGCTTTAAATCGACAGGAAGAACTACTATCTACGATGGTTAAGGGGACCATATTTAGTGGTTTGATTTTGTTGGGTCTTGTTCTCCGAGATATCGCCATTTTAGGCAACCTCACAGAGTTTTTTACCTACACCTCATATCAAGTAGTCCGACTAATTAATGTAGGCAAATTTTTAACTCGTTTAGAGATATTGGTGGTTTTAAACCTAATAACCATGGGGTTTTTAAAGGTCTCACTACTTTATTACGGAACGGTTCTAGGGGTAGCCCAGCTTTTGAGGCTGAGAACCTATCTACCGCTAGTATTTCCGATCGGGGTATTACTGGCAGTTGTAGGCCTAAATAATTACCGAAATATTGCCGAAAACCTCCGTTTTGTTGAATATTGGCGGCTATATGCCTTTCCCTTTCACGTTGGTATTCCACTAGTGACACTCCTCATAGCCCTGGTTCGGAAGTTACCAGAAGAGGGGGCTAACTAGGTGGTAGTTTTATTATTGGTAGCCTTTGGTGCCATAATTCTTTTCGAAGTTCCGGGTCTGATTCACAAAGCATATTGGCGAGAATTAATCGCTTTTAGCGTACTCTTAGGCCTAGGTTTTGGTCTGAGCTTGCTATTGACGCTGGAGGTTGAACTCCCCTCAGTAACCCTAGGAATCTTACGGTTTATGGAAACCCATTTTGAGGGGTTGCTTAAAGCTTGGGGGGTATTTTAGTCTCTAATCCCCGACCAACTGCAAAGGCTTCTTTATTCAAGGCTAAGTACCGCTCTGGAATTACCTGGGTTAAAGCTTCTGCCCAGGCTTGATCAGGGATATCTTCCAAGTAAATAGATAAGGCACCTAACATAATGACATTGGCAACTTTGCTGTTACCTAGTTTTTCGGCGGTGTATTCGGCGTTAAAACAGGCAAAACCGGGAGCCTTAGCTTGGAGCTGCTCCAAAACATCCCGGGGATAGGCGGCTTTTCCTGTAGCGGTAGTAATCGGCTGGATCAGGGTATCGTTAAGCAACAAGGTACCATCTGGAGCTAAGGCTGGAAGGTGACGTAGGGCCTCTAAGCGCTCAAAAGCTACAACATAATCAGCTTCTCCCGGGCCAAAAGTAGGGGCAAAGACCGTAGAGCCGAAACGGACTTGGGTCACAACGCTACCACCCCGTTGGGCCATACCGTGGATTTCCGAGAGTTTAACAGCATGACCAGCTTGGAGCGCTGCTTGAGCTAAGAGCTTTCCAGCTAAGATAATACCTTGACCACCAACCCCGACTAGGGCAATATTGGTTACTTTAGGCATCAACTTCACCTGCTTTCATAATAGCACCTTGAGGACAGATCTGAGCGCAGAGGCTACAACCAACACAGGCGCTCTGGTTAATGGCTACATGGCAGCCGGCAACAGAAACTGCTGGGCAACCGATTTGGATACAGGTATGACAGCTATCACAACGGGTTGGATCAACTTGGTAAGGGGTGGCTGTCTTTTTGATTTTTAATATACAGGGACGGCGGGCGATGACTACTGCTGGACCTGGGAAGGCTAAAGCTTCTTCTACGGCGTTTTTAAATTTCTCTTGGTTTAAAGGATCAACGATTTGTACTTGCTCAACCCCTAAAGCTTCAACCAGCTTACTTAAGTTAACGGCTTTGGTTTTTGTCTGAGTTAGGGTAACCCCAGTTCCAGGATGGTCTTGGTGTCCGGTCATAGCGGTAGTCCGGTTATCTAAGATTATAACGGTAGTGTTAGTACCATTATAAACGGCGTCTAAAAGCCCCTGAATTCCAGTATGAAGGAATGTTGAATCACCGATGACGGCTACAGTATTGCCGGCGTAATTTTGGTCGGCAAGAGCCATTCCACTGGCCATACCGATGCTGGCCCCCATACAAACACAAGAATCAAGGGCAGTTAAAGGCGGTAAGGCGCCTAAGGTGTAACAGCCGATATCCCCAGTAACCTTCAGACCCAGGCGCTTTAAGGCATAGAGACTGGCCCGGTGGGGGCACCCGGCACAGAGTACCGGGGGTCGGGATGCCAAAGTAGGGGGGATACTAATGTGAGTGGGCTGAGCTAACCCAAAAGCTTTTTGAATCATCTGGACCGATAATTCGCCGGTCCGGGGAATTATGGTTTTGCCGGTAACAGGGATACCCCAAGCGGCGATCTGTTCTTCTAAGAATGGATCAAGCTCTTCAATGACATAAAGTTGCTCTACTTGTTCGGCAAAGAGACGAATCTGTTTTTCCGAAAGGGGATAAGTAAGAGCTAACTTCAAGACAGAGGCTTCTGGTAAAGCTTCCCGAACGTATTGATAAGTTACCCCTGAGGTAATGACCCCAATGGTTTTATCCCGGAATTCCAGTTTGTTAAGGCCACTTTTCCAGGCCCAGTCAGCTAGATCTTCTAAGCGGGCTTCAACAAATAAATGGCGGAGCCTAGCATAGGCTGGAACCATTACCCATTTTTGTGGTTCCTTAGCGTAAGAAACTAAGGGGGTCCAGCGATATTCACCGGTTGTTACCGGTCCCTTAGAGTGGGCAACTCGGGTAGTTGTTCGGAGTAATACCGGTGTCTCAAAGGTTTCACTGAGTTTAAAGGCAACGCCAACAAAATCCTTGGCTTCTTGGCTGTCTGTTGGCTCTAAAAGAGGCACTTTGGCCATTTTAGCATAATAGCGGTTATCTTGTTCATTTTGGGAGCTATGCATCCCGGGATCATCGGCGGAAACTAATACTAATCCACCATTAACCCCAGTATAACTAAGGGTCATCCAGGGGTCAGCGGCGACATTGAGTCCAACATGTTTCATAGCTACTAACGCCCGGGCCCCGGCTAAAGAAGCGCCGATGGCAACCTCTAAAGCAACTTTTTCATTAGGGGACCATTGAGCTTTAATTTCTGGATATTGGATGATACTCTCTAATATTTCAGTACTAGGTGTACCTGGGTAAGCGGTAGCGACTTTAACGTTAGCTTCATAGGCTCCACAGGCGATAGCTTCGTTGCCAGAGAGTAATTCTTTCACCTAAAGCGACCTCCTCTTATCAATAATCCGTTGAGCTTTTCCGGCAGTACGTTGAATCGAGTTATACTCCAATAATTTGACTTGGGCTGTTAGAGATAAGACCTTGTGTAGATTATTGGCTATCTGTTTACTTAGCCGCTCTAGGGCAGCGTAATTATCGGTGAAGTAGTCTGGAGCCAATTCTACTTGGACTTCCAGGGTATCAAGGTGTTCTTGTCGATCGACTACAAGTTGGTAGAACGGAGCAACCCCAGGGGTTTCCATTAGTACCGTTTCAATTTGAGAAGGGAAAACATTAACCCCTCTAATGATTAACATGTCATCGGTACGCCCAGTAACCTTTTCCATCCGTATGGTAGTTCGACCACAGGAGCAAGGCTCGGAGTGAAGACGGGTGATATCTTTGGTTCGATACCGGATAACCGGCATCGCTTCCCGGGATAAGGTTGTGATGACTAGTTCCCCTGGGGTCCCGGCGGGAACCGGTTGGAGAGTATCGGGGTCAACTATCTCAACCAGGAAGAAGTCCTCAGAGATATGCATACCTTGGCGGGCTGAACATTCACCGGCAAAACCGGGTCCACCGATTTCACTGAGTCCGTAATTATCTGTTGCTGCTAAACCCCAGCGAGCTTCAATTTCCTGGCGCATCCGTTCTGACCAAGGCTCACCACCGAACAAACCGAGTCGGACTTGGAGGTCGGTAGCCGGATCTAAGCCGAGGCTTTGGGCGACTTCAGCTAAGTGTAAAGCATAGGAGGGGGTACTGACTAAGACGGTAGTGCC
>DHRX01000152.1:12347-17730 GCA_002408345.1 Firmicutes bacterium UBA5301 | reverse complement strand
CAAACTTTCTCTAATGATATTTGATTTTGGTTTTCCTAAGAAAGTGGGGCTGTCATTTTGAGCTTTTTAAAGGAGATTATTATTTCGATCCTTCAGTTTTTTTATACGTATACCGGTAGCTGGGGGTTAGCAATTGTTTTGCTGACGATAGTTATTAGGGTGCTGTTACATCCGTTAACTGTTAGTCAGACCAAGAGCATGGTTGCTATGCGGGATTTACAGCCAAAGATGAAAGAATTACAAGAAAAATATAAAAACCAGCCTGAAGAGTATCAGAAACGAATGTTGGCTTTATACCAGGAACATAAGATTAACCCCCTTGGTGGCTGCTTACCACTTTTATTGCAGATGCCAATTCTATTTGCCTTATTCTATGTGCTTCGAGAATTTGATTTTGGTACTCAGTCCGGCTTTTTATGGATTCAGTCCTTAGGGCAGCCAGATACTACGTATTTATTACCTTTGCTTATCGGGGTATCTCAATATTTGCAGATGGCCCTTACTCCGACCGATCCTTCTCAAAAGTCTATGCAGTACATTATGCCGGCTTTTATTGCTTTTATAAGTGTACAATTTCCAGCCGGTTTGTCGTTATATTGGGCGGTTAGTAATATCATCGGCTACTTGCAACAGATGATTATTAATAGAACCATATCCCGTAGCGGACATGAAGGGAGCGTCGCAAATTGAGAAGCATTGAGGCGGTAGGTAAAACTGTCGAAGAAGCCATCAATGAAGGCTTAGAACAGCTTGGCGTAGATCGTTCTCAGGTCCAAGTGGAAGTTATTGATGAGGGGAATAAAGGAATTTTCGGGCTAATCGGCACGAAATTAGCTAGAGTAAATTTATTAGTTAACCCTAGTGACCGGTCTCTCCCCCAGGAAGATAAAAAGGCAGAAGACCAGGTTGGAGCTGCTGAGAAAGGGCAGTGGGCTCAGGATTTTTTAAATGATTTACTGTCATTAATGGGGGTACAAGCTACAGTAAAGGTTGCTAATATTGGCGAAGTTATCGAGCTGGAAATTAGCGGAGAAAACATGGGTTTAATTATTGGGCATCGCGGTCAAACCCTAGATGCCATTCAATATCTAACTAATATTACCGCTGATAAGGCTGGATTCCGGGGGCTAAAAATTATCGTTGATGCTGAGGACTATCGTTTGCGACGGAAAAGGTCCTTAGAGAACTTGGCCCAACGCACAGCCGAAAAAGTTATCGCTAGACGGCGGCGGTCTGTTTTAGAACCGATGTCTCCCCAAGATCGTCGCATAATTCATTTATATCTTAGGGATAATCAAAATGTTTATACGTACAGCGAAGGGGAGGATCCTTTCCGAAAGGTCGTTGTCGATTACAAGGAGTAAAAGGCTAATCTTGATTGTTGTCAGTATGATTTTTGTAGTAGAGGTCGCTGGGCGCTGTTTATCACAGGTCTAGCGACTTTCCTGTATGGAGGTGAATCTATGGTCAAAGCTAGTTTTGCGGATACGATTGCAGCTATATCTACCCCCTTAGGTGAAGGCGGGTTAGGTGTCATTCGAATTAGCGGCGCTCAAGCCTTAAGTATAGGGGATCAGGTTTTTCGGCCTAGAAAGAAAGTTGACGATTCTTATTTATCTCAAGCGGCTAGTCATACTATTCACTATGGACATATAGTTGGTACTAATGGAGAAGTAATAGATGAAGTATTAGTTAGCGTATTACGGGCCCCCCGCACCTATACCCGTGAGGATACAGTGGAAATTAGCTGTCATGGAGGGATAGTTTCTCTCCGTCGGGTTTTACAAACGATTTTAGCAGCAGGAGCTCGTTTAGCTGAACCTGGAGAGTTTACAAAAAGGGCTTTTTTAAACGGACGTATTGATCTGGCCCAGGCTGAGGCGGTTATCGATATTATCAGAGCAAAAACAGAAAAAAGCCAGCGTATTGCATTACAAACCCTACAGGGTGATTTGTCTAAAAAGATAGATTTTCTACGGGAACAATTAATGAAGATATTAATGTATTTAGAGGCAGCTATTGATTTTCCTGAAGATGAGATCCCTCCTTTAGATACAGACCTCGGCCAGACCTTAGTTCAGGTGGAAACAGGATTAGAGCAATTAATTGATAGCGCTAAAACTGGGCGTATTTATCGCGAGGGTCTAGCCTTAGTTATTGCAGGCAAACCCAACGTTGGCAAATCTAGTCTTTTAAATGCGTTTTTAGATGAAGAACGGGCTATTGTTACCGGTATTCCAGGGACTACTCGTGATGTGCTCGAAGAGTACATTAATTTACAAGGATTACCTCTCAAAATTATAGATACTGCCGGTATTCGATCTACTACTGAGGAAGTAGAGTTACTGGGGGTAGAACGATCGAAGAAAGCTATTCAGGAGGCGGATTTGATTCTGTTTGTGGTTGATACCTCTGCAGAGGTTAGTACCGAGGACTGGGATGTAGCCAAACAGCTACCGACAGAAAAGACCTTATTAGTTGCTAATAAGGTAGACAAGACAAGTCGTGGAGATCTGAGCGGTTTGGTTGAGCGCTTTGGCCAGCCGATCTATCTTTCTGCGTATCAACGAATCGGTCTTAACGAGTTGGTGGAAGCGATTATTACTAAGGCGGCCTTGGTTGATGTTACCGCTGGGGATGAAGCTTTAGTTACTAATATGCGCCATGTTGATGCTTTGCGCAGGGCTAAGGAGAGTGTAGAAATAGCTAAGGAGAGCCATGAGTCTGGAATGGCCGCAGATTTTGTGACTATTGATCTACGGGATGCAGTAACTACATTAGGGGAAATTACCGGTGATACCGCCAGCGATGATTTAATTGAGCGGATTTTCGCTAGTTTCTGTATAGGGAAGTAGGTAAATATGGGTTACGAACAGATGTATGATGTAGTAGTTGTTGGTGCCGGCCATGCCGGATGTGAGGCGGCTATTGCTGCTGCTAAAATGGGCTGCCGTACTTTAATTTTGACGGTTACCCTAGATAATGTGGCTTTATTGGCCTGTAACCCGAGCTTTGGTGGCCCGGCCAAAGGGCAACTGATTCGAGAAATTGATGCTCTTGGCGGTGTAATGGGTTTAGTTGCCGATGAAACTGCTCTGCAGATGCGTATGCTCAATACTAGTAAGGGCCCTGCTGTTCATGCACTAAGGGCACAAATTGATAAGTGGGCTTATAATCGACGGATGAAATCTCTGTTGGAAGAAACACCCAATCTCGATTTTAAGCAAGGTATTGTCACTAAGCTCATAATCGAAAAAGGGAGAGTAGCAGGGGTACGACTGAAGACCGATCTCGATATTAAAGCCGAGGCGGTTATTCTTGCTACCGGTACTTATCTTCAAGGTCGCGTTTATTATGGGCACGTTAATTATTCTGCTGGTCCGCAAGGTTATCAACCGGCAGAAGAATTGGCTTTATTTTTACGGGATTTAGATTTTGAAATACTGCGTTTAAAGACAGGTTCGCCACCACGGATCCATGGGGATACAGTTGATTACAGCAAAACGACCGAGATGCCTGGCCAAGCCTTACGACGTGGTTTTTCTTTTCGAAGACTTTTGCCACAGCGTGAACAGCTTTCTTGTTGGCTGACTTGGACTACCCCTCAGACTCATAAAATAATCAAAAACAACCTAGATCGGGCTCCGATGTATACCGGGGAAATCACGGGAATTGGGCCCCGGTATTGTCCTGCAATTGAGGCGAAGGTCCACGTTTTTCCTGAAAAAGAAGGACATCAGATTTTCATTGAACCAGAGGGGCTAGGTACTAAGGAGATGTATTTAGCCGGTTTTTCCACAAGCCTGCCGGAAGAAGTTCAAATTGAAATGATTCGTACTATACCGGGCCTCGAAAACGTCAAGATCCTGCGGCCTGGCTACGCCATCGAGTATGATGCTATATATTCTTTGGAATTAGAGCCCAATCTAGAAACCAAAAAAGTTCCGGGTTTATTTACAGCGGGGCAGATTAATGGAACCTCTGGTTATGAAGAAGCGGCTGCTCAAGGCCTTCTTGCCGGGATTAATGCCGCCTTATCTGTTCAAGGGAAGGAACCTTTTATTCTTAAACGTTCTGAGGCGTATTTAGGGGTACTTATTGATGATTTGGTAACTAAAGGGCCCCGGGAGCCATATCGGTTGTTGACAGCTAAGGCAGAGTACCGTTTGTTACTACGTCAAGACAACGCCGACCTTCGGTTATCGGAAAAAGGGTATCGGCTGGGGTTGTTGAATGACCAGGAATATGCAAGGTTTGCAGAAAAACGGGAGGCAATTGAGCGGGTGAAAGCTTGGTTGACTGCGACAACAGTCCCTATAGCTAAACCGGTATCGGCTGAGGTCTTCCTGCGCCGACCAGAGGTAACCTTTGATACCCTTGAGGAGCTCATAGATGATATCCCTGAAGAGGTTTTAGACCCCGATGTACGAGAGCAAGTAGAGTTGCAAACGAAGTATGCTGGTTATATTGCTCGGCAGCAGGAACAGGTTGAACGGTTTCTTCGTTTGGAAGAGAAACGCATCCCGGCTGACTTAGACTATAGTCAGCTACAAGGTTTGAGTATAGAGGCTCGGGAAAATCTAGCTCGAGTGCACCCAACTTCTTTAGGTCAGGCCAGTCGTATTTCCGGTGTTTCACCGGCGGATATCAGTTATTTAGCCTTGTATTTAGAGCAGCATCGACAGAGGAGGAAGGACTAATGCTGGGGCTAGAGGCCCAAAGGCACCAATTAATTACTGAACTAGGCGCTTTTGGTTTGGTTTTGCCAGTTGAGCAAATTGATGTTTTGCTATCTTTTGCTGCAGTGATGTTAGAAGAGAACCAAGTACAAAATTTAACGCGTATTACTGAACCGGCGGCGGTGGTTACCCGGCATTTAGTCGATTCTTTAGCCCTGCTACAGTGGTACCGCCCTAGGCCTCAAAACAAAATATTGGACCTTGGTGCAGGCGGTGGGTTTCCCGGTTTCCCTTTAGCTTTAACCTTGCCAGAAAGCTCGGTTACTTTAGTAGATAGCGAACGCAAAAAGGTTGACTTTTTAGTTAGGGCTGCCGCTAATATTGGAGCTACAAATGCGACCGCCCTGCACTTGCGGGCTGAAGAAGCCGGACAAGATTTGGAGTTACGGGGAAAACATGATTTAGTTGTGGCCAGATCGGTGGCCAACCTACCGGTTTTATTGGAGTACACGTTACCGTTAGTTAAAGTCGGTGGGCTGTTTGTGGCATATAAAGGCGAGGAGGTAGAGGATGAGCTAGCGAAAGCCCAGACCGCACTGGAACTTCTCAAGGGGCGAGTAGAGGCTGTCCATGCTTATACGCTCTCTTCTGGCGAGACCCACAAACTAATATTCATCAAAAAAAGTGGTGTTACCCAAAAAAAA
>DHRX01000152.1:0-12222 GCA_002408345.1 Firmicutes bacterium UBA5301 | reverse complement strand
AAAAAAAATACCCTCGGAAGCCAGGTATTCCCAAGAAGAGGCCGCTCATTTAGAGGAAGTACTTCCTTCGCCGACGAAGTTATGACGGCAAAGTTTTTACGAAACAAAACAATCAAATGTTTCACGTGAAACATGGAGGAAACTGAAACAATGGCAGATAGCTTTCTAGGGAAGTTACGTGGGCGTACTGGTCAGGTACAGATACCGACAGCTAAAGTAGCCCCTAACCCTTATCAACCCCGTCTTAATTTTCAGGATGAAGAACTATTGGAGCTGGCTCAATCGATTAAAACCCATGGATTATTACAGCCGATAGTAGTTACTAAGTCTGCTGAAAAGCCAGGGGAATATATATTAGTAGCTGGAGAACGGCGGCTTAGAGCAGCCAAAATAGCTGGTTTAGAAGAAATTCAAGCTGTTGTTGGCGTTTTTGACGAACAAGCTATGGCAGAGATGGCTCTAGTAGAAAATATTCAACGCAAAGATTTAACACCAATAGAGGAGGCCCGGGCTTATAAGGAATTAATAGACCGGTTTGGCTTTACCCAACATGAACTAGGTGTTCGGTTGGGTAAAAACCAGAGTACTATTGCTAATAAACTACGCCTGCTTACGTTGCCGGAGGAAGTTCATGAATATATTTCCCGGGAAATATTAACAGAAAGACATGCTCGCGCTTTACTCAGGTTGGAACCGGAAACTATCGTAAAAGTGGCTGAAGAGGTGGTACAGAAGGGACTGACCGTAAAGCAGACTGAACAGGTAGTAGCCACAGTTTTAGAAGAGGGGCCGAAAGATTCCCGACGCCAACGAGTCGTTCGCGTTTTTAAAGATGCTCGGTTGTTCCGAAATTCGGTTCTCAAGCTAGTTAAAGATATGGAGGCCGGAGGCGCTAAGGTTCAAGTTAGTGAAGAAACTGGCGCTGATAACTATACAATTACGATTAATATATCAAAACGGTAATAGGGGGGCTGTCATAATGGGGAGGATTTTTGCGGTTGTCAATCAAAAAGGCGGTGTCGGCAAAAGCACGACGGCGGTTAATTTAGCAGCCTGTTTAGGAGCAGCAGGCAAATCTGTCCTTATGGTTGATACCGATCCCCAGGGTAATGCTACGAGTGGAATGGGTTTCGACAAGAGCGAAATTAAGAAGTGTATCTACAATGTGCTTGTTGAAGGACTTCCGGTGGCGGAGGTGGCGCTACCTACCCCGCACCCGGAACTGGGGACGGTTTTTATCGTACCAGCGACCATTCAGTTAGCTGGAGCAGAAGTGGAGCTAGTATCGATGATGAGCCGAGAGTACCGCATGAAAACCGCTCTAGAGGAGATTAGAGATCAATTTGATTTTATTATTCTTGATTGTCCACCCTCTTTAGGCTTACTTACCATCAACGCTTTAACGGCGGCAGATGGAGTAATTGTTCCTATTCAGTGCGAATACTACGCCTTAGAAGGGCTCAGTCAGCTTTTAGATACTATTAATTTAGTGAAAAAACACCTTAATAAAAACTTGGAAATTGCCGGAGTGCTATTAACCATGTATGATGCTCGTACTAATTTGGCTCAGCAAGTTATTGATGAAGTGCGTGGCTACTTTGCTGATCGGGTTTACCGGACTATTATTCCACGCAACATTCGGCTAAGCGAAGCCCCAGGGTATGGAAGGCCAATTAATCTTTATGATCCCTCTTCGAAAGGTGCAGAGGCTTATGACTCCCTTTGTCAGGAGGTAATTAAGCATGGCTAGACAGGCATTAGGCAAAGGACTAAAAGCTTTAATTAATACCGATGAATATGCAGGACAGGACGTTCAAGAGGTTGATTTAGCTGAAATTATTCCTAACCCGTATCAGCCGCGGCGTGAATTTGACCGTGAAAAATTAGAAGAACTAGCCCAGTCTATTAAAGAACACGGAATTATTCAGCCTTTGATTGTCCGACGGGAAGGGGAGGGCCAGTATGTACTTGTTGCTGGGAAAAGAGGTTTCCGGGCCTCTCAGCTAGCTGGTTTAGTTAGAGCTCCGGTGATAGTTCGAGACCTTGATGAAAACCAAATGATTCAATGGGCGCTAGTAGAGAATATCCAGCGGGAAGATTTAAACCCAATTGAAGAAGCTTTAGCATACCAAAGGTTAGCGACTGAGTTTGAGATGACTCAAGAAGAGATTGCCCAGGTTGTGGGGAAAAGCCGACCGGCTATAGCGAATACTTTACGATTGTTAACTTTACCACAGGAGATTCAAGATGCTGTTTCACGTGGAACCATTAGTATGGGGCATGCTCGGTGTTTAGTAGGGCTCGCGGAAGGCGCTCAGAGGCAGATCTTACAGAAAATAATTACTCAGGGTTGGAATGTGCGGCAAACTGAAGAGGCCTGTGATAACTTAAAACAAGTCCAAACGCCAGCAGAAAAAAAGGGCCAGGCAAAAACACGGGTAGCAAACCCTTATCTGCAAGCAGCAGAAGATGATCTACGCCGAATTTTAGGTACAAAAGTATCTATTGATTATCAAAAATCGGGAAAAGGCAAGATAGAGATAGCTTTCTTTAGTGAAGATGAGTTAAACCGACTTTTAGATTTGATTAGCGGTAGATAAGGAGATATCCAGTGATCTACTTTGATAATGCGGCGACTTCTTGGCCCAAACCAGAAGAGGTATATCAAGGAGTTAGTACTTTTATGCGGCGTGCTGGAGCTAACCCTGGTCGAGGCGGTCATCGGTTGGCTCAAGAAGCAGCAGCAATGGTTGAAGAAACCCGACAGGCCTTAGCAAAATTTTTAGGGGTAAAGAATGCCAAGCAAGTTGTGTTTACAAGCAACGCTACTGAGGCTTTAAATTTAGGGATCAAAGGGGTTCTTGTTCCAGGAGATCATGTAGTAACGACTAGTATGGAACATAATTCGGTGTTACGGCCGTTACATTATTTACAAAGAGATGGTATTTCCTATACAATTGTTGCGGCTGATTCAGAGGGCTACGTTTGTCCAGAAAAAGTTGAGAATGCGGTACAGTCTAATACGAAATTAATTATTATGACCCATGCCTCTAATGTTACGGGTACAGTTATGCCCATTGTTGAGGTCGGCCAATGGGCTCGTGAACGTGGTCTGCTTTTTTTAGTAGATGGGGCCCAAACCGTCGGAGAATTAGCGGTGGACTTAAGTCAGCTACCTGTAGATTTGTTGGCCTTTCCAGGCCATAAAGCTTTATTAGGGCCAACAGGGACCGGAGCCCTTTTCATTCGTGACGGTTTAGTGTTGCAACCGTTATTGGTAGGAGGAACAGGGGTTGAATCGGAATTAGCAGGTCAACCGGAAGAGATGCCTTATCGCTATGAAAGCGGGACACTGAATACCACCGGGTTAGCAGGATTACAAGCGGCGTTGAATTACCACCAAAAGCTGGGTCAGTCAGCTATTTCTGCGACAATTAGCGCTCTGACTAATCGGTTTATTCAAGGCTGTTCGATGATACCACGGGTAACTATTTATGGACCAAAGGAAAAGGCCGTAGAACGTACCGGGGTAGTTAGTTTGAATATTCAGGGGTTAAACCCTGATGAGTTAGGTTTTATCCTTGATGAGGTTTATGGAATTGCAGTACGAGCAGGTTTACACTGCGCTCCCCAGGCCCACAAAACGATAGGAACTTACCCTGCAGGTACGGTTAGATTTAGTTTTAGCGTTTTTAACAATATTGAACAGGTGGACACCGCTGTGGAAGCGTTACAAGAAATTGCAGAACAGTCTGGGGGCTAAAACGGTGTCAGCAGAAAAAGGTTTTATCGATTTAGGCTTTGCAAAAGTAGATACAGACCGGAGCCGAAGGTGTGGTTTCCCGGAAGTAATCTTTTGTGCTGGGAAGAGACCAGACCAGATTCAACAAATATTTAAAGAGCTGGCCGCTCGGGAGGCTCGGGTTCTTGCAACCCGTGCTAAGTTAGAGGACTTTCGGGCGGTAGTCGAAGCGGTACCAGAGGCCCGTTATTTAAAAGATCCCCAGATTATTGTTAAAGGAGATCCCCCCTCAAAACTAATTGGAAAAATTGCCATAATAACCGCGGGTTCATCGGATATCCCCATTGCTGAAGAAGCGGCTGTAGTTGCTGAGTATATGGGCTCTAAAATACAGCGTTATTATGATATGGGGGTAGCCGGTATTCACCGCCTACTGGCATACCGTGAGGAGATTACTACTGCAAATGTGTTAATTGTCGTAGCAGGTATGGATGGGGTCTTGCCCAGTGTTGTTGGTGGTATTGTGGACAAGCCTATAGTAGCTGTTCCAACTAGTATCGGTTATGGTGCTAATTTTAATGGCTTGGCTCCATTACTAACTATGTTAAATTCGTGTGCCGCTGGAGTAGCGGTGGTCAATATTGATAATGGGTTTGGGGCCGGCTATTATGCGCATTTAATTAACCAAGGGGCTAGTCCGAATGGGTAAAGTACTCTATTTAGATGGCAGATATGGTTTAAGTGGAGATATGTTACTTGGTGCTTTATCTCAATGGGTCGAGTGGGATCAAGTCGTTGCCCAACTAAAGAAGTTACCCTTAGAGAATTGGACTGTAGAAACTCAAGAGGTACTACGTGGGGGGATTGCCGCTCGACAAGTTTTATTTTCCGAAATGGAAGCGGAACACCATCGTCATCTTAGGGATATAGAGCAGTTATTATCAGAGGTAGATTGGCCTAAATCAGTTGTGCAAAGTACCCTTAAGATTTTTCGGATTTTAGCCGAAGCTGAGAGTACAGTTCATGGGGTCCCTGTAGAAAAAGTTCATTTTCACGAAGTAGGAGCTCTGGACTCGATCCTCGATATTAGCGGTTGCGCCTGGATTTACCATTTACTGGGGGAACCGCGGTTATATGTTTCTCTACTTCCGTTTACAGAAGGTAGCATTAAAACTCAACATGGTCCAATGCCTTTACCGGCACCAGCAACTCTCTATCTATTACGGGGCTTTAAGCTCTATCGACCAGAGCGGTATCCCCAGGGGGAAGCGGTAACACCAACAGGGGCAGCCATATTAGCAGCACTCGAAGCAAATAGCGGTTTTCCTAATGGTCAAATAGAGCAGGTTGCCCATGGGGCTGGAGCTAGAAACCCTGCCGAGTACCCGAATTTACTACGGGCGGTCTGGGTTACCCCTGAGCATCAATTTGAGAGAGACGAAATAGTTGTAGTTGAAGCTACTATAGATGACCAAGATACCAGGGTTTATCCGGTTGTTATCGAAAACTTACTGGAAGTAGGAGCTTTTGATGCTTCTGTGCTACCTTTGATTACAAAAAAGGGACGACCAGGTTATCTATTAAGAGTGGTTGCGCCTGTAGAAATATTGGAACAGGTCAGTCAAGTCATTTTTGCAGAGACGACGACTTTAGGTTTTTCTTTTCACCGCCGTCAACGGATTGTTTTAGCTCGCCGATTTATAACTGTGCTAGTTGAGGGGCATCCGGTTCAGGTGAAAATCGGGGAAGATCGGTGGGGTCAGATTCTGAATGTTGCTCCCGAATTTACCGATTGTCTACAGGTAGCAAAAAAATTGGGGTGGGGAGTAAAAACAGTATTGGCTCGAGCTTTGGCCGAGGCCTATTGTCGACTTTTTTCTGCCGACTCAGGGAGGTAATAAATTATGGATTTGATAACGGAGTATTTGCCGGCGGTACTTGTTGTTGCTTTAATAGTTAGTATTATCTCTTCGATCCTATTTTTGAAAACATATGGCAAGTGCAAACGGCTTAACCAACATTTAGAAGAGATGTTATCCAAAGAAGACGAAATTAATTTAACCGGGTTAGTATCTAAGTATCTTGATACTACCTTAGAACAAAAATCAGCGCTAACCAAATTAACTAGACGGGTACGGAAACTAGAAAATTGGCAGGATACTGCGGTTCAGAATATTGCTTTAACACGTTATAATGCTTTTGAAGGGGTAGGTGGGGATCAGAGTTTTTCTTTGGTTCTTCTTAAAGGAAATGGAGAAGGTGTTCTGATCAGCGGTTTGTATGGCCGTGATGAGTCTCGGGTTTATGCAAAGCCCATCGAAAATGGCGAATCACCTTACCAGCTTTCCGATGAAGAGCAGGAGGCGGTTAAGGAGGCTTATAAAGGTATCAATGCTAAAAAGGGGAGATAGAAGAATGTTTAAAAAAGATGATCCAATTCCAGTCTCAGCAGAAAACCTAGATAAAATGGGTACTTTAGTCGGAGCCGGTGCGGTTTTTGAAGGAACGCTTCGAGCTAAGGGGCTTCTCCGTATTGACGGTACGGTTAAGGGTGAGGTTATTTGTGAGGGAAATATGGTTATTGGTAAGGACGGCAAGGTTGAGGCCAGAGTCGAAGCGGTCAATTTAACTATTGGTGGTGGACTTAAAGGTGATGTTAAAACCGCTGAACGGTTAGAAATTTTACCTTCTGGAAAACTAGAAGGTAATGCGGTTACTAAAATTATTGTTATTGAGGACGGTGGCTTCTTCTCAGGTAGCTGTGAGATGCTTACCCCTGAAGGTAAAGTAGTAGCCAAAGCGAGACCACGCTTTGAAAGAACTGACGTTGATAAAGCTGAATAAAGGGTGCTAAGTTTCCTGGGATGCTGACGCTAGATTATAAACTAGATGTTTGCGTAGTCCCAGAGAGAGAGCTGTAGAAATTACTTGGGCCATATTCATGATCAGGCTAAGCCGAGTATTTTGCAGAACTAAATATTCCATAAATCCACCGACATTGACGGTACCAATAATATGCATATCCCCTACGCTGGGAAGATCTTTATTGACCCCTGTGCCTGGACGCAGGGGTCCAGTTTTTGCAGTAATATAGCCAACATTTTCGGCTCGTCCTAAACAGGCATCAACAGCAATAATAATACTATTAGCATGGCTTTCGGATATTTTAGCTAGATACTCATCGAGGTTGGCAGCGTGTACCGGCTCATCTAAAGTACCATATATCTGCAAATTTGGCAGAGCGCTTTTCAATAATTCTGTGCCGACCACCGGCCCCAATGCATCTCCAGTAGAACGGTCGGTCCCAACGCAAACCAATACAATATCATGACGTTTATAATTAAGCATATTTAAGTGGTTAGTGATAGCTTGACTTAACGATTGAACGGCAAAGGAATCTTCCCAAAAAACGCGATTAAGAATGGTGGGGGTATTTAGCATCTGCCCCGTCCTTTCTACTGTAGTTTTGCAGCGGATCTTAGCATATACATAACCAGTATATGGACGCGTTCCTATAATTATGCATAGGTTAGGGGGAGAGCTCAGGATGGGCAAGCATCAAAATTTGCTAAGCCTTTTTTCTATATATGTAGGAGCGGTAATAGGCGCCGGATTTGCTACCGGTCAGGAGGTTAACCAGTTTTTTGCCTATTTTGGCCCCAGTGGCCTAGCTGGAGTTGGGTTAGCTGGAGGGTTGTTAATCTTCGGCGGACGTATGCTTCTTAATTTAGCTTATCAATACCAGGTTTCTGACTACGGAGAATCGATAGCCTTATTAATTGGTGCTACGTCAGTTAAGGTATTAGATGTTTTAATTAGCTTTTTTCTTTTGGCGAGTTTAGCTGTTATGATCTCTGGTGGTGGTGAGTTGTTAACAACTCAGTTCAACCTTTCTCGAGCCATAGCCTCATTACTGTTTCTGCTAGTAGTAGCAATAGGAATATCCCGTGGTGTAGTGGGGCTAGCCCAAATAAATGTAATCTTAATGCCCTTACTAATCATAGTTAGTTTAGCCCTAGTCATTGATCGCTTTTTTTTGACTGTGCCAACAACATTGATCCTTAGTTTAAGGAAAATAAGGCCGTTTTTATTACCTAACTGGTGGGTAGCAGCGATTCTTTATGCTTCTTTAAACTTGGGTATTATTTTTACTGTTTTTTCATCCTTAGGACCGACTATTCCCAACCGAATTATTGCTACTCGAACCGGAACTTGGGCGGGGTTAACATTAGGTATCCTTTTAGCCCTCTTTTGTGGTGGAATAATTCATACGCCAGGGGCAGACCAGGTAGCTATCCCTCTTGCCTATTTAGCAGCGCAGGGTTCAATGGCCATTTATATCGCCTACATATCCTTGTTATTCATGGCGATATTAACTTCAGCAATAGCTACTGCTTTTGCTTTAGTGAGTAGGTTAAGGGCCAATAACTACGGTATCTGGGTTGAAGGAGGCGTTTTAGTTTTAGCTTGGCTAGCAGCACAAGGAGGGTTTGCCGAACTAGTTGGGACTGTATATCCTCTGTATGGCTATTTTTGGGCGGTAGTGTTAATTATAATCATGGTTAGACGGATTTTGCAGGTTGTCTAGTTGACAGTTGAGAATATTATACGGAAATGAATAATAATAAACTGCAAGCAAAAACAACAGAATTGAATAAGGGCAAAAAGTTACTAGCAGCAGGAAAGTATGCTGAGGCCGAGATAATTTTCCACAACTTAATTCACTTAGGTGATATGGTTAGTGAAGCTTGGAATCAGCTGGGGATACTAGAGGTATACCGGAACAATTCGGATGAAGCAAAACTATTTTTTGAACGGAGTATTGCTGCTGATCCGCGGAATCCAGCCCCCTATTCTAATTTAGGGGCGCTAAGCCAAGAGGAAGGTGATTGGGAAAAGGCGTTGCAATACTGCCAACATTCGTTAGAGTTGGACCCTAGTTACCCACCAGCTCTGCACAACCTTGGGGTTATTTATCGCAAACGAGGGAAGATCTGGCAATCGATCTCTTATTTAAAAAAAGCGGCCAAGGCTGATTTTAGACGGAGCCGCAGAAAATAACGTGAATAATTCGGGGTAATAACAGGTGTATATTGTTCTCTCCGTTTCCAAACGGAATATTGGTATAGCCTTTTTAATTATTTTAATTAGTCTAGTGTTAGGCTTGTTTGGCGGTGCATGGACTTATGATTTTCTTCGACCAGATATAGTCGAAGGTGTTTATCTAGATGAGCTTAATTTAGGTAAGTTGAACCGTGCTACAGCTGCAGCTAAGTTAAAGGAGTATTTAGAACCACGGTTAGAGGCGCCCTTGATTTTAACGGTAGATGAACGTACATATACGTTCCGTGCTCGAGATTGGGGGGCCTTCTTTGATTACCAGGGGATGGTCCAAAAAGCTTATCGGATTGGCAGGCAGGGTAACTGGTTTCAGCAACGATCCCAACGCCAACGAATTGCTAAAGAGGGATATCATTTTAAACCCTGGGTTTCTATAGATTCAGAACGGTTTCAACAGTTACTGCAAAGCTTACAACGAGATATAGCAACTGAACCGATTTCTGCTAAATGGGAAGTTCTCATTGGTACTAATGAAGTGCGGCTTATTTCGGCCCAAGATGGTACTGAAATAGATGGACCAGGGCTTTTAGCTTTAATTACAGTAGAGTTGGCTAATCCGCCACCTTATCGTTTGGCTCTGCCGTTGAAAAGAATAAAACCACGATTAGATACTGCAGAAGCAGCGAATATGAATATCCGACAAGTTGTAGCAACATACCGAACTTATTTTCACCCAGAAAACCAAGGTCGAACGAAAAATATTCTTCTTGCAGCCCAAGCTATTAATGGAAAGATAATTGTTCCCGGGGAAGTTTTTTCTTTTAACCAAGCTGTAGGCCCTCGTATCCCTGAATCTGGGTACATGGAAGCGCCGATTATTGTAAACGGAGAGCTTGTGCCTGGTGTAGGTGGTGGGGTTTGTCAGGTATCGACAACCTTATATAATGCGGCTGTACTTGCTGATCTAAGCGTTGTGGAGCGAAATAAGCATAGTTTACCTAGTGCGTATGTTGATTTAGGCAGAGATGCTACTGTTTTCTACGATTACTTAGACTTAAAATTACATAATGAAACCCCTTATCCCCTAGTTATTGATAGTTTTACAGGGCCTAATTATTTGGAGATCCGCTTATTAGGAAATTGGTTTAACCCATGGCGTCTTCAGATTACTGTTGAAGAGCTAGCGATAATCCCTGCTGTTTGGGAAGAACAGTTGGATCCTAGTTTAGCCCCAGGGGAGAGACGGATTGTCAAAGAAGGGTTACCAGGTCGAAAGGTGCGGGTCTGGAAGCAGTATATAGATCAACGCGGGGTAATCCTAAACCAGGAAGTCCTAAGTGTTGATACTTACCAGCCAATTAATGGTGTAGTTAAAGTAGGGAACCCTCCCTTTTCTAATAATTGACACATTGGACAGGCTGCGTTAGAATAGGGGATAAATTCCCGTAAGGAGTAGAGGAGGAAAGCAAGTGGGAGGATATGCATATTTCCAAGGTCAAATTGTTCCTAATAGTGAAGCAAAGATTAGTATCCAAACCCATGCGTTTTTGTATGGGACCGGGGTTTTTGAGGGTATTCGAGCTTATTGGGTAGAAGAAGAGCAACAGCTATATGTTTTTCGGATGCTCGAGCATTATCAACGGATTCGTAACTCGGGCCGGATATTTATGATGCAGGCGCCATTATCACCAGAAGAGATGGGCCAGGTAACTCTGGACTTGTTACGGAAAAACCAATTTAAAACTGATGTTTACCTCAGACCCATTCTCTACAAGAATGGCACGGCAGTAGGTATTAAGTGCCATGAGATGTCTGAGGATTTTTTAATCTTTGCGGTGCCTTTTGGGGCTTATTTAGATACTGAAAAAGGTCAACGTGTTAAGGTCTCTTCGTGGCGGCATCTAGAGGATAATATGATTCCCATGCGGGCCAAATGTAATGGTGCCTATGTGAACGCGGTCCTCGCTAAAAATGATGCGGTATTAGATGGGTATGATGAAGCGATATATCTTGGCTCAGATGGTCATGTCTCTGAGGGAACCGGGGAGAACTTGTTTATTGTCCGATCTGGCAAATTAATTACCTCGCCGTGTACATCAGATATCCTTGAAGGAATCACCAGAGCTTCAGTAGTAACTTTGGCCCAAGAAGAGTTAGGGTTAGAGATAGAAGAACGGACGATTGATCGTACAGAACTTTATATTTGTGATGAAGCCTTTTTTACCGGTACAGCTGCCGAGGTGGCTCCGATTACAGAAGTAGACCATCGACCGGTAGGGGATGGCAAGATTGGTCCCATTAGTCGCCAGATTCAAGAGCTATATCAAGCTGTAGTTAGAGGAAAAAGTACCAAATATAAAAAGTGGTTAACACCAGTTTACTAGGTAGATCAAAACCGGCTGCAAAGCCGGTTTTTTTATTATGGGTATAAAAATCCCCTAGATACATAAAATACCAGCAGCAACAGATGATTGTCCCACTATGTTGGGGCTGGAACAGGGGGATTGCTATGCCCAGAACTTTAATTTGGGTCTTTTCATTATTGTTAATTACAACTAATCTCGGAATGGTTAGCGCTGCTGAGCAGTTAGTGTGGCCGCTACCGCCCCAAGAACCCAGAATTGCTTTTGTCCAAAGTATTAATAGTTCTCAAGATATAGGGGCAGAAAAAACATCTATTCTCCAAAAATTAGTCTTTGGAGAACAGGCACCTAAAGTTTTTCTAGTCAAGCCTTATGGAGTAACTACTGATAGTCGCGGTTATATTTACGTTACTGATACTGGACTACCACAGGTAGCGGTTTTTGATCCCAAAGGTAAAAAAGCCTGGTACCTTGGGGACCAAGGGCGGGGAAAGCTAAGCTTACCGATAGGGATAACCAGTGGACCGGACGATTCTATCTATGTTTGTGATGCGGGACAAAAGCAGGTAGTTGTCTATGGGCAGGATGGCGTAGTTACTAATACCATTGGTAATCCAACTTTATTGCAAAATCCCACCGGTGTCGCTTTAGATTGGGAACGGCAATATTTATATGTTGCCGACACTAAGGACCATAGTGTCGTAGTTTTTGATCTAGATAGTGGAGTAGTTCTAAAAAAGATTGGTGGTCCAGGTGTTGGCCCTGGTCAGTTTAATGGCCCAACCAACCTCTTTGTTGATACTAGAGGAAATCTTTACGTTACTGACACCCTCAATTTTCGTATTCAAGTCTTCGATCCCCAAGGTAATTACTTATTTGAATTTGGCCAGGCTGGAGATACGGCTGGTAGCTTTGCTCGCCCTAAAGGGGTGGGGGTAGATAGCTTTGGCCATATCTACGTTATTGATGCGGCTTTCAATAATTTCCAGATTTTTAATGACCAAAAACAGCTGCTCCTCTTTGTAGGGACCGGGGGTTCTGCCCCCGGTCAGTTTC
>DHRX01000097.1 GCA_002408345.1 Firmicutes bacterium UBA5301 | reverse complement strand
TTGAATTATCAGTAAGAGCTAGAACGAGAGGAGTTCATTTATGGCCAAGTATATCTTTGTTACCGGTGGGGTGGTTTCGTCTTTAGGCAAGGGGATAACCGCTGCATCTATTGGGAGATTGTTAAAAAGCCGAGGCTACTCAGTTTCGGTCCTAAAATTCGACCCTTATATTAATGTGGACCCAGGCACCATGAGCCCTTACCAACATGGTGAGGTTTTCGTTACCGACGATGGTGCCGAGGCAGACTTGGACCTAGGCCACTATGAGCGGTTTATAGATATTAATTTGAGCAAACTAAACAATGTTACAACCGGTAAAATATACTGGTCGATTATTAACAAGGAACGGCGAGGGGAATATCAAGGCGGAACGGTACAGGTGATCCCCCATGTTACCAACGAAATTAAGGCGAGAATCCATCAGGTTGCAGAGCAGACCGATGCCGATGTTATTATAGTTGAAGTTGGGGGTACCGTTGGAGATATTGAGAGTCTTCCTTTTTTGGAAGCGATTAGACAGTTCCGGACCGATGTTGGACGGGATTCGGCAATGTATATCCATGTTACCTTAGTTCCCTATGTAAAAACCGCGGGAGAATTAAAGACCAAACCGACCCAACACAGTGTTAAAGAGTTAAGATCGATTGGTATTCAACCGGATTTAATTGTCTGTCGCTCAGATCAACCATTGAGCAAGGATATGCGTGAGAAGATTGCTCTTTTTTGTGACACTTCTCCAGAGGCGGTAATTTCCAACCCCGATGCTAATCATATTTATGCGGTACCGTTATTATTTGCAACCGAAGGTGTAGACGAACTAATTTTGCAGAGGTTAGGGCTACCACTGCGGAGTCCGGACCTGACTGATTGGGGTCAGATGGTTAAACAGTTAGAAGCGGCTGAAGGCGAAGTAGAGATTGCTTTAGTTGGCAAATATATCGAATTACATGATGCCTACCTGAGTGTAGTAGAAGCGCTACGCCATGGAGGTATTGCTAATGGAGTTAATGTGAAAATTCGCTGGATCCACGCTGATGATTTAGATCAGGCTTCCCAACAGGAAGTGGCCCAAAAGTTAGCAGGGGTACAAGGGGTTATAATTCCTGGAGGGTTTGGTTTTCGGGGGATTGAGGGTAAAATTAATTCGATTCGGTGGGCTAGAGAAGAGAAGGTCCCGTTTTTCGGTATCTGCCTAGGTATGCAGTGTGCCGTTATTGAATTTGCTCGGAATGTAGCTGGAATGGCAGATGCCCAAAGTACTGA
The DNA here is from genome assembly GCA_002408345.1 of Firmicutes bacterium UBA5301. GTDB lineage: Bacteria > Bacillota > UBA5301 > UBA5301 > UBA5301 > UBA5301. Next base: position 11,482 of record DHRX01000097.1, on the reverse strand, counting down.
ATTTAAACCAGAAACCCCCTTCCCGGTAATCGATTTGTTGCCGGAAGATAATCAGAAGGAGACCATGCGTCTCGGACTTTATCCAGCGGTTTTAGCCCCAGAGGGGTTGGCTTTTAAAGCCTATAATGAGGAGATTATTTATGAGCGCCATCGGCATCGATATGAGGTAAATAATACTTACCGCAATGATTTGACTGAGGCGGGTCTGATTCTGAGCGGAGTTTCGCCGGATCAAAACCTGGTTGAAATAATCGAGTTAGCTGATCACCCGTGGTTTTTAGGTTGTCAATTTCATCCGGAGTTTAAATCTAGGCCTAATCGCCCGCATCCACTTTTTCGGGATTTTATCAAAGCGGCGCTTCAACAGAAGTAATTTTGATTTAGAGGTATATCCCTATTAAAACCTGTCGAGACTGGAAATGAGAACAGTCGAAAGTGGGGATGGGGATGAATCAAAATTATCAAGGCAAGTTGGTCTTATTGATTGTTGGGCTAGCGCTGTTAGTTTATGGGCATCCTGTTCAAGCTTGGGAGTGGCAGACTTTACCCTTACACAGCAATAGCATCGCCGATCTAGTTGGCGAGGTAATTGGGGTATCTAATCAGGGGATAATTCTCCAAGTTGGAGGTAAAGAACATCAGGTGAGCTTAGGGTCACACTGTGTGATTACCTTAAATGGCTTACCGGTTCAGGCGGCAGCCTTACAGCCCATTGCTCCAGGAGAGTATGTGGAGGCACGGCTCTGTTTGGAGCAAGGGCTAGCGGTTAAGATTGAAGCTATTTACTGCCAATTAGAAGTGGAAGTTATCCAGCTGCAGTCAGGGATGGTTAAGCTCCGGCCGATAAATAATTCCCGGGATTTAGGAGATTGGGTTGAGGTGGAGAGCGAGCAGAATGTTGAAGAAATGCGGGTCGGAGCTGTTTATTTAGTGAGGTTAAACAGTGAAGGCAAAGTTAAAAAATACCATTGCCTCAGTCCATTTAAAGGAGAAACGCTCTACCTAGCGAATAATTTACAGCGAAGTGTAGTGAATTAACAGGGAGTTTTTAGTGCAATGGTAATTGAAACAGAACGATCCTTAGCTATGCGGTGCCCGGCCTGTGGTAAACTAAACCACCAAGTGTTCTCTCTTTTTGAACTTTCGGGCAGTCGCACACTGAAAGTGCATTGTAACTGTGGGTTTACACTCTTAGTCATCGGTACTAGGGACCATAAGAAATACACCCTCCAAACATTTTGTGTGGTCTGCGAAATGACCCACATAACTATTTGTTCAGCTAAGGAATTATGGTGTCAAGACCAAACTGAACTTTTCTGTCCTGATACCGGTGTTGAATTAGGACTAATCGGTAATAGAGCCATAGTTAGGGAAGCAATTCGGAAAGAGCAGACACCATTACAGGTATTGCTCCAATCCTCGGAATATAATGAGTTCTTCGAAAATGGTGAAGTCATGACTGCAGTTCTCCATTCATTGCAGGATTTGGCCGATCAAGGTCGTCTCTATTGTCAATGTGGTAATGCTAATATAGATATTGATATTTACCCAGAGCGGGTTGAATTGCATTGTCCAGAGTGTGACGGTTCGTTAACTGTTTACGGTAGAACATTGGAAGATGCCCATCTCTTTAATTCAATTAGTCAGATTGAACTAATGAAAGACTCATTACCCGGTGCGGATGGTGGCAAGTTTAAAAAACGGAATTCATAATCAAAAGGACTGAACTAGATGTTCGTACCACTAAAGGACCTAGTACTGGATGCGCAAGCGAAAAAGTATGCGGTTGGCGCCTTTAACTTCAGTAATCTAGAAACTTTGTTGGCAATTGTTCGGGCAGCCAACAAACTTTCTGCTCCTGTAATTATCCAAACTAGTCAAAGTGCCATAAAATATGCTGGACTTGAATATATTGTGGCGATGGCTAAAGCAGCCGCTAAAACTAGCGGGGTTCCCTTGGCTCTACACTTAGACCATGGAACGGATTTAGCGGTGGTTATGGCTTGTATTCAAGCCGGCTACTCTTCGGTTATGATTGATGGATCACACTTACCGCTAGCGGAAAATATAGCCTTTACCCGGAAAGTAGTTGAGGCAGCTCACCCTTTGGGGGTGTCGGTGGAAGCGGAACTAGGTCGGTTGGGAGGCGTAGAGGACGAGATTTCAGTAGCGTCCCACGAGGTAATGTATACCGATCCAGAAGAAGCATGCCAATTTATCGAGGCTGTTGAGGTTGATGCTTTGGCAGTAGCAATCGGGACAGCTCATGGACAATACCATGGTGAACCGAAACTAGATTTTCAGCGTTTAGCGGAAATTGCGGCTACTATCTCTACTCCTTTAGTATTGCATGGAGCGTCAGGCATTAAAGATGAGAGCATTAAAAAAGCGGTGGCTCAGGGGGTAACTAAAGTCAATATCGATACCGATCTGCGTGTTGCTTTTCGGCAGGCGGTAAAAGACTTTGTAGATAACTCTCAAGACTATGATCCTCGGAAAATCCTGAGCCCGGCAATTCAAGGGATGCAAGAAGTTGTAGCGGCTAAAATTAACCTTTTCGGCTCGGTAGGTAAAGCTGTTCTCAAGTGATTTCCCCTTTTTAATCCATAAATGAGGTGAAAAATAATTGAATAGATTGGACTTGGAGAAACGAACTGTGGCTGAATTACGCCACATCGCTCAGAGAATTGGGCTCAAAAACTATCAGCACCTACGAAAGTCCCAGCTTGTAGACGAAGTTATGACTAAACTTTTGGAAATTGCTAAGGCGAAACAGGCTGAATTGCAAGCTAGGGAGGAGCGGCAGGAAATCGAAGTACCTCCAGAGGAGAATAACCAGGGTATTCCCCCACCATCTTCTCAAGAATCGGATCGACCTAAACATCGGGGTCATCATGATCAACCTACAGGCACCGGTATTCTAGAAGTTCTTCCAGACGGTTATGGCTTTTTACGTACTTCTGGATACCTTCCTGGTTCCAATGATATTTACGTCTCGCCTTCCCAAATCCGTCGTTTTTCACTACGTGATGGCGATGAAATAGCCGGAATAATTCGTACCGCTAAAGATAGCGAGCGCTATGCAGCCCTCCTCAGGGTGCAAACGGTTAACGGGGTAGATTCAGACTCAATTAGTAAACGTAAACATTTTGATGATTTAACCCCGATTTATCCCAACGAACGGATTCGTTTAGAATTAGGACAACGAGATATTGCTACTAGACTAATCGATTTTATTGCACCTATCGGTAAGGGGCAGCGTGGTTTGATTGTTTCACCGCCTAAAGCAGGTAAGACTACTTTGCTCAAAAAGATTGCTAATAGTATTACTACTAATCATCCAGAAATTTTACTGTTCGTTCTACTCATTGATGAACGGCCAGAAGAAGTAACTGATATGGAACGTTCGGTCAAGGGGGAAGTAGTTAGTTCAACTTTTGACAACTTACCTGAAAACCATGTTAAAGTTGCGGACTTTGTTTTAGAAAGAGCCAAACGTCTAGTCGAGATGGGGCAAGATGTAGTAATCCTCCTGGATAGTATTACTAGGTTAGCGCGGGCTCATAACTTAGTGGTTCCACCAAGCGGTCGGACCCTTTCTGGTGGCGTGGATCCAGCCGCTTTACATCGGCCTAAGCGATTTTTTGGTGCAGCCCGTAACTTTGAGGGTGGCGGCAGTTTAACTATTATTGCTACGGCTTTGGTAGAAACCGGGAGCAGGATGGACGATGTTATTTACGAAGAGTTTAAAGGTACGGGTAACATGGAGATTCATCTAGACCGGAAACTCTCGGAACGCCGGGTGTTCCCAGCTATTGATATTTATCGAAGTGGTACCCGGAAAGAAGAGTTGCTGTTGGACCCAGACGAATTGGAGATGGTGGTGGTGCTGCGGAAAGCTCTGGCTTCTATGGGTGTGGCAGAAACTACGGAGCTGGTGTTGGATCGGATTAAACACTCTCGCTCCAATCGGGACTTGATTAATCTCATAAATAAATCAACCTTTGCAGATAATGTTAGGGCACAATCACCAGAAATAATTTGGGGATAATGGTTAAAATATTTTAGAATGCAGGAATTAATCAAGCTAACCTGGAAGATTAATCTAACATTAAACAGTAACGTAATTAATAACTAGCTCTTTGCTCTTACATTCCTCAGGATAGCTTGGAGGCGGTCATGGGCTTTTTTTCGCGCTACTTAGGTCATCCACTAGTTGTTCTAGTAATTAGTTTAGGTGCTGCAGTTGGGCTACTAGGCTACTCTGGTACTGGTCCTACCGATCAGGTTATGGCTGATGATTATCCGATCGCCATGGCCATGCGTGGTGAATTACCACCGGTAGCCTTGGTTCAAACGTCCAACCGTGTAGCTACGACTAAGTTAATTGATGCAGCAGCTCAACTTGGTGAGGTTCATAGCGATGGTACTACCACCACGCTAGTGGAACCCGCTTCTCCTATGGAAGATCCGGAACCCCCACCGCCTAAAAAAATTGTGCCAACAGCAAGTATCCACCGGGTAGCTCCTGGGGAAAACCTATATACTATTGCCGATAAGTATAATGTTGATGTTAATACTATTCTTGGCGCTAATGAATTAGATGATATTAATCGTCTAAATGTTGGCCAGGAACTACGGATACTTAGTGATAGAGGCGTGCTCCATACGACCCGTTCCGGAGAAAATTTATGGGAAATTTCTCGGAAATATAAGGTCTCAATCGATGATATTATTGCGGCCAACGGAATTGAACAACCGAGCCGGTTGATGCCAGGTCAGGAGCTTTTTGTTCCCGGTGGTACACCGGTCAAGGACCTAAATTACTATCGCTCTCAGGCTGGACCAGAGTTTATTTGGCCGGTTAAAGGTAGGATTAGCTCTCGGTATGGACCACGCTGGGGGCGGGTACACCACGGTATCGACATTGCTGTTATTACTGGTACTAGGGTCAAAGCCGCAGCGGATGGTAGAGTTACGTTTGCTGGTTATTCAGCTAGCTACGGGTATTTGATTATTATTGACCATGGTAAGAATTATGAGACTCGGTATGCTCATAACTCCAAGTTGTTAGTGAAGACAGGCCAGAGGGTTACCCAAGGAACAACTATCGCTCTTTCTGGGAATACAGGTCGTTCCACTGGACCTCACTTACACTTTGAGATTAGAGTTAAAGGTGCAACTAAAGATCCTCTTAGTTATTTACCATAACGGTGTTGTCACGTAAGATAGTTTGTGGTATACTTACTGCCGTGAGAGGTGAAGATGATGAAGGAAGCAATCCATCCGGAATTCAAAAAAACAACTATTACCTGCGCTTGTGGGGCTAGTTTTGAGACCGCTTCTACTAAAGATAATATGAAAGTAGAACTTTGTTCGCAGTGTCATCCTTTTTATACCGGTAGTCGTGGTAAGCTTGTGGATACAGGTGGCCGGGTAGAGCGGTTTAAGAAAAAATATAACTACGAAGGCTAATTGTACTAAGATTATGTTGTATATTAGGAGCCGACTTGTTAAAGGCAAGTTGACTCCTTATTTTATTTGCGGAGTGATGGCAGATTAATATTCCTATAATTGCCTTGGCTCCTATGGCTGGAGTTACTGATCGGGCTTTTCGCGAAATTGTTTATGAACAATATCCAGGACCAGCTTACACAGAAATGATTAGTGCTATGGCCCTACTTTATGCTAACCAGCGTACCTTTAGGATGTTAGAAGTAGAGGCTTACCGTCCTTTAGCGGTACAACTTTTTGGCTCTAATCCAGAAGTAATGGCTCGGGCTGCCATGCTGGTTGCAAAAGTTAACCCTGATTTTCTGGATATTAATATGGGTTGCCCAACCCCCAAGATTGTTAAAAATGGTGAAGGTTCTGCATTAATGCGGAACCCTGACCAAGCGGCTAGAATCGTGGCTGCGGTGGCCAAAACGGTCGATATACCAGTCAGTGTGAAAATTCGCTCTGGGTGGGATCAAGAAAGTATTAATGCTCCCCAGTTTGCAGCAAAAATGGTAGCAGCAGGGGCGCAGTTAATTACCGTCCATGGTCGTACCCGTTCCCAATTTTATAGCGGTCATGCTGATTGGGAGGTTATTCAAGCGGTAGCCGAAACGGTTTCGGTTCCGGTAATCGGCAATGGTGATATTGATAGTTTAGAAACAGCTATTGATAGGTTAAATAATTATGGCTGTTCCGGAATTATGATTGGGCGACATAGTTTGGGTAACCCCTGGTTAGTGGCTAGGATCCGGCGCTATTTTGCCGAAGGTGTGGTTATACCTGAACCTACTTGGGAAGAACGTTTAGAGGTAATGTTACAGCACCTCAAACGAGCGGTAACCTATTATGGGGCAGAGATTGCTGTACGGCAAATGCGTAAACATTTAGCTTGGTACTTGAAAGGTTTGCCGGATACAGGCGCCATAAAAGCTGGAATACAGCGGGCTACAACTGTTGAAGAGACCAAGCACATTTTACAAAGTTATCAAGAGACCTTAAAAAAATAGGTCTCTTTTTTTTCTTTAGTTGTATAGAAAAGCGGACCTAGTTATAATATGGATATAGGTTTGCACAAACCTGTGCACAAAAGGGGGATGTTCCGTGGATTTTTTACGTATCGCTAGCAAACTACTGAGTAGGCAGAAGTTGAATCAAGCTATCGATAAAATCTTGGAAATGCGGGTACAGGGTAATTCGCAAACTGAGGTGGCTGGAATCTTAGGGGTTGATCGTAGTTTTATTTCCCGTTTGGAAGCGCTAGGGGAGGTTAACCGTGGCCAACGCTTAGCTGTGGTCGGTTTTCCAATTGCTAATAAAGAGCCTTTACAACAGTTGTTAGTGGAACTAGGTGTAGAGTATACCCTCCTCTTGACCGAAGAGGAACGCTGGAAGTTCTTTGCGGGTATGGAAGGTGCTGAGGTATTCAATGAATCTATGCGAATTCTTGTGGGCCTACAAGACTATGATGCGGTAATATTCTTTGGTTCGGATATGCGTAATAAAGTAGTGGAATCGATTCTTGGTAGTCACGTTATTACGGTTAATATCGGCGAATCACCAATTCGCAGCGATGTATATTTGAATCCAGACGAAGTGTGTAAATTAGTGGAAAAAGTCCGCTCATTGGAGTAGACGGTAGCAAAAGGAGGAACCATGATGAAACGGGTTATCAGTATTAGTATAGGATCCTCAGAACGTAATCATTGTGTGGAAGTAGAGTTTTTAGGGCAACCTTTCCATATTGAACGTATCGGAACCGATGGAGATATCAATAAAGCTATTGAACTAATTCATCAATTAGACGGTAAGGTCGATGCCTTTGGTATGGGAGGTATTGATCTCTATATCTGGGCAGGTACTAAAAGGTATACTTTTCGAGATGGGAAAAGGATAGCTCGGGCTGCCAAGATTACACCGATCGTTGATGGTACAGGTCTTAAAAATAGCTTGGAGCGGAGAGTTATTTATTGGTTACAAGAAACAGGCGAGCTGGATTTTAAAAAACAGCGGGTTCTGTTGACTTGTGGTGTTGACCGGTTTGGGATGGCTGAAGCTTTGACAGAGTTAGAAGCAGACGTGGTTTACGGCGATTTAATGTTTGGTTTAGGTATGCCGAGAGCAATCCATTCTCTGCGGGCGCTCCACAATGCAGCGAATATTTTAGCACCGGTTGTAGTCCAATTACCGTTTAAATTAGTTTACCCCACCGGAGATAAACAGCTTAAGGAAGCTAAGCCCCGTTGGCAGGAGTGGTATCAGTGGGCCGATGTTATTGCTGGTGATTATCTATTTATTAAAAAATACATGCCCGATGATTTAAGGGGTAAGACTATTCTTACTAATACAGTGACCGCCAAAGATGTCGAGGATTTAAAGCAGCGGGGGGTAAGTACCTTAATTACTACTACCCCTGAACTTTCAGGACGGTCATTTGGTACTAACGTAATGGAAGGGGTTTTGGTAGCCTTATCCGATAAACCATGGCAACAGCTGACTTCTCAAGACTACTTAGCTATGTTGGATAACTTGCGAATAAAACCGCGTTTGGAAAAAATGGCCTAGGTTGAAAGGAGCAGTGACCGAGTTTGGAAAGGTTTGCCTTTATTATTCACCCCTTAGATGTATCTGATTTTTACCGTAAGTTTCCGTGGATACGGATATTACCTAATACCTGGCTGGAAAGTACACTGCGTCATCTCCCAGCTTTTAAAGTCTCTGAAATTACCGGTATTAAATCGTTGACCGGTCGAGAGGCTCAAGGTTATTTTGTGGCTTGTCCTATCACGAGCCGGTTGATGCAAAAACTGCCAACCGATTATGTGCTCAACAAGATTAGCGAGAGCGCTCAACTAGCCGAGGGTTTAGGGGCGGGTATTGTCGGGCTAGGAGCTTTTACCGCTGTAGTTGGTGATGCTGGAATAACGGTGGCGAAGAAGGTTAATATAGCCGTAACTACTGGTAATAGTTATACAGTAGCAACGGCATTGCAAGGTATTAAAAAGGCTGCAGAGCTCTTAGAGGTTGATCTATCCAGTGCTAATCTAGCTATATTAGGGGCTAACGGTTCTATTGGCAAGGCTTGCGCTCGGATACTAGCTAAAGAGGTTAAGGAATTGACTCTAATCGGGCGACGCCTTCCTGCATTAGACGAAGTAGCCCGACTAATTAGTCAGGAAAGTCAGGTCAGCGTTACGACAACCCTTGATACTCAAGCTGCTTTACAGCGGGCTGATGTAGTAGTAACTGTAACTAGTGCGGTGGATACTGTAATTGAACCAGAGTATTTAAAATCAGGAGCGATAGTTTGTGATGTGGCCCGGCCGCGAGACGTTTCTAAACGAGTAGCTGAAGTGCGAGATGATGTTTTTGTTTTTGAAGGCGGGGTCGTTAAGGTACCAGGCTCAGTAGAATTCGGTTTTAATTTTGGCTTTCCAGCAGGAACTTCTTATGCGTGTATGGCTGAAACTATGATCCTAGCGTTAGAAGGGCGGTACCAATCTTTTACTCTGGGTCGGGAAATTACAGTAGATCAGATTACCGAGATAGCAAGTTTAGCCCAAAAGCATGGGTTTAGTCTAGCTGGATTGCGCAGTTTTGACCGAGCGGTTACCGATGACGAAATTAGGGCGTTTCAGAAAAAAATAAAGGGTAAGAGGCTGGGTTATGGCGGCCTCTCCTCTACAGCCGGGAAAGGTCAGGCCGACTCAGCTTGACAAAAAAAGATTCCTACATTATAATTATCTAAAATTTTACAGAGCTAGCACTGGCCGTTAGGTCGGTGCTTCTTGCTGGAATCAGGTTTAAGGGCTCTGCTCAATTAGCCCGCATACTGACGCGAAGCAGCACATACATTAAACCTGACTCGCCAAGGGCAACTAGCACTTTAGAGGGGAAGGGTAAGATGGCAGAGAAGGAGTACCTGCTTACGGAAGAAGGATTACGGGAGAAGGAATCTGAGTTAGAGTTTCTGAAAACAGTGAAAAGGCGGGAAGTTGCCGCCCGGATTAAACAGGCTTTAGAGTTCGGTGACATTAGCGAAAACTCAGAATATGATGATGCCAAAAATGAGCAGGCTTTTATCGAAGGCCGCATTGCTCTATTGGAGAAGATTCTGCGGAACGCTAAGATTCTCGATGAGTCCGATATCAAAGAGGACATTGTTGGTATTGGCCAGAAAGTCAAAATTAAAGATTTAGAAACCGGCGATGAGTACGAATATATGCTGGTAAGCTCGGCCGAAAGTGATCCGGCGAAAGACAAAATTTCCACCGAGTCACCGGTAGGTAAAGCAATATTAGGTAAACAAATCGGTGCGGTAGTGGACGTAGTAGTACCCGTGGGAGTTCTACAATATGAAATTGTAGCAGTCTCCCGTTAGTTTTAAGGAGGAAAAATTTTGGTTCCTGAACATGGATTAGACGAAGGACAAGACCTTAACGAACAGATGCTAGTGAGGCGGGAGAAGCTGCAGCAGCTCCAGGTAGAGAGCAGGGACCCTTTCCAAATCAGCAAGTACGAACGTAGTGCTACTGCTGAGAAAGCAATGGAGTTGTTTCTAAATCAAGAGGCTGAAGCACAAACCCGGGGAGAAGAGCTGGCACATGATGCCGGTCCCCGGGTAAGTCTTGCTGGACGGATTCGGACTATGCGGGTTATGGGTAAAGCTAGCTTTGCCCACATTATGGACGAGTCTGGGCAAATACAGATTTACTTGAAGGTTAATGACCTTGGAGAAGAAAAATATCAGCAGTTTAAGGACCTAGATATCGGCGATATTATTGGTATGGAAGGTGTAATTTTCCGTACGAGGCGAGGGGAAGTAACTTTAGCGGTAGAGGATTTTACTCTGTTGAGCAAAGCTTTACGACCGCTACCCGATAAATGGCATGGTCTTAAAGATGTCGAGTTAAGATACCGACAGCGCTATGTAGATTTAATTGTTAATCCAGAGGTTAGAGAGACATTTATTAAACGGAGTAAAGCTATTCAGGCTATCCGGAACTTTCTTAACCAAGAAGGCTTTCTAGAAGTTGAAACACCGATGTTGCACCCGATTGCTGGTGGGGCAACGGCACGGCCTTTTATCACCCATCATAACGCATTAGATATGGATTTATACTTACGCATTGCTCCAGAGTTATATCTCAAGAAGCTGGTTGTGGGTGGGTTTAATAAAGTATATGAGTTGGGTAAAAACTTTCGGAACGAAGGTACTTCAACGAAACATAACCCTGAATATACCGCTTTAGAGTTGTACCAGGCTTATGCCGATTACCATGATATGATGCGGATTACCGAGGAGCTTGTTGCCTATGTTGCCCAAGAGGTAACCGGTAGCACTAAAATAAGTTTCCAGGGTCAGGAGTTAGATTTGACCCCACCATGGCCTCGGATTACCATGGAAGATTCGTTATTAAAGTATGCCGGGATTGACTTTAGTCAAGTTAAAACCGCTGCAGAAGCTGTAGCCTTAGCGCGGCAACATGGAGTAGAAGTTAAAGAGCCGATCTCTCGAGGTGAAGTGTTAGCGCTGCTCTTTGATGAAAAGGTAGAAGAACATCTAATACAACCGGTTTTTATTACTCACCATCCGGTAGAGGTTTCACCGTTAGCTAAAAGGAGTTTGGCAGACCCGACTGTTACCGATCGGTTTGAGCCGTATATTAATGGTTGGGAGATTGCTAACGGCTTTTCTGAGCTTAATGATCCTATTGATCAACGCCAGCGGTTCGAAAAGCAGATGGAGGCCAGGGCTAGAGGTGATGAAGAGGCCCATATGATGGATGAAGATTTCTTAATGGCTTTAGAGATCGGCTTGCCGCCTACCGGTGGTTTAGGTATCGGTATTGATCGACTAGTGATGCTGTTAACAGATTCTCCATCTATTCGGGATGTACTGTTCTTTCCCCACATGCGGAGGCGCAATGAGTAACGGGCCAAAAATGCAGTATCTAAAGGAAGGGTCCCGAGCGGCCCTTCCTAT
>DHRX01000129.1:6553-6677 GCA_002408345.1 Firmicutes bacterium UBA5301 | reverse complement strand
GCACTAGAGCAACAGCCTCAGCCGCACTCAAACGTTGAATAGGAATACCACCAAAACCAAGACAAGTAACGTATAGGCCAGTTCGGCCTAGACGACGTTGCTCCACTTCCTCGCCTCCAAAAAC
>DHRX01000129.1:415-6252 GCA_002408345.1 Firmicutes bacterium UBA5301 | reverse complement strand
CGGAAAGGGTTACCGATCCGCCCTAAGGGGATCTGCATAAAGACCTCCCAATCAGCAAAACAATCTCGGCAGTCGGTTGCACAGTCCAAACCAAACCCAATATGGAACATGGAGCCATCCCCATAAACACAGCCTTTAACGCCAGTTTCCGCAAAAACCTGGTTCAACCCATCAATCAAATAGGCGCAGGCGCTATTAGCTAGACGGCAAGGTTCTCCGGATTTCACCTGCTCCAACATAGCCACACCGGCTGCTGCAGAAAGGGGATTAGCATTATAGGTGCCTGGGTGGGAAAACCGAGCAAAGCGGTTATGCTCAGCATCCTCGCTGTATGCTAGAATGTCCATAATTTCAGCCGGACCGGTTACTGCACCGCCAGGTAACCCGCCAGCTAAAACCTTGGCAAAGCAGCATAAATCGGCATTAATTCCAAAATACTCTTGGGCGCCTCCTGGAGCCAAACGGAAACCGGTAATCACTTCATCAAAGATCAACAGGATACCGTACTCTGAACAGAGTTCCCGCAGAGCGCCGAGGAATCCGGGGACAAAAGGGGTAGTCCCCCAAGCGCCGCCGGTTGGTTCCAGAATAATCCCAGCAATCTCCGCCGCCTCTTGAGCAAAAAGGGACTTGAGACCATCCAGATCATTAGGGGCCACTACCCTAACATCGGCCACTATCCCTGGAGGTATCCCTACTGATGAAGGTACCGCATAGGGAGGATATACTCCGGCGGTCATGGCATCATGCCACCCGTGAAAATGGGAAGCGAACTTAACAACCACATTTTTCTTGGTATAAGCCCGGGCTAACCGTAGCGCCATCAATGTAGCCTCGGTACCTGACGCGGTAAACCGAACCCGTTGGGCACCAGGGACTAATTCTTGCACCAAGCGGCCCCAAGCCAACTCTAGCTCATGGTTAGCACCATAATGGGTGCCTTTTTTCACCTGCTCGTCAACGGCAGCTACTAAGTTCGGATGGCTATGCCCTAAGAGCAACGAACCGTGGCCTGTCCAGTAATCTATTAACTCATGACCTTCTACTGTCCATTTACGAGAGCCTTGGGCCCTATCTACATAAGGGGGAAAAGGCCGCATAAAACGGGCGTCATGGGTAACTCCGCCAGGAAAAACCTTTAATGACTCGGCGTACAACTGGGCTGAACGATTAAATCTACTCTGGTACTGCTCTACTAAATTCATAGTTATTCCTCTTTTCCAACTGCCCTAGATAATATGGACTTTCATTAAGTTCGTGCTACCGGCAATACCTGGCCGTAAACCTGCGGTCATTACCGTCAAATCCCCAGCTTGAACAAATCCTTTTTCGACAGCAGCATCCATAGTTACTGCTATCATCGAATCAATATCATTAGTTGCAGTAACTACAATCGGGTAAACCCCGCGGCTTAACGTCAGTCGCCTGGCCACTTTCGGGTCAGGGGTAGTCGCTACAATCGGCGGTTTTGGTCGATAACGAGCTACCAACCGTGCTGTTATCCCTGATTGGGTAGAAGTGATAATCGCCTTGGCGTTCAAATCCTGAGCCGTCTGACAAGTAGCATGGCTAATCGCATCGGCGATCGATAAGGAGACCATCTCTTTAGTTCGCAACGCTTGACTATAATCAATAGTCTGTTCGGTATAAATAGCAATCTGAGACATCATCTTAATCGACTGTACCGGATACTCACCGACAGCAGTTTCCCCAGATAACATTACCGCATCGGTACCGTCAAGAATAGCATTAGCCACATCCGTAACTTCAGCTCGGGTCGGCCGTGGTGAATGGCGCATAGAATCCAACATCTGGGTAGCTGTGATCACCGGTTTACCCAGGATATTACTTTGTTGGATCATTCTCTTCTGAACCAGGGGAACCTCATAAGGCGGTAAACTAACCCCTAAGTCGCCTCGGGCAATCATAACCGCATCTGCTTCTTTAATAATTTCTTCTAGGTTAGCTAAACCTTCCTCGTTTTCGACCTTAGCGATAATTAACTGGTCACCGCCGGCTTCACTAATAATTTTGCGGATCTCCCGTATATGGGTGGCATGGCGGACAAAAGAAGCCGCTATAAAATCAAATCCATGTTCTACTGCAAACCGAATATCTCGTCTATCTTTTGTAGTTACCGCCGGTAGTTCCACCTTAATCCCAGGTAAACTAACCCCTTTATGAGAAACCAATTCCCCGCCAACAACTACCCGACAACGGACAGCATCTGCTAAAACCTCTTCAACTTCTAACTCTAAATTAGCATCATCTAAATATATGGTATTCCCAGGTTTGAGATCTCTAGTGAGATAAGGGTAACCGACATGAACTTTTTTGTCAGAACCAGCAAAAGGAACCGTAGTTAGGGTAAATTCCTCCCCTTCCCTCAACCGCACGCCTGGAGGAACCGTTCCGGTTCGAATCTTAGGGCCTTGGATATCGGCAATCTTACCAATAAACACATCCAACTCTTGAGCTACCCTGGCTACCTCATCTAACCGGCCTTGCACTTCTCCATAATCGGCATGAGAAAAATTAACCCTGACTACATTTAAACCGGCTTTAACCATATCAAGTATTTTCCCATCGGTACTAGGACCTAACGTCGCTACAATCTTAGTTTTTTTTCTCCACATTGGTCAGCCCTCCTTAGGGGTGAGAAAGAATCTCTGCTAACCGAAAAGCTTCCCGATCGATCTCCTTCTGATTTCGAAATACGTCGGTAAAAGGAACGGCGACAACCTGATTTCCTTGGATCGCCGCCATTTTACCCCCTTGATTATCTACTAACAATTCTACCGCTTTAGCCCCAAACTTACTCGCTAACACCCGATCAATTACAGTAGGGGTTCCGCCTCTTTGAATATGTCCTAAAATGGTTATCCGGGTCTCAAATCCGGTTTTTTCCCGAATAAAGTTGCCCACATAAATACCAGGGCTTTCAACTTTATCAACCCCCGGGGGGTGATACCCTTCGGCAACCATAATAATACTGTGGGCTTTACCCTTTTGATACCCTCTTATTACCTTTTGACATAGTTCGGTTAGACTGTAATCTTCCTCTGGAATTAGGATCGATTCCGCGCCGCCAGCAAGACCAGCAGCTAAAGCAATATGCCCTGAATCTCGACCCATCACCTCAATAACATAAACCCGTTCATGGGAGGTAGCGGTATCTCTAATCTTATTCACAGCCTCAACTACATTATTAACAGCTGTATCGAACCCGATGGTAAAATCCGTTAGGGGTACATCATTATCGATTGTCGCCGATATACCGATAACATTAATCCCCCGTTCCAATAAGGCTACTGCGCCTCGGAAAGAGCCGTTACCGCCAATAACTACAAGGCTTTCGATACCATTTATCCGTAAAGCTTCAATCGCCTTGAGCTGCCCTGCTTCTGTAGTAAACTCTGCTGACCGGGCGGTCCTCAATATAGTACCGCCACGCTGAATGATATCGGCCACAGATCTGCTGGTTAACTGTTGCATATCATTACGGATTAATCCAGCAAATCCGTGCTGAACGCCGAAGACCTCAATATCATGAAACGAGGCCATTCGAACAATAGCCCGGATTGCTGCATTCATCCCAGGTGCATCTCCCCCACTGGTTAAGACCGCAATCCGTTTCACCAACTCTATCCCTCGCTCTCTGATTTGACAGGCTCAACTCTGCGGTATGCGCCCATCTGTCTGAACTTAACATACCTTTCTTCAACCAAGTTCTCTGCATTATACTTACACAGTTCCTCTAAATTATTGCATATCGCCTCTTTAACATTGGCCGCAGCTTGATCATAATCTCGATGAGCACCACCGATCGGCTCTGGAATGATCTCATCAATTACCCTGAGTTTCAACAAGTCTTGAGCTGTAATCTTTAAAGCTGCTGCAGCCTCTTTGGCATAAGAAGCATCATGCCAGAGAATAGCGGCGCAACCTTCAGGGGATATCACCGAATAGATAGAATTCTCTAACATTAAAACACGGTCGCCTACCCCTATCGCCAATGCTCCGCCGCTACCCCCTTCACCGATAACAACCACAATAATCGGTACCCGCAAACGGCTCATATACATTAAGTTTACAGCAATCGCCTCGGCTTGTCCTCTTTCTTCCGCTTCTAACCCAGGGAATGCTCCTGGAGTATCGATAAAAGTAATTACCGGTCGGCCAAACTTTTCGGCCTGCTTCATCAAACGTAAAGCTTTCCGGTACCCTTCAGGTAGCGGCATACCAAAATTACGAGCAATATTTTCTTTGGTATCCCGCCCCTTCTGCTCGGCTACAATAGTAACTGGAATACCGTTGAGGTAACCTATTCCGCCAACAATCGCCCGATCATCACGGTATAAGCGGTCACCATGTAACTCAATAAAATCATCAAATATCCGATTAATATAATCCAAAGCTAAGGGACGTTTGGGATGTCTGGCTAGCTGTACTCGTTGTCCGGAAGTAAGGCCGCTATAAATTTCCCCCTGAAGTTCACAGGCTTTTTTCTCCAAAGTGGCAATTTCTTCACTTAAATCAATACCCTTTTCCTTAGTAAAGCGGCGCAGTTCCTCAATACGAGACTCCAACTCTACCAAAGGTCGTTCAAAGTCTAAATTACCATTAGCCACGAGCCGCTTCACCTCCAGCTAAAGTCGTTAGTATGAAAACGGATTAGCTTAGCCACCGTTTCTTTTAACTCCCGCCGATCAACAATCTTATCGATAAAACCATGCTCCATTACAAACTCCGATCGGTGAGAACCTGGCGGCAGTTTTTCACGTACAGTCTGTTCAATAACTCTAGGGTCCAGCGAAAGCTACTAAGGCTTTGGGCTCAGCAATAATAATATCTCCTAAGAGAAGCAAAGCTGGCCATAACACCGGCTGTGCAAGGGTTCGCCAGTACGGAGATATATAAAACCCCAGCCTCGTCCAACTTAGCCAAGGCAGCGCTAGTCTTGGCCATTTGCATTAGCGAAAGAATCCCTTCCTGCATCCGGGCGCCCCCAGAAGTAGAGATAATCACCAACGGTTTTTTCTCAGCAAGAGCCCGCTCTACCGCTAAGGTAACTTTTTCCCCAACGACACTACCCATACTACCGCCGATAAATGAAAAATCCATTACCGCTAAAATTACCGGTAAACCCTGAACCTCGCCTACACCACAAACTACAGCTTCACTAATACCGGTTTTTTCTTTGGAAGCACGGATCTTCTCTGGATAAGCAGGAAAACCTAAGGGATCAGCGGTTTCTAGATCAGCAGCAAATTCGCTAAAACTCCCTTCATCACAAAGTAAACTGAGCCGCAAAGAAGCGGAAATACGGTAATGGTATCCACACTTAGGACAAACCATCATATTACGTTCTAACTCTTTATTAAAAAGAAGATTACCGCACTCTTCACACTTGACCCATAAGCCATCGGGGATCTCCCGTTTCTCTTCACGGGAACCAGGGTGAACAGTAACGTATTTTGGTTTACTGCGGAAAAAATCCTTAAATGCTGGCAAAAAAAGATCACCTTTCCTCCCTAAATGAACCTACACCAAAGCATTTAAAACCTCTTGGGCTTCCTCTATTTCAGATTCAGGTACTAATACCTCGAATTGTAGTGAGATAGCTTCATTCCCAAAAGGTCTAATTTTTACCAATACGCCTGCCCTTGCTAACTGCTGCTCTATTTTTTTAGCTATGGCTTTGCTGTGAGCGATGTAGACGACTTTCCACACCAGATTGCCCCTCCTTGCAGATATTGACGGCACTAGTGTTTGCAGTTAAACACCATTTAAATCCTTCGTTTTCTGGGGTTTAACTCCTGCTGATAAGAATACTA
>DHRX01000129.1:0-194 GCA_002408345.1 Firmicutes bacterium UBA5301 | reverse complement strand
AAGGTCACTAAACCACCCCTTTATTTTTCCATCCCAGCAACTATAATTCTCCCGTTGCTTTCCATCCGGTGGCAGGTAGTACATCTTCCATTATATTTGGTAACAAATGTCGATCCTTCTTTCAGATGGCCAGTATGGAGTACGTACTGAAATGCGTAACTTTTGTCAGGGTTAGCATGGCACTTCATACAACT
>DHRX01000061.1 GCA_002408345.1 Firmicutes bacterium UBA5301 | reverse complement strand
AAACTCGGTATCAAAACTATCCTGGATATTCGCAAACTAGGCCGTAAAGCCATGGTTGCTACCTTTGGTAAACACGGAGACTGGATTTATAACTTATCCTTGGGACTAGACCCTCGTCCGGTAGTCCTGGAGTACACTCGTAAGTCAATCGGTCGTGAAACCACTTTTGACCAGGATCAACGCAATCCTCGAATTTTACTCCAAACCCTGGAAGAGCTGAGTAGCAACATCGCTCGCAGGCTCCAAGCCAGAGAATTATGGGGGGAGAGCGTCACTTTGAAACTCCGCACCGCTGAATTCATTACCACTACCCGCAGCCTTTCCGTCAACAGAGGCATCGCTGACCAAGCCGAAATCTGGGAAGCAGCCCGTCTCTTGTTTCAGCGGGAGTGGTTAAACAAAGAGCCGGAACAGCGCCCGGCGCTCCGACTCATTGGTGTTTCCGTTTCTAATTTAACTAATATCCGACAGATTAGCTTGTTTACAGATCTTTAATCTTCCTTAGCCGGGCTCTGGCTTTCCAGAAAAGGCAACATCTCTTTATCGATAGTAGTGATATCTTCCTCGTCGATTTCAATCAGCCCCTGATCCCGCAGTTGCACCACTACATCATACAACGATTTGCGTTCCTCTTCTGGTAGATTCAATACAAACTCGTTAATTTCCACTTCGGGAACTTTAGCGTAGAATTTAACCCCACCAAATTTTAAATACTTACCTCGGTCCATAGACCTACCTCCGGAAACCTTATTTTCCTTAGCAGGATTCCCGAAAAGTAGTCAAGGTATGATTATTAGTCAACCGCTTGGCTATCACTACAAAAAAGGCCGACTTGAGAAAGTCTCCCGGCAGAAAAAGAAGACATCCTGAGTAAACTAAGGGGAGAAATTCCACCGGCGTGCCCATGAAATAGCGTAAAGCCAGGTAGAGATATGGTAAGCCGATGGCATAAATCAGTAAATGAGCACCGATAGCCAAGATTAACAACCTTTTAGTAGACGCCGTCTTAAGACCATGTACGCCGTGGCCGATAAACCAAGCTGCCGGAACAAACCCCAGCAGATAGCCAAAACTCGGCTGAAAAATGTAGCCGAGACCACCACCCTGGGAAAAAACCGGCAAACCAATCAAGCCCAAAGCGAGATAAATTCCTTGAGCTAGCGGGCCCAACTGTGGTCCCAGAACTAAACCAGATAGTAAAACTACTACTGATTGCAAGGTAATCGCTACCGGTGGAACCGGGATACGAACAAAAGCCGACACACACATCAACGCCGTCATTAAACCAACAACCATTAATATTCGTGGTGAAACATCATTAGCGGACATTGCGCACACTCACCTCAGAAGCAAAAACCTCGCGTATTACGCCACCAGGTGTTTCCACTAGTAGACTTCCTGCTGGGGTTACCGCTATGGCTTGCCCAATTAGGATTTCTTGACCCCGAACCTCTACTTGTTGCCCTAGGGTACAGGATAAAGACTGGTACTCACTTAAGAGCCGTTCTAATCCATGTTTTAGATAATCTTGGTAGATAACAGTTAGTTCCGTAAAATAAGTACGTAATAAGGCCTGACGGCTAACCTGCTTACCCCACGCCAAATATAAAGAGGTAGTCGGTTGTTCTAAATTTGGTAACTCATCTTCCCAATGGCGTAGGTTAACTCCGGTACCTAAAATTACATAGCTAAGCTTTCCGCCCTGCACCCCTGCTTCGGCTAAACAACCGGCAACCTTAGCACCACCTACTAAGAGGTCATTAGGCCATTTTAGCAAGGCCGGCTCAGCCTGTTTCGGTGCAAAACTATTGACAGCTCTCGCTAATGCCAAGGCGCCAACAATGGTCATACTTGGTACCATATTGGGTTTAATACCTGGCCGTAACAGGATACTAGTCCACAAACCGGCAAAAGGCCGAGAAACCCACGACCGTCCTTGCCGGCCTTTCCCTTTAAACTGAGTTTCTGCTACTACCGCAGTACCCTCTGGTGCTCCTTCTAAGGCCAAATCCTTTAATAGATCATTAGTGGAGCTAACCTCCAATTTATATAATAGGGGTTGCCCTATTTCCTCTGGGTCTAAACCAGCCAAGACAACACCAGGAAAAGGCCGGTCTAAATCAAGCTCTGCTGGGGAAGGCTGATAAAGCTGTACCCCTTCCTCCCGTAAGTCAAAAGAAGCAACCAGTTGGGCCACGGTTTGACCATCCGGCCCTAGTAAGTTTGGAGCTAATTCCGCAAAAGGCACCATTACAAAAGCTCTCTCCCACATTCGAGGATGCGGGATGGTTAGGTCCGGTTCAGCTACCTCGATCCCATTAGACCAAAGTAAATCGATATCTACCGCCCGGGGGCCCCACCGTAGATTCCGATCACGACCATAATAATCTTCGATCCGCCTAGTCTTAGTCTTTAGCTCTTGGGGCGAAAGACCCGTAGTAATTCGAACTACGCGGTTCAGAAAATCCCGCTGTTGGGTAAACCCCACCGGTTTCGTCTCGTAATAACTAGAAGTACCGGTAACCGCCGTTTCCGGTAGCTCGGCCAGAAAAACTAAAACCCCTTCAAGGTTCCGAATGCGATCCCCAACGTTACTCCCTAAGGATAGATAAAACTCATGTCTCACCATTCCGCCTCCTTCCGGACCTCCACTTCTACCGAATCCAGGATAGCCGCTCCTATGGGTGCCCAAGGTTTCCGAACTCTAACTACTACTTGGGTTATTGGGAAAAGAGCTAAAAGTTCCTGAGCAATTACATTGGCCAAGGTTTCTATCAGATTGAACCTCCGCTGCGTAACAATTTCCTGAACTTTCTGAACAACCGCCACATAATCAATAGTCTCCTCTGGTTGATCGGTCTCAGGACTAGATTGATCAGCAACATGGTACTCAATATCTACTTCAAAGCGTTGACCTAACTCCTGTTCCCCTTTGTAGACACCATGATACCCATAGAAAACCATCTCATGCAGACGAACGACCGCACTACCCAACCCTAATGCCCACCTTCCTGTAGAGGAGACCGCACAATAGCGTCAGCCATCTGTGCTACCCTAACCATTGGCTGCACGTCATGTACTCGCACCACGTCAACGCCTGCCCTAATGCCTATGGCTACTGTTGTAGCTGTCCCTTCTACCCGTTGATCTACCGGGGTAGCTAATACTTGACCAATCAGAGACTTCCGGGAGGTTCCTAACAGTAGCGGATAATTCAATACTTGAAACTCGGCTAACCGGTTAAGCAGCATTAAATTATGCTCCAGTATTTTCCCGAATCCGATACCTGGATCTAAGATAATCTGGTCCGAATATACACCGATTTCTAGAGCAAAGTCAATCTGCTGCCTCAAAAAAGCGATAACCTCAGCAACCACATCATCATATTCCGGATCAACCTGCATTTCCTGAGGGTTAGACCCCTGCATATGCATAATCACCAGACCAGCCCTGTATTGAGCAGCTAACTGTGCCAACCGAGGCTCTTTTTGCAGGCCACTAATATCATTAATAATACTAGCGCCAGCCTCCAAAGCCTCTTGAGCTACCGAATATTTGGTTGTATCTACTGAAATCGGTAGATTTATTTCT
>DHRX01000195.1 GCA_002408345.1 Firmicutes bacterium UBA5301 | reverse complement strand
GAGATATTCTGGGCTAAAGGTAATTACAACCAAGATTTAGCCCCTCGAGTTATTCTCTTAGAATTTGGGACCCACACCAATACGTTGCAAAGAGCCGAAAAATCAGCTCAAATGATGGGTAAAGTGTTGGCAACAATGGTGGGGGCAGCCGCTCCGCAACAACAAGGTCTGGGAACAGCTCAACAGCAGCAAAATCAGCCAACTGGGCGGCCAGGGGATCAAACCGGTGGTTGGAGTTCGGCTCTCTGGATACTAGCCATCGCGGTTGTTGGATTTATCGTTTATGCCCTAGTTAATTCGCAAGGTGTCGGTGGTATTAAGTATATGCTTTCTAAATTTACTTCTAAAGAGTTACGTGGCTTCTTTGGTGGAACCAAAAAAGGTGCGAAAAGAGAAATAAAAATTCCACCGGAAGATGACCAAAGAGAAGAATAGACTGATGTAAAATTAGGCGGGGGTTTCTAACCTCCGCCTGCTGCTATTTACAGATAGTAATAATTGGTAGATAATAGGGGTGAGTTTCGGGCCTTTCTTAGAGGGAAGGGATAATGTGGGGGAAGAATTAGTAAAGGATAAACTAGCTATAGTGCTTTCTGGAGGCGGGCTACGTTCGGCGGCCCATATCGGGGTACTTAAAGTTTTGGAAGAGTACGGGATTAAACCAGATAGTTTAGTAGGTACCTCTGGTGGAGCCGTTGTAGCGGCCTTTTACGCTTCGGGGTTAACACCGCTAGAGATCGAGAAACTATATCTTTCTATTATTGGTCGAGAAAACCAATATATCGATTTTGCTGTGGGACAACTTTGGCAAGCGCTTTTAAAGCTAGACATTTCTAAGGTCAAAGGGCTTATCAAAGGAGAAAAACTACGGCGGTTTATCGCTAAACATTTACGATATCTGCAAAATTTTACTGATTATAACCAGCTTAGTCCTGAACAGCAGGAACAAGTAACAGAGCTTTATTTAACAGCGGTAGATATCAACGATGGAACCGAGATAGTTTTCTGTCCTCCCCAAGGGGTTAGGGCAGCCGATTACGGACCTGGTTTTACAGAATTTAGGTTATGTTCAAAGGCTGCGATTGCCGATGCGGTGCGGTGTTCTATCGGGATTCCCGGTACTTTTATTCCGTATTGCCTTGACGGTAACCATTACGTAGATGGCGGTCTGCGTGATAATTTACCGGTAGCGGTAGCGGTTAAATTGGCTAAGGCTAAAAAAGTCTTAGGGGTAGATCTGGGTTATGCTGGGTTACGTAAAGAGGATTTAGTAAAGAACGGGATTATAGATATTCTCTCCCAAACAGTAGATATTATGGCTATGGATCAGTTAGCGGCCGACCTTTACGATCAAGAAATTAGCCAAGCGGCCCTAGTAATTTTGAACCCATTGATTTATGATGTTAGTTTAGTTGATACTTACCTTATCCCGACGATGATTCACCGGGGGGAGTTGTTGGCTGAAACCTATTGTCAGCTGAAAGGTTTGCAGAAAGGGCGAGAAAACGCTACTATTAATAGGACTCTCTTATTTACAGACGCTGATGAGGAGCCGGTCTTATTTCCTATGAAAGGAACCCCTGAATATCAGGTTTTTCGCAAGCAGCTAAGCGATCAGATTAAGCATCCAATAGAGCCAGATTCGCTCTTTACCCGGTTAGGACAGTTTTTACGGCGGACCAGAAATAAGGTATTCCTTACCGTAGGGTTGGTTGTGTTGGTTAGTGGTTTAATCTTGGTTTGGGGTGACCCAGCTGTGGTTCAATTCTTAGGTTTGTCTGGAATTCTATTAGGTCTAGTAATTATCTATGGGAGTAGCAAATGAAATCTCATCAGTTACAACTGGATACCTTTTCTGCTCGTTGTTTTCGGGTATACCAAGCTTCACAGATGTTTCGGTGGGCAACGTCTCTAATCGGTGCTCTCTTTTTAGTGATTAATAGGGGTAGCCCCCAGGTCGCTTTTTTCCCGGGGTTATTCATCTTAATCTTAGGAGCTATCCATACCCTTTTATATAAGCTAAGGGCCGATGATCTTCCGCAGAAAGGGCTACTCCAGAAAAAGTTAATTTCCACCGTAATTTTTGATATCTTACTGGCTACCGGTTTAATAATGGTCACCGGGGGTTTATCTAGCCCTTTTAAAATGTACTATGTCTTTTCTGCATTTTTAATTACCTACGCTTTTGGCTCTCGGTATACTTTGCTAAGCGGTATAACTATTGGCCTTTTATATGTGTTGATTGGCGTTGTTCAAGGGTTGCCTCAGCCTTTCTTCCGAATGGTTATGGTTCACCTTTCTTTTTATGTTATCTTTGCCTATCTTGGGGGCTATTTGGCTGACCAAGAAACAATTTTACATCAGACTATTCGGAATTCAGCAGAAGATATGCGACGGAAGCTGGCTGAAGAAGCTTCCTTGGCTAAATTAACTCGGTTGGTAGCAACTTTCCGGACGGTAGAAAACCAGGTTGACGTAGCTTTAGAAGAAGTAGTAAAAATTTTAGATTTGGAAACTGCAGCTTTATTTAGCTATGATAGTGAATTAAATACCCTCTCCTTAATGGCTGGGTATCAACTCTTTTGTAAGAAAGCAGAGAAAGTTCAGGGTTTAATAGTTGAAGCAGAGAACCCTTGCGTAGCTGCACGGGCGGCCTACTTCAAACGGCTAATCCTTGAGCAAAAACACCAACGGAATTTAATCGCCGCACCTTTATTGGTAGGTACTAATTTGTTTGGTGTACTGGTGGTTTTCCCGAAAAGAGAGTATAAAAATGATGATTTAGCGAAGTTGAATGTGGTTTGCGACATATTGGCTATGGGTTTAGAGAATGCCCAGTTAATTAGCTGGTTAAGCCGTCAGATTACTTTAGAAAGGGCCTTTCTAGAAACAAGTAAGTCTTTGGTCGATAACATTTCTTTAGAAGAGACCCTAAATTTGATTTTAAAAAGCGCTATTGATCTAGTCGGAGCTTCTGGAGGCGGTATCGGTTTATGGGATGCGGAAGCAGGTAAAGGATCCTATGTAACGATAATCGGTTTACCGGAATTTACAGAAGAAGAGTTTACTCTTGGTCAGGGGATTTTTGGACAAGTAGCGGCGACCGGCGAGGCTATGCTAGCAGCCGACTATAGCCAAATGCCTTCTGTGGTGGCGGTACCTTTGTATTTTCGTGAGGAACTGCAGGGAGTTTTAGGTCTACATGCCGGAGCAGAGCGCCAGTTTTTTACCAAACGAGATTTAAAGACCCTGGAAGCCTTTGCCGATTTGGCGGCTACCGGAATTAACCGAGCTAATTTGTATCACGAGGTTACCGTTAAATCAGGACAATTAGCATCGCTTCTGTACGTATCCCAGCAGGTGGCAGCTACCTTTGATCAGCAGGGAATTTTGGATGTTGTCCTAACTGCGGCGGTAACTCAGACCGCTTCTGATTGGGGCCTAATCTATTTGAGTAATTTAGAAGGTAAGCAGCTACAAAAAGCGGCTGTTTATGGTTTTGATGGGCAAGAGGAGCTGGAGCAACAGGTGGTCATAAGTCCGTCAATTTCACAAAAAGTGTTACGGGAAGGTCGGTTAGTACTCCTTTCTGAACAGGACTTAGCTACCCTTAATTGTTGTCACGAGTTAGGCGCCAAGAGCGGTATCGCCTTCCCCTTAATTGGTCGTAAGCGAGTATTGGGCCTTTTAATCTGTGCAAACCAGCGGGGAGAAGGTTATTCCATTGACAAACAGGAGTATTTAACTAACTTAGCTTTTTCAACAGCAATAGCCATGGATAATGCTATACTCTACCAAGAAACCAAAAACTTAGCGGAACGTGACCCTTTAACCGGTCTGTATAACCAAAGGTTACTGTACCAACACTTAGCAAGGGAGAGTAGACGAGCTCAAAGAAGCGGAAAACCTCTGACCTTTTTAATGTTAGATGTCGATGATTTTAAACAATATAATGATAAGTTTGGGCATCAAAAAGGTGATGAAGCTTTACGACAGATTGCCCAGGTATTAAGGGAGAGTCTTCCGGAAACGCCGTATATCTACCGTTATGGTGGGGAAGAGTTTTGCATTGTTTTACCGGATTGTGAGAAATCTGAAGCTCAGCCGATTGCTGAACGTATTTACCAAGCGATCGAACGAAGCCAGTGTTGTGTTACCTTATCTATTGGTTGGGCTACTTATCCTACCGATAGTCAGGAGATGGCTGAGGTAATTCGGTTGGCCGATGTGGCTATGTATGAGGCTAAGCAGTCTAAGAAAAATAGAAACCTTTCTTAACATTAAGTACTAGCTAGTTGAGTACTCTGAAGGTAGGAGGTTTTACCATGGGTTCTCCTACTCAGAGGCCAGCGGGTTGGTACTATCTAGCAGCCCTTATCTGCTTTTGGGGGGCTGTGGTTTCAGACGGTCTTCATTGGGTAGGGTTACTCTTAGGGGGTCGGCAACCAGCTTTAGCCGGTGTATTCCTTTATATTTTTACAGCGCTCTTTTCCTACCTAGCCATATTACATTTTAATTCGCCCCACGCTTTTCACAGGCCGCAGTGGATTCTAAGCGGTTTGGTGGGTCTTTGCATCCTTTCTTTTGGTTATCCCCGGGGTGTTACATTTTTGTTGGGGTTAGGCTTGATTGGGGTTGCCGGGCCAGGTGCTTTGGCTAGTATCGATACGCTTAACCAAATGGGATGTATCGCCTTAACTATCAGCGGATTTTATGCTTTGGTTAGTGCTGTCTTTTTCTGGGGCGGGCCTAATGGAGTGGATTGGTTACGGTTAACCCACCCTTGGTTAGGTGGGGTTATCGTAATTTTATGGGTCACCGCCTTAGCTTGGTATCTTCTGGATAGAGGTTTATTGACCCGACCTAAGGTAGAGCAGGCTTTACACCGTACCGCTTGGGTAGTTTTAGTAGCCGGTATAATTGGGCTAATAAACCATGGATTATGGTTTATTACTAGTTGGTATTGGCGACCATTACCTATAGTGCTACGATTTGCAGAGTTAGTTCCTTTTTACCACTTGCTCTGGCGAGAGTTTTCAGTAAAAACAAAGCGGTTAGGTGCAGAAGTAGGTTTCTGGGTGGGCTGGTTTGTTTTGCTGACCTTTGGTAGCCTCTTAGTAGTTGCATTAGGAGGCGGCGAGTTAACCGATGCTACTTTTGCTATCCAATTTCACGTTCGAGGGATAACCTGGCCGCTACTTATCGTTGGTTTAGTATTGTTTCCTAGTCGACATGGTAAAAAGCTGCTTTTGAGGTCGGTTCAAGCTGGCCGATCAGGATCATTTCAAGAGCCGCTACGTTTGGGGGTTAGTTTTTATTTCCTTGCTTTATGGCAGGTGGCTCTAGTCTCTTTATGGCGTCCACCACCGATGAATCACCCTGCCGCGATGTTGTTGGCGGCAGGGGTTGGATCTTGGTATACGTTATGGTTAAAGATATTATTTGTAGCCAATGTGGGGCTGTTAAGCGGGTACTTTTGGTTTTTGCGCCAATTGTTTCTTCCCAGCCGAATGCCCTTAGGTAACAGGGAGTTTCTCCAAGGGGAAAGCCATGCTCTTAGTTACCGACCGGAAAAACCAGGGGTAGAAAAGTAGTTTACTAATCCATTGTAAATCCCCTGACTAGCTTTATAACGGTAAGCTGGGTCAGCTAATCGTTTTTCTTCCCAGTAGTTGGAGATAAAACCAACTTCCACTAGTACCGCAGGTATGCGGGTATTTCTCAGCACATAAAAAGGGCTAGATTTTACGCCATGGTTATGCGACCCTAACGCTTTAACCAGCTGATTTTGGATAGATTCAGCGAGACGGCGGGATTCAACAGAACCAGAGTAATAAGTTGTTGTTCCGACAATATTCCGATCTAAATTAGCGTCGTTATGAATACTGACGAAAATATCGGCACCAGACTGATTGGAAATAGCGACCCGTGATTCTAATTGATCAAGCCCATCGAATTCTGGCGATATATCCCGATCTCTGGTCATTATTACCTTGGCCCCTGCTTGTTCAAGCATTTTCTTCAAATCCAAAGCAACGAATAAAACGTTAGTCTTTTCCAAGGTTTTACCGCTGGCCCCTACGGCGCCTCCGTTGGAGCCGCCGTGTCCAGGGTCAACGACAATGGTTTTCCCTTGCAGGGCAGCGGCGGG
>DHRX01000157.1:6352-7361 GCA_002408345.1 Firmicutes bacterium UBA5301 | reverse complement strand
TTCCAAATCATAATAGGCTCGCGTGTCAGTATGGAAGATATGGACAATCACTCCGCCATAATCCAGCAAAATCCAACTGCCCCCGCTAAAACCCTCTACGCGTAACGGGCGCACCCCAAGCTTCACTAAAGCTTCTTCTACCGCAGTGCTCAAAGCTTTAACTTGGGTTGTCGAATGACCGGTGGCAATTACAAAATAGTCCGTAAGCGCTAGACGCGTTCGCATATCGATAGTGACGATCTGGGAACCCTTTTTGGAGTCCAATGCGGTTATCACCTGCCGAGCTAACTCCTCACTGCTCAGTTTGTCCTCAACCAAGCTTTGTGTCCCCCCCTGTTTACTTTTTAATATTATAATCCTTACCAAGGATAATGGTAACATCAACTTCATCTTCTACCGCATAATCTTCTTTAACTTGGCCATAGACCCGTAAAGCCTCTCTGATTTGCGAAACGGCATCTAAAACAGGACTGTGCAGAATAACTTCTGTCTCTTGATAATTAAAGTTAGGAGCATTACCAAGACCAAAAGTTTCAAAACCTTGCTGGTTTAATATGCTAGACGCCTGCCTAGCAACACCCTGCATTCCGCTACCATTAAGAATTTTAATCTTAATTGGTCGAACCATTTCCCCCTCGGCTATAGTTGGTGGCGGTGTCGGACGCTGTAAAGTCTGTACCAACCGGGAAATTTGGCCCTCATCAGGCACCCAATAGGCTACACCATTAATCATACCGCCTTCGCCTGGCAAAACTGTAGTAATAACATTATTAGCTGGAATTTGTCCAGCCACAGCTGTATATCTAAGCATTGTCGTTACAGGCATGTTTGTTTCTACAGCATCAGCCAACCGTTTCATCACCAATGGCGCCTTCCAAAGATTTTCCAGGTCCACTACTTGTTCCGCCACGGCCTTTAAAAATTTTTGTTGACGCTGAATACGCCCTTCATAAACAATATTAATCGGATCAACTAGCGAGACATCACCTAAGCCATCGTTACGAAAACG
>DHRX01000157.1:6055-6211 GCA_002408345.1 Firmicutes bacterium UBA5301 | reverse complement strand
CTGTAAACCAGGATCTAGTTTGATATGCAAGTCTTGGGCATAATCATCATAATACATCGGTTTTTCTACGTTAATTTCAACGCCGCCTATAGTATCAATAATGTTAGCGAAGCCCTGAAAATCTGTGGTAATAAAATAATCTATCTTTAACCCTAA
>DHRX01000157.1:5573-5938 GCA_002408345.1 Firmicutes bacterium UBA5301 | reverse complement strand
AAATAATCTATCTTTAACCCTAAAAGTTTTTCTATTGTTTTTTGAACCAGCTCTGGTCCGCCAAACCCATAAGCAGAGTTTAGCCGGTAGTAACTATCATACCCTGGTATTTGTACCCGGGTATCCCGAGGCAGAGAAATTACTCGGACAACCTTATATTGCGGAACCAGGTTAACAACCATAACTGTATCAGACCGACCAACATCATCGGTACGTTTGTCAACCCCTAAAACTAAAACGGTCAATGCCGGTTCAGCTTCAGCCACCTCAGGCTTTTGCAGATTTTTATAATTTTTCCAATAGGTATAATAGCCTGAACCAACAGCAAACAAAACAAATATCAGTAGAAGGGTCAGCCAAAAACG
>DHRX01000157.1:5081-5368 GCA_002408345.1 Firmicutes bacterium UBA5301 | reverse complement strand
CTACCTCACCCCTTCCACTAACTCTACCGGTAAAAGCCTTTATTAACATAATAGTTGTACAAATTTATCGTCTTTGGGTCTATAGCTTGTCCCACTGTAAGTAAATGGGCTAAAATTTGCTGGGTTGCTACCGCTACTCCATGATCTAAGCTTAACTCAGCAGCTTGACGGGCCTTAGTAACACCTGGAAAATTCCTTCCCGGTTCAATATAATCCGCTAAGAAAAGGACCTTAGCGGTTGGACTTAAAGGGTAATCTCCAGTAGTATGTAAGCGTACCGCTTCCAA
>DHRX01000157.1:0-4883 GCA_002408345.1 Firmicutes bacterium UBA5301 | reverse complement strand
AACCATGGAGTAGAACCGGAAAATTGGCCTCTAACTCTGCCCATACTATACCATAAGCCCAGGCCAGCCGCAATAGTTCCTCTGGGGGATAGTCCCGGGCAATATCATGTAAAAGACCTGCAAGATAACATTTTTGGCTATCTAAATTCCAACGAGTAGCTAACCATTCAGCGTTCTCAGCTACCCGTAAGCTATGCTCTAGCCTACGTAAACTGAGCCTTTCCCGTAGTACCGGCACCCATTTACTACTAGGCATTTTCTAGCCCCTTATATAACCTGTTTTTAGCTATATAGTGATCTACTGTTTCTGGAAGTAAGTAACGGATCGGTCGGTTTTCTCTAACTCTCTTTCTAATATCTGTAGAAGAAATGGCCAGCGCAGGAACTTCAACGCTATGAAAACGATCGTGACAATCTAAATACAAATCCCCTAATTTTTCTTCTAAGGTTTCCATATGATAACCAGGCCGGGTAGCCGCAATAAATTCACAAAGCCGCATTAACTCATGAGCATCTTTCCAGGTAATAATCTCCAAAATCGCGTCAGCACCGGTTATAAAAAAGAATTGGTCATTAGGATAAACTCGGCGTAAATCCCTTAAGGTATCAACCGTATAGGTAACCCCGTCCCGATCAATATCGACTCGGGATACCTCAAAAGCTGGATTGGTTAAGGTGGCCAGGACAGTCATTAGATAACGGTGTTTAGCTGAACTAACTACATCTACAGGTTTGTGGGGCGGATGTCCAGAGGGGACAAACAAAACCTTGTCCAACTGAAATCGATCCCTCACTTCTTCAGCCGTCACTAAGTGGCCGTAGTGAATAGGATCAAAAGTCCCACCCATTATCCCTAGACGCTGCATTATCGCACCTCTCCCGAGCCTAAAACTATAAATTTCGTTGTAGTTAACTCCCTAATTCCCATCGGTCCTCTAGCATGTAATTTCTGAGTACTAATACCAATCTCAGCCCCCAACCCAAACTCAGAGCCATCATTAAACCGAGTAGAAGCATTAACAAAAACAGCGGCAGCATCTACAGTTTCTAAGAACCGGCGTGCGCTACTGTAATTCTCGGTGATAATAGCCTCAGAATGCAAACTACCATACCGGTGAATATGTTCAATCGCTTCATCTAGATTACTAACCACTTTAATTGCTAATTTAAGGCCAAGGTATTCGGTTCCCCAATCCTCTGTGCTAGCTACTCCCACATTAGGCGCCAATGCTTGGACCTCTGGAGTTCCGACTAATTCTACCCCAGCCTCCTGAAGCCGTTGACAGATAGCCGGTACCACCCGAGCAGCCACTTCTCGGTGAACCAAAAGAGTTTCCAGGGCATTACAAACACCTGGTCGTGATACTTTGGCGTTAAAAACGATATCCACAGCTTTAGTTAAATCAGCATCAACATCAATATAAGTATGGCAGATACCTTTGCCGTGCCTGAAAAGCGGTACTGTCGCCCCGGCTAAAGCCTGCATTAAACCTTCACCACCCCGGGCAATAAGGACATCAATATACTGATCCAAAGCACCTAAGGCTGTAATCGACCTCCGGTCAGTAGTCGGAATTAACTGTACAGCTTCGTGAGGTAATCCTGCGACTCTTAGGGCTTGGCTAATTAGTTCTGCTAGTTTACGATTGGACTGATATGCCTCTGAACCGCCCCGTAGCAAAACCGCATTACCAGCTTTCAAACAGAGGGCTGCTGCATCAACAGTAACATTAGGTCTAGCCTCATAAACCATAGCGATAACGCCTAGGGGAACCCGCATTTTACCGACCCGAATACCGCTAGGCCTAATTTTTAAGTCGCTGACTTCACCAATAGGGTCCGGTAAGGCGGCAACCTCTCGAACCCCTTGAGCCATAGCTTTAATACGCTCTGGAGTTAATAACAATCGATCCAATAAAGCGCCAGATATCCCTTGGCTCTTTGCTTGTTCCATATCTTCCCTATTGGCCTCGATAATCTCTTGACTTTTTAATTCTAAGGCCTGCGCAATCTCAATTAACCCTTGATTCTTAGCGGCTTCTGAGGTTACCGCTAATTGACGAGCTGCTGCTTTAGCCTTAATCGCACATTCCTCTACTATACCCTTAACTTTTAGCTCTTCGTTACCCATCATTATCACTACTTCCTCCTCTAGTACAACCTTAACTTAGTAAAACTAGGTTATCACGGTGTACTACTTCATCATAATGCCGGTAGCCCAAAACTTTCTCAATTTCCAAGCTTTTTCGCCCTTTAATTCTGGCTACTTCTTCAGAACTATAGTTAACTAAGCCCCTGGCAAAAGAAGTACCAGATTCGCTAACAATATCTATGGCATCACCAAGACTAAATGATCCATGGACTTGACGGATCCCAGAAGGTAAGAGGCTTTTTCCGCGAAATTTAATGGCTTGGTAGGCACCCTCATCAACCTCAACTTTGCCAGCGCAAGGCAGATTGAAAGCAATCCAGCGTTCCCGGTTACGAAGCCCCTCACTAGCAGGTTTAATATATGTTCCTACCGGTTTTCCTTGGCAAATCTCTAGTAATACATGGGGCTCTGTGGCATTGGCTACTACTACTCCTGTGCCAGCAGCTGTAGCAATTTTAGCGGCTTGGAGCTTAGTTTGCATCCCACCAGTTCCTCGACTACTACCTGCCCCACCTGGATTAACCTGTTCAACAAGGTCTGAATAAGATATTTCCGATAATAATATAGCATCATCATAAGACTTAGGATCTTTTGTATAAACCCCATCAATGTCACTCAGGATGATTAATAAATCTGCATCAATTACTGAAGCAACCAGTGCTGACAAAGTATCATTATCGCCAAACTTAAGCTCTTCAACAGCCACAGTATCATTTTCATTGATAATCGGCACAACTTTTAAGGTAAGTAATGTATTGAGCGCGTTACGGGCGTTCAGATAACGCTGTCGATCAGCAATATCCTCCCTAGTCAATAGAACCTGGGCGACAATCTGACCATACTGGCTAAACAGCCGTTCATAGACCTGCATCAACAAACCTTGGCCGATGGCAGCCACCGCTTGTTTCTCAGGAATAGTTTTTGGCCGTTCTAACCAACCTAAGCGTCCTAGTCCAGCACCAACAGCTCCAGAACTTACTAAAAGAACCTGAACCCCGGCGTTCATCAAATCCACAATATCCTGGACTAATTTTTCAATAGCCTGGTAATGCAATTTTCCATTAGCATAGGTTAGAGAGCTAGTCCCTACTTTAATAACTACCTTTTGAGTAGAAATTACCCGCATCATGCATCACCCTAGGGCAACGTAATTTTTGGTTTCTCTGGATTGCGCCGCCACAAAACAAAATTATTTCCGATCCGTTGGACCACTTCGGCCCCTAAAGAAACGTACAACTGATCAGCGATTTGGTCCCGCTCCTGACCGCTTCGGGGCAGAACTCTAACCTTTATTAATTCCCGAGCAGTAAGAGCCTCATCAGCTTGTTTAAATAAAGAGTCAGTAACCCCAGCTTTACCTACTAGAACTATCGGTTCCATAGTTCCTGCTAGGGAACGTAAATAACCCCGTTCTTTACTTGTTAACACCTCAACCATTCTCCTCTCTATTCCTTCGGAGATTGATAAATTCCTTTACATCCCCTCAAAACCCTCAGTATATTCAAATTCAATACCTGCGATTTCCACAGTATCACCGGCAGTAACCCCTTTTTTACGTAACCGGTCAATAACCCCTCGCTTTAGTAGAACAAAATAGAAGTGGCGTAAAGCTGCCTCACTATTTAAATCTACTCTTGCTACTAGCCGTTCTATACCAGCCCCTGAGACCTGAAAACCTGTAGGCGTTTTAGTGATTACTAACGGGGTATCCTCAGTTTCAGGCCTAATCCGATAAACCCCTTCTTCTGCCGTTTCTAATTCCGGCTTAGGTAAACGTTTTAGTTCAACTATTACTTTGTCTAAAAGAGGTTCTAACCCGGCACCGGTCTGAGCTGAAATCGGGAAAACAGTCAAGCCAGCTGAATCTGCTTGAGCGAGAAACTCATTAGCAATATCCTCAACCCCTGGTAAGTCCATTTTGTTTAACGCTATTAACTGGGGTTTTTTCGACAATTCAGCGCTATAAAGAGCTAATTCACGATTAATCTTTTGCAGCCGCTCCCAGGGGTCAGATCCATCTGGGGAAGTAACCTCCACCAAGTGAATCAAAATTCGGGTGCGCTCAACATGTTTTAAAAACTGGTGACCTAAACCTGCTCCAGTATGGGCCCCCTCAATTAGACCGGGAATATCCGCAACTACAAAAATTTCACCTTGATATGCTACAACACCAAGATTAGGCTCTAGAGTGGTAAAAGGATAATCAGCTATTTTGGGCCTAGCCCGTGAAACTTTAGTAATAAAAGTAGACTTCCCAGCATTAGGGAAACCAACGAGTCCAACATCGGCTAATAATTTTAATTCTAGCTCTAGCCAACGTTCTTCGCCGGGATCGCCTTTTTCGGCAAATTGAGGCGCCCGATGGGCAGCTGTTGCAAAATGAGCATTACCCCAACCCCCCCGGCCACCTTTGGCGGCCAAGAATCGACCGCCTGACTCTACTAAATCAGCCAGTAATTCACCGGTTTCTCCATCGCGAACAATAGTTCCAACCGGTACTTTAACCTCTAAATCTGCCCCTGCTGCCCCTTGACGGTTAGCTGGGCCACCATGGCCACCTGGTGTTGCTCGATAATGCTTAGCATGACGGAAATTTTCCAGGGTATTTAGAGATTCGTCGGCTACTAGCCAAACACAACCACCTTGCCCCCCGTTGCCACCAGCAGGCCCTCCTTTAGGCACATAGGCTTCTCGCCGAAAAGCCACAATCCCATTACCGCCATCGCCACCG
>DHRX01000171.1 GCA_002408345.1 Firmicutes bacterium UBA5301 | reverse complement strand
GACTTTTCATAGCACGTCTTTAATAATTTGTCGTACAGCGCACTTATTTTGGTCTCCTCCCCCTAGGGGAGGGGGGTAAAAGACGTAAAAAAATAACAACCCTAAATATTCCTTATTTTTTAGATTTTTTCTCCATTAGAATAGAAATCCCTTTTCTATTTTGAACTATATTTCATAAAAAAATAAGTGGCCTACTAAAAAGTAGCACCACCTATTTTAATCCCTAGTCTTTGTTCACTTATTACTGGGCCAATAACCCATTAAGCTCTTCCAATAATTTGTCTTTACTTTGCCCATGAACCATAGCTGCCTCAGCAATAGTCTCACTAAGTGCTCCAGGACAACCAAAGCAAGTCATACCGTATTTTTGTAGCACATCCTTTGCTTGTGGGTGCACCTGCAAAGCCTGCCAAATCGTCATTGATTCGGTAAATTTATTATCGGTCATTTTTCTCCTCCTAACCATTAAATTTATATTTGGTGTACTTTTCCCCAAGTTCCGGCGCATTTCCTGCGTATACATGCTTTAAATAGCGCCGAGCTAAATCCACCCCTTCTTTTAGCCTATCAAGGCTAGTCGGCGGTTTATCTAGCTGATAGTTAGGGAAGTAACGTGACAAATGCAGTGGGGTTTCTGAACCTAACGCTGTATTTATCCAACGCGCCAATTCCTCAATTTGTTCCAAGTCATCAGTAAGACCCGGTATCAGCAAGGTAGTGATTTCTAAATGAACAGAATTTTCCTTAAAGCAAATTCCATTTTCTAATACAGTTTCCAGCTTTCCCCCAACTACTGTGGAATAGAAATCCGGGGAAAAACTTTTAATATCTAAATTTACAGCATCAACCCAACCCACTATAGACTCTAAGTAGGGTTTATTGATCATACCATTAGTGACTAGAACCGTTTTCTGCCCCGCTTCCTTCAGTAGCGGTAACGTATCTTGAAGATACTCTATACCAATTAGCGGTTCATTATAGGTAAAAGCCACCCCGATACTGCCCTGTTTTTCTACCGCCAAAGCCAGCTCTACTAGCTGCTCAGGGGACAATTCTCGCAATTGTACCTGTTGGTTTCGGGCAATCTGCCAATTCTGGCAGAACGGGCAGTTTAAATTACAGCCAAAAGAACCCACCGAAAGGATCTTGGTCCCTGGATAAAAGTGAAACAAGGGTTTTTTTTCAATGGGATCAAGGGCTATAGCGGTAAACAACCCATAATTCAGAGAAACTATTCCCTGCTCAGTATGGGCCCGTGCTAAACACTGTCCCGTGGCGCCCAATTTTAAACGACACCGGTGTGGACAGAGCTGACACTGTAGCAATTTACTGATAACGGGTCACCTCAAACTGGGCCAGAGCAACATCGTCATCATCTGGCCTGATTCCTGCCTTCCGTTTTGCTATTGCAATTTGTTCTTCGGTAGTATCCACACCTTCTAAATCAGGTAATAGCAAGCCACGACGTTCCCCTTTGGCCACAATAATTCCATGTATCTTCGGATCATGGTGGGTTAGGTCTTGTACCTCTTTCGGTTCTGATAAAACGTCCACCGAGTATTCTAAATCTGCTAACTCTCTCCTATCTACCGGTTCAAAGCGGGGGTCTTTACTTACCGCTTGAATGGCGTTAGCTATAACCTCCTGGGCGAGGCTGGGCTGAGTCGGCAGAAAAGTTCCGATACAACCCCGCAGATTTCCAGCGTGCTTAACCGTCACAAAAGCACCCGCTTGTTGCGGTAGATCCTGAGGCAAATCCGGGAGCGAACTCAATATCTCCTGTCGCTCTACGTACAGTTCAGCAGCCGCTCTGGCTAAACGCACTAATGGACTCTCTTGCTCTCGCACTTGAGCTAGATAAGTCTGACGTTGCTGCTGCAACCTTGCTAAATAACGGCGGCTAGCGTCGACCCCTACCGGTTTCCATAACGCTACCGCATAGCCAACACCAAAGGGGCCTTCATAGGAAAGCAAGCGTGGTTCTAGTCGGTACCCATCCACAGCTCCCGCCATCATAACTAGAGGACGATACCCACATTCGCCGGCCTCTTCTCGTAATTCCGGAGTAACCTCTAATAAACCAACTACATCCCCAGCCTCGAGAGCTTGGGTAATCGCTGCATCAAACTCCTGACCCCGGGGGTTAAACCCGTTGGGTGCATCTGGGCTCAACCGGTGGGAAAGATCACCACTGGCTATGACAGCAACCCGTCGGCCTAAATTTTGGGCCGCCCGCTGAATCGCTAAACCAAAAGAGTAAAGCTTATCCAACGGTAAAATCCCCATAGTCACCGGAACAATCTTTCCGTGCCAACCTGCTTTCTTAAGGTAATGTAAGGGAACTAAAGCACCATGATCTAAACCTGTTGTCAAACGAAACCGTTTGACTAGGTCTATAGTTAAAGGGATAATCGGCACCTCTAGTTCCTCTGCTTCATCCTGAACCGCTCCAGCAAAGAGCCCGTCCACTAAAAACTGTAACTTTTCCTCTGGTACGCCAAAATTAGCAAAATCTCCTTCGGCGGTTGGGGCAAAGTTAACTACAATCCCGTCTTGAAACACAGGGCCATGGGGAGAAATAACTACTACCACATCTGGATTAACATCTACTACCGTTTGGGCTAGTTGGACTAAGGCTTCCTTGGTTTGCAGAACCTGTTCTATTTGTTTGCCGCCCACCCTTGGGATTAACAACGGCGGGTGAGGCGCTAAGCCGGTTAAGGCTACACCTTTTTCTCGGTTCATATTCAAACCACCTCCATGCGTAATTTTCTACTTCCTATTTGGGGCAGACCAAATCTTGGCGGGCTCGTAACGGACGATTAAGCCAAACATGGCCACCGATACTGCTTTCTACTTTACCATCTAAACAGAGAAAAACCTCACAGTTAGGGATAAGTTCTGTAACCGTATTGACAACCCCGTAAACTACTAACTCTTCTGAATGCCCCCCGCCACGAAAAGCTCGTTCCACTTCAGGTCCCAAACTAACCGTTACCTTGCCATTAGGTTCAACCTCTACTTTTTGAATAGTTGTCTCCCGTGGCAATAAGGGATGTAAAATACTCCCCGGACCAGGTCCGATAACCAACTGCTGCAAGGCTAATTCTACTAACTCTGCCGGTGCAACCATAGCAACTTCTTGTAACTGCGGTATAGCCCTTATTTCCGGAGCTAAACAATCATCTTGGTTAGTCGGCCCTAGAAAATAGAGAACTACTTCATGGTCCTTTCGGAGTAACGCCGATAACTTCGCCGTCTCAATCTCCTCACTACCGGTTAACGGTGGCCGCCCTTTAGTTCTAGTTTCCACTAGATATTGGACAACGCCTGCAAAAATCGCCTCAGATACCTTTTGGCGGTACTCCTCGGTAGCCAAAAGCCCAGCTTCTCGCGGGTTCGATAAGAACCCGACTTCGATCATCACAGCCGGCATTTTAGCACCAGCCAAGACATAAAATTCACCGGCTTTAGCTTTACGGCGGTTAGGGCCTAATTTGGTCACCAGCATATTCTGAATACTAATCGCCAATAACTTATCTTCTACTCGGTCAGGATAATAAAAGGTTTGAGCCCCTGACCAAACCGGTTCGGGGAAGCTATTAGCATGAATACTAAGAAAGATATCGCCCTTGCCCTCATTAGCTTGGCGCAATCGATTTTCCAATTCCGGCCGCTTCCAACGACTACCGCCTGCCCAATCCTCCGGCAAAACTTCCTTATCCTCTGTACGGGTTAGCCTAGCATCTATAGCACAGCTACGAAAAAGGCTATCCAATCGATAGGCGATATCCAAAACCAATTCCTTTTCCGTTAACCCCTGAGCACTAACACAGCCTGGATCCCGACCCCCATGGCCAGGATCAATATAGACAATCTTTCCGGAAACGATCTCAGTTATCGGTACTGATGTTTTAGTTGCCCACGGCCAAGAGATAAAAGTAATTAGCCCGATAATAATTAGGCCAATACCTAAATACAGAGTTTTAGCGGAAATAACCAGAGCCTTCCTGGATCGCATCCCCTCACCCACCTTATACCTATAGCACTGCTACAAGGTATTCACTGATGGGGTCAGGTATACGCCCGGGTTATTTTATCGCTAGAAGTATCCGGTAACCACCGGACTTAGCTAAAGTCTCTACATTACCAAAGACAGTTTCAATCTTTTGAGCAAAACTCTTAGCCCCTTGCTTAGTCTGGACTACAGCAGCAAAACGTCCACCTGAGCGAAGGTGATCAAATGCGCCATCAACAAAAGGGTAATAAACACCCTTGCCCGCCCTAATTGGTGGGTTAGTTACAATTAAATCGAAGGTCTCTTCCACCGCTGTAAAACCATCACTAAAGCGAAAGTTAACATTGGTTAACCCATTTAGTTTTGCATTCTCTTGAGCTAATTCTAGAGAGCGGGTATTAACATCAACCAAAAGGACTTGACCTTCTGGAGCAAGAGCCGCTAGGGTTAATCCGATTACCCCATAACCGCATCCTAAATCTAAGATGTGATCATCTCTGTTAACTAAAACTGTTTCGGCTAAAAGTCGAGAGCCTTTATCAATTTTATCCTTGCTAAAAACCCCAGTATCTGTTTTTAAACGTAAGGGAACGCCCCGGACTATGGTTTCCAAAAATTGCGGTTTACTTAAACTCTTAGGGTCAGTAGAGTAATAATGTTGATGCACCTTTGACCTTCCTTTCATCATCAGTATTCTTCTCTTTAGGGGCAAGATATCCTTGCAAGTCTTGGTTTGGGATTGATACAATGATTGCAACAGAAGGGAGACGATTGCATGGAAGCAGAAGCTAGGTGGGTTAATGATGGTCTAACTTTTCTTGCTAAAGGTGGTAGTAACCACTACGTAGTAATGGATAGTAAGAAGGCGCTCGGCGGATCTGAAGCAGCAAGTAGTCCCATGGAACTAGTCCTTTTTGGACTCCTGGGCTGCAGTGGGTTTGATGTTGTTTCCATTTTACAAAAAATGCGCATGTTACCAGATACTTTTACCATCAAAGCTCAGACCGAGCGGGCTGAAGAGCATCCGAAAATCTTCACGAAGATTCACTTACAGTACGTCTTTACAGGTAGCGATTTGAAAGAAGAAAATTTGGAACGAGCGGTAAGCCTTTCCCAAGAAAAATACTGTTCTGTTGCCGGCATGTTAAACAAAGCCGCCGAAATAACTTACACAGTTGTAGTAAACCCAGAATTAGAGCAAGAGACGACGTCTTAAGACGTC
>DHRX01000179.1:1099-5653 GCA_002408345.1 Firmicutes bacterium UBA5301 | reverse complement strand
TCGGCAGCCTTAGGGATCAGTTCAACTCCGGTTACCGCAATTTTAGGGGCCTTGCTCAGCAAATGGGAAAGAAAATGCCCTTCACCACAGCCTAAATCTAGTATTTGTTTGGGTTCATTAATTAAAGCAAATTCGGTCATGGAAGCGTGGCGAACCCGTTCATAAAGGCTGGTCTCAAAATCCCAGGGGTCTTCGGTCGCTTGGTACTTTTTTGTGAAAAAATCTTGATAATCCATGCTCAGACCTCCAAGTAATTGGTTAGCTTAACCCCCAACTCTTTGATTGTCGATAGAACTAAAGGGTTGGTTAGTAGTTTTAATTCTAGCTGACGGGCTTCATTTAATGTGGAAATAGTAACCAGTTCCTGATCGCAATAACCGGGGTGGCAAGGAATTTCAGTTACCCCTTCGGCGAGGTTAGAGATAATTGCCAATAGGCCTGTTAGACCATCACGAGAGGCAAAGAAGTCGACAAACTGGGCTCGAGGCGAAACCCCTCTGGCTAGCAATTCAGTTGGGTTCAGAGCTCGGAACGGTACTTTTAAGTTGTGGGCAAACTCAACCAACAGATCTAGAATTCTCGGTTCTGCATGGAGGTGGTGGTGGGTATCGAGATGGCTCAGGCGTAGGCCGGTTGCTAAAAAACGCTGGATTTGGGCGGCTAGTTCAATCCGAATTTGGTCAAGGGGCACTTGTTTTTGAATATATTGAGGATCCTTAAAGAAATTTCCTAAGGGATTAACTAGAGCACTTACTTTGGATGCAGGCAGAAGCGGTTGACCATAAGTAAGGTTAAGATGTAACCCTACAGCTAAGGACGGATGTTCCTTAGCTAACTTAATCGCCTGGTTACACCCGGGCATATTGACCATTAAGGTGGTACTAGTTACGATCCCCTCTTGGTGGGCGGTAATTATCCCCCGATTGACCCCGGCAGTTAGTCCAAAATCATCGGCATTAACAATCAGTCGAGGGTTCATGAACGTAGAGCCTCCACAAGATCTTGAGCACGGTGAGCTACAGTGTGGTGTGTGTAGATATATTCCTGACCGGTTTGTGCAATACGCTCTCTTTCCAAACTGTGGGTGAGATAATACTGAGATCGTTCTAGGAGCTCCTCTGTATTTTCTGCCCAGTCTAGATGGGTTCCCCGTTTAAAAAGATGCTCATGGGCTGGTGTATACTGGGTTAAATAAAAGGCTCCACAACCTAAAACTTCATAGGTCCGAACGCTAGTTTGGGTAATTGAATTATTATCCAAATGTAACCCTAAAACGATCTTAGCTGAGCTGTAGACAAGGGGCAGTAGATTGTAGGGTAATAAACCACCGTAGTTAGTAGCTGGTAATTGAAAGAGGGCGTCTTCCTGTTGCCACCAGTGCCCCCAGACCATCAAGGATGCTTGGTTTCGGAGTAGCGGTTCTAACATGTAGCGAGTCGCTTCCAACCGCCGCGGGTAATTACTGCCGACGAAGACTAAATCATAAAGGTATTCGGGGGAGGGCGGTAGTCGTTTGTGAAAAGAAGGGTTACAACCAAACAAGAGTAGTTCTGCTTTTTTACCAAGTTTCCGGTATTCAGGAAGTAATTCGATGGCAGTGGTAAAAACATAATCAGACCGGGCAGCGCAATACCGGGAGATTTCCTGAAACCAAACCGGATCTTGAATAGCCCAATAAATAACGGGAATACCGTATTGGGAGGCGATGGAGTATACAGTTTCACGATTAAAATTAGGGGGATCTCCTTCGGTAAAGAGAAAATCGGGGTGAAAGGATTCCACCGCTTTGGTTAAAACTTCTCTTTGGTTCTCCCAGGGATGGCGCCAAAGAGGTACCGTCTGGACCTCTACACCAATCTGAACTAGCCCAGGGGCTAATCCGTAAGCAATGACCGGGGGATCATTGGTAAATAATATTTTCATAACGGGTACCTTCCTTCGCAGTTTGGGAGAGGGTCCAGGTGTAAGTGAGAGCTAACCCTTCTTTTAGTCCGGTTTCAACAGAATAGCCTAGTATTTGCTGAGCTTTTTTAATTGAGGCTCCGCGCCGCTGGACTACGTCCCAATTCCGCCGTGGTCGATAATCAATTTCAGCAGTATTGCCGGTCAAGTCGGTAATCAATTGAGCTAAACTGGTGATGCTGGTTTCGATTCCACTAGCTAAATTGAAAATCTGCCCCCTGGCTTCCGGTATACAGCCAGCCAATAGTGTCCCTCTAACTATGTCATCAACAAAGGTGAAATCCCGGGTTTCAGCCCCTGAACCAGTAATTATTAAGGGCTTACCTTGGAGCGCTGTGGCTAACATATTAGGAACTACACCCCGGTATGGCCCAGGACGATCACCAGGGCCATAAGAGTTGAAATACCGCAGGATTACCGAGTCTAAACCATAGTATTGATGGTAAAAAAGGCAATAAGCTTCGGCGGTAGCTTTAGAAATTGCATAAGGTGTAGTAGGGGCTAGAGGGCTTTCTTCGGTTAAAGGAAGAGCTGCTTGATGGTGGTAAACACAGGAAGAAGATGCAAATAGGAAACGTTTCACTGGCCAGGTATGGGCAGCCTCCAATAGGGTTAACAGAGCCAGAGTATTTACGGTTAGATCCCGGGCTGGTTCTTCAATGGAACGGAGGTTAGCATAGTGGGCAGCTAAGTGGAAGACGTAGGCTGGACGGAATGCGGCAAAAAGGTGACGAACTAAGGGACGCTCAACAATATCTTGTTTTAAAAAGCGTAGCCGGGGGTGAACCGGTAAGTTGGCTTGAAAACCGGAAGAGAGGTCATCTATTACTACTACTCTAGCTCCATAATCAAGGAGTTTTTTAGTAAGATTAGAGCCGATGGCACCTGCGCCACCAGTAACTAGTACGGTTTCATCAGTATAAGCGGCGTGGAAAAGGCTATCAGGCATAATGAACCTCAACTCCTAGTGTAGCGGCTTGGGTTTGGTTGATTACTTGTTTAGTATCAATAATAATCGGTCGAGGAGAGCAGGCCTGCACCCCTTGTAAAATGGCGTCGGCGCTTAGCCCCGGTTGTAATGCTGTGATGATAGCAACTTGAGAGTTATTGAGGGCGGCATCTAGAGTCGGAGCAGACAATTGGGGTACTAATGGATCGAAAAGGCTGACAGAGTAGCCGACTTTGGTTAAAAGGTCGGCTAAGGCGAGGGCAGGACTAAGTCTAGTATCGGCGCAGTGATTTTTCATCCCTAAACCCAAGATAGCAATTTTGGGTTGGAGGCTAGTGTTAATAGGACAAATTCCGGTTAAAAAAGTAGCAATTTCGTTAGGACGGTTTAGATTAGTATCCCGAGCGGTTTTGAGTAGTTCGAGGTTAATACCATATTTTTGGGCTACTGGTTCTAAATACCACAAAGCATTAGGTAAACAATGCCCACCTACGCCGGGACCAGGGGCGAGCAATTGAACCCGTGGGTGGGTGTTGGCCGCTTGCTGCAAATCACTAAAAGTGCAGTCCAGAGCGAGGAGCAACCGATTAAGTTCGTTGCTCAGAGCAATATTAACGTCCCGGTAAATATTTTCGATTACCTTTGATAGTTCAGCGATTAAAAAAGAGTGGATGGGGACTACCGGTGCCGTGGAAACGGCAAGCCAGAAATCTAAGGCCTGATCTAAACTAAAATTATCCTCGGCAGCCACTAACCTAGGCACCTTATCTAAATCTAGTAAGGCGGTACCTTCGGCTAAACGTTCGGGACAGTAGGCCAAAACTAAATTTTCTCCAGGACGAAACCCGTGTTGTTCCAATAGTGGGGTGACGATTGTAGTCATACTGCCGGGGATCAGAGTACCCTTAATTATAACTAGATCGTCAGGGATTAAAATACGGGCTAAATCAGTAATTGCTTCAGTTAGGGGAGTTAGATTATACTGACCATTTTGGCTCACTGGAATACCAACTGTTAGTAGATGGACTTGCTGGTTCGGAGAGAGCCGACGGTATTCTGTAGTTACGCTGAAGTCGGCTTGGGTCAGCTGGTCTTGGAGGAATTGGGTAAAGTTTTGTTGACTATTGGGGACCGCTTCAATTAGGTCAGTTTGACCCGTGGTAATCTTTTGGATCAACTGGGAATCAGTATCGATACCTAAGACCGAGTAACCTTTTTGGGCTAACCATAGGGCTAAAGGGAGACCGGTATAACCTAAACCGATTACATTTATCTGCATGAATAAGCACCTACCTTGATTTTCTGGTCAGATAGTGTCTGCCTAAAAACGGGCGGATTTTTTGGCGGAATTCGAGGACACGGTGTTGGTAAGTGTGGTGTTTAAGTACCTCTGATCTACCGGCCCTGGCAATACGGATTCTTTCAGTGTCGTGGGCTAGATAATAATCTACCAGTGCTAAGGTTTCAGCAGGATTGCTAGTCCAGACTAGGTGTCGGTGATTCTCAAAAAGTGCAGCATGAGATGGGGTTTGAATAGTAAGATAGAAAGCACCACAACCCATAATTTCAAAGGTGCGGCAACTGGTTTGGGTTACAGAAGTATTGACAGATTGCAAACCTAAGACGATTTTTGCTGAGCAATA
>DHRX01000179.1:0-907 GCA_002408345.1 Firmicutes bacterium UBA5301 | reverse complement strand
GAAATGGTGTTTTGGGGATTAGTCCAGTCGACACCAAAAACCTTGAGGTTGTAACCCTTATCAATTAGCGGTAAAAGTACTGTACGGATGGCTTCGTCTCGAAACCGCCGATCTGCAGGAAACCAAGGATAGTTGTTGGCAACCAAAATTATGTCATATTTATATTTAGGGTTAGGATTTACGGGTCGAAAAAAATCGGGGTTT
Source organism: Firmicutes bacterium UBA5301 (assembly GCA_002408345.1). Taxonomy (GTDB): domain Bacteria; phylum Bacillota; class UBA5301; order UBA5301; family UBA5301; genus UBA5301. Next base: position 703 of record DHRX01000179.1, on the reverse strand, counting down.
ACACCAAATAGTAGGGTGGAGTTAGGTTTATGGAGCTGATCATAACGTTCTTGCATTTCCTGGGCGGTTGTAAAAATATAATCGCTATATGGGGCAAAGGTCATTGAGACTTCGTTGAAAAAGGTTGGGTCTTCGGTGGCCCAGTAGACATGGAAGGTTCTAGTTTTTTTTATGGCTCGGACTAGAGCTTCTAGGTTAAAAATGTTTAGGGACCAGCCGGGGGTAAAGATCAAAGTAGGTTTGAAATCTTTGATGAGATCAGAAAGTACAGTGTACTGTCTTTCCCAGGGGATACGGCTTAAAGGGAATAACTTAACGGTACTTCCCATTTTACGTAAGGTGGCTAATAGTCCGTGAGTAATGTAGTCGGTACGTTCGTTAACACAAAGTACTTTCATTATCGCCCCTCCCGTTCGCCCATATTATATTGCTGGGCTAACGGGAAGGGTGCATATGAAAACTATTCTAACTCATAACAGGCCAAGATTTCTCCAAAGTAGAGGGTATGGTAGTCTCCTTCAGGGTACCACTTTTGGGCGCTGGGATCTAGATTAGCAGGGTTTAATTTAGTTTTATAAATGGTACGGCATTCAAAATGAAGATCAGCTTGGGTAATAACTGGAGATTGTACTATTTTACCTGGAGTTAGGGCTAATTGGCACTCACTAATCTTGTCGTGATTCCGACCGGATTTAGTACCACA
>DHRX01000060.1:10835-13386 GCA_002408345.1 Firmicutes bacterium UBA5301 | reverse complement strand
GCCGTATTTTTCATCGTCCGGTTCCTGCTCGGTTCCTGGGAAGGCAGTTTTCTTAGCATTTTGCTGGTAAGCTTAGCGGTGCTGGCTAACTTTGGTCTTATGGGTTGGACTGGGATTTCCCTAGATATAGTGACGGCTCTAATTAGTAGTATTGGGGTCGGGGTAGGTATTGACTACGCTATCCACATCTACTCCCGTTACCAGCAGGAGAAAGATCAGGGTCAATCTACGGAATCAGCACTGACCCAAGCCATTGCTACTACCGGTAAAGCGATTACTGCTAATGCCGGTTCGGTAATTGCCGGGTTTATGGTACTCCTGTTCTCTTCTTTTCCACCGCTTCGCTACTTTGGTAGTTTAGTGACGGTAATTATGTTGGTTTCCTCTGTGGGAGCTCTGACTATCTTACCTACCCTAATATTGGTTTGGTCTCGAATGAGAACACCAAAATTAGCAGCTAAGGGGGTGAGTGAGGGTCCATAAAATTGGAGCAGAGGGTCGAGCAAAAAGATTGGGTTAATTATTGGGAGGTAAAGCTGAGATGAATCTGAAGTCGGGTGTAGTTTTGGTAACGCTGTTAGCCTTGGTCTTGGGAACGGTCTCTGTTAGTGGAGCCCCAGGGGTTTCCGGCCCGGATATTTTGGCTCAAGTTGATGCCACTATGCATAGTAGTAGCAAGATAATGCAGGAAAAGATGACCTTGACCAGCGCCTCAGGGCAAGAACGGGTCAGAAAATTACAGGTTCAGAACAAACGGGATGGGGCCAAGGACCAGATGCTGGTGCAGTTTCTCTATCCAGCTGATGTTAAGGGTTCTGGGGTTCTTATCTCCGGTGACGATATGTGGCTCTATCTACCGGCGCTAGGTAAAGTGCGGCGGATTGCCGGTCACGCCAAGAAAGGCAGTTTCATGGGCAGCGATCTTAGTTATGAAGATATGGAGGCCTTAGGGAGCAGCGGCTTTGGTCAGGATTATACCGCTGAATACCGCAGAGAAGAGAACTGTGCCGGAGAGGCTACCTATGTATTAGAGCTAACCCCTAAAACCAAAGAAGTTAGCTACCAGAAGCTAGTGATGTGGGTGAGTACTACAACCTATTTACCCCGGCAAATCGAGTACTACAGTCAAGATGGTAAATTAGGCAAGCGTTTACAGAACAGAGATATTACTAAGATTGACGGACGGTGGGTGGCTGGTACCGTTGAAATGGTTGATCTTATTAAGGGCGGTAAAACCATATTGGAAGTAGAGAATGTCGACTTTGATGCAGCTATCGACAGCTCAGTCTTTACTACCCGCTATTTAGAGAGGGGTGTCTAGGTTGGCTAAATGGCAAGCACTGCAGCGGAGCTTGATTGCAATTAGTCTTGGTACCTTACTCTGTACCAGTAGTGTTCTAGCTGCCCCGCTAACTATTGGTGGGGAGTTGAGTACAGCTATCGAACTGGCAACGGCTGACCCCAATGCTATCAGCGGTTCTACTAGTATAAAATTGAACTTTGACCAGGCAGCGGGGCCAGCGGCCATACATGGTAGTGTCGTCGGGGTTGATGAGCGAGGTTTGACTTTAGACGAAGCCTATTTAGACTATTTTGGTTCTAATTACGACCTGCGAGTAGGGCAGCAACGGATTGTTTGGGGAACGGCATTGGAGGTAAATCCAACCGATATGATTAATCCGATTAACATTACCGATCCCCCGGGAGATAAACTACCGGTAATGGCTGTCAATAGCACCTACTATCTTAATGATTGGCTGCAGGTTACTGGGGTGTATCTACCCCACTTCAAGCCAGCGTTAGAGGCTATTCCTAATCAGCCGAAAATAGAGGTAGTCAGGCCGGAGTCAACTTTGGAGAATTCTGAGTATGCCGTTAAATTGAAGGCGGTAGGGGTGCAAGGTGCTGACTTTTCAGTGAGCTATTTCTCCGGTTGGGAAGATACTCCGACACTGTTGAGCCCTGGTCAGGCGGGCTATCGTAATCAGCAAATGATTGGAGCTGATCTTGCCACCGCTGTAGGTGATGTCGGGCTGTGGGCTGAGGCCGCTTTAACTCAGGTTTCTGGCGTGGACAAGAACCGCCTCAGTTGGATTGTTGGCGGCGATTACCGGTGGAGTAATGGGCTGTATTTAGCAGCTCAATATGCTCAAATGGAGGAGATGGCCGGTAAAACCGATTTAATAGTAGGTGCCTTAGAGCAGACTTTTGCAGGAATTCACAGTTGGAAGATAGGGGCTCTCTATAATGTTGATACTCAGGCTTATGCCTTAATGCCAGAGCTGACTATTTCCCTAGCCGACTCGACTAATTTAATTCTAGGAGCGAAGCTCCTGGAGAATTCAGATCAGAGTTTACAGCTTTTGTGGCGGACCCCGAGCCAACTAATAGCCAAACTAGAGATGAGCTTTTAAGTAACCATATAGCAAGTAGGCCCCATGCGACTAGCTGGGGCCTTTTTATGTTGCCGCCAAGGGAAGCAACAGCCACGAAAGTTGCTTATGGCGAGTATGAGGGCGAGTTTGACGGAGGACTGGTCAAGGCTAAAGTA
>DHRX01000060.1:10024-10697 GCA_002408345.1 Firmicutes bacterium UBA5301 | reverse complement strand
AGGCTAAAGTACGGGTTAGCGTTACTAAGGATCTATGTAATCTTAAGATAGTAAGAAAAACATTAATCTTGCAGAATATGATCGGGTGATCATCGGTAGCTCGGTATACTTCGGTAAGATTCGTACGGAGGTGTCAGCATTGCTGATTAATCAATTAGTACTAGCAATGAATCCTGGCAAACAAAGTTAAAATAGAACGTTTATGAGTTGCTATAAAGAAAGCTTGATCCAACTTGCTGTAAACTCTATTGTTGTATCTTACGTAGTTTATAGATATAATAATAACAGCAAGTTGTGGAGGGGTTCGGTATGCCAAACATTAAACCGGTTTCGGATTTAAGAAATTATAACGATGTTCTTCGTTCTTGCCAAGTTGGGGAACCTGTTTTTCTAACAAAGAATGGCAGGGGCCGCTATGTTCTTTTAGATATACGGGAATACGAAAAACAACAGGCGCTAATTAAGCTTTTATCAAAACTCTCTGAAGCAGAAAGTGTTATTAAAACCGGCGAGGAATGGAAATCACTCGACGATTTAAGGAAAGCATTGGAGGTTTGAGCGTGAAGTTCAAGATCAGAATTAATCCTACAAAGTTGCCATAAAAACCGATTATCGTGTATTAAATGGGACACGGGACTATCTGTCTATTCTTTTCTCGGAGGAAACTTCCAAG
>DHRX01000060.1:8373-9936 GCA_002408345.1 Firmicutes bacterium UBA5301 | reverse complement strand
AACAAATAAAAAATAAAATAGAACGTTTATAAATTGACTTATTTGCTTATCCTACGGATTTTACCGGGAGGGTGGGCATTTTTTTTAGTTTAAAAGTCAAAAGTTTGGCAACCCTAGTTATTGACATATGACCAAAACAAAGGATACAATGTAGTCAAGAAAAGAACATATGTTCAAAATTATAAGGAGGTCAGTAATATGCCAGGCAGAGATGGAACTGGTCCAATTGGTCGCGGACCGATGATGGGGAGAGGTTTAGGCCCTTGTTCTGGAGCTGGTACTTTCAGGCGGCGAGGACTTGGTTATCGGAGAGGGTTAGCCCAAACAGACAAAAATTTACTAATAGAACAAAAGGAACTATTACAAAGAAGGCTTGACATGATTAACAAGCAGTTAGGTGAATAGATCGTAGTAGAGGAGGATAACGGTGAAAATTGCCTTGCCTGTAGACAGTAACTCTAGGGAGACCGGTATCTGCCCTTCATTTGGTAGAGCACCCTACTTTTTAATTTATGAAACTGAGACAAAAAAGAGTACCTTCATAGATAATAGCGCTATTGCCAGTCAAGGTGGAGCAGGGATTAAAGCTGCCCAAGTAATTATTGATCAAGGGGCTACAATCCTAATTACCCCACGTTGTGGTGAGAATGCGGCAGAAGTAATAACTGCTGCTGGAATTAAGATTTATAAGACCACCAGTGATTCTGTAGCTGATAATATTGCCGCTTTCACCCAGGGGAAATTAACCGTGCTGGAGGAGATTCATCCAGGGTTGCACCGACATGGGGCCAACTAAAATGAAGATAGCTGTGCTCAGCGGTAAAGGCGGTACCGGCAAAACCTTTATCGCAGTGAACTTAGCTGCGGCAGCACAAAATGCTACCTATCTTGACTGCGATATTGAGGAACCTAATGGGCATCTTTTCTTTAAGCCTGCAAATCTTCAATCAGAAAAGGTTACAGTCGGTATCCCTTTTGTCGCTGAAAAACTTTGTACCGGTTGTCGTCAATGTGTAGAATTCTGTAGGTTTAACGCTTTAGCTTATGCTAATAATAAACTGCTAATTTTTGATGAGGTATGCCACTCTTGTGGTGGTTGTATCTTATTCTGTCCTGAGCAAGCTTTAACAGAGAAAGCGAAGGTAATTGGAGAAGTTCAAAGAGGTATTTCCGAAAATGTCACTGTTCTTACCGGTATGTTGAATACTGGTGAACCCTCTGGTGTGCCGATTATCAAGAAGCTTTTAGAGGAAACTGCAACTGACGATGGTTTAGCGGTAATTGATTGCCCGCCGGGAAGCGCCTGTGTGGTCATGGAGAGTATTCGGGATGCAGATTATTGCCTATTAGTAGCCGAACCGACTCTGTTTGGTCTCCATAATTTGCAAATGGTTTGGGAGTTAGTCCGGTTATTTGAAAAGCCTTATGGAGTTGTATTGAATAAATGCTTAGACGGGGATAACCCTGCAGAAGAGTTTTGTAGAGAAAAACAGCTGAAAGTATTAGCTAAAATCGCTTTTGACGCTGATTTAGGAAGGTTAAATTCCAATGGCATAATTGCTT
>DHRX01000060.1:4507-8112 GCA_002408345.1 Firmicutes bacterium UBA5301 | reverse complement strand
ACAGGAAAAACAACTATTGCTAGCGCTTTTATTAAGCTTGCTGGTGCCAAAGCTTTTGCTGATTGTGATGTGGATGCTCCCAATCTCCATTTAGTTTTACAACAGGCGGTGCAACCTAAACGCACTGACTATTACGGTATGGGTAAAGGGTTTATTGATATAGACCAATGTAGCGATTGTGGTTTCTGTGCAGAGAACTGTCGTTTTGCTGCAATCAAATGGGATAACACCTATTACCAAGTAGATTATTATGCTTGTGAAGGTTGTGGCGTTTGTGTAGAAATCTGTCCGGTGCAAGCCGTTTCTCTTAAGCCAGATATTGCTGGCGAGATAACCCTTTATGCCAACGCTACCGTCTTTTCGACCGCTCAGTTAAAAATGGGTAGTGGAACCTCAGGTAAATTAGTTTCTGCAGTTAAAAAAGAGATGCAGATGGCTGCTCCAGAGGATGCGGAGTTAGCTATTATTGATGGTTCCCCAGGGATCGGTTGCCCTGTAATTGCATCATTAAGTGGCGTGGACATGGTACTAATTGTTACCGAGCCGTCTCTCTCAGGGATTAGCGATATGGAGAGAATTATTCGTACCGCCGCTAAGTTCCAGCTGAAGATGGCCGTTTGTATTAATAAATATGATACAAATCTTAGTAACACCCAAAAGATTGAAGCGATATGCGAGGAGCTAAACCTGCCTTGTGTAGGTAGGATCCCCTTTGATACGGAAGCGGTTAAGGCTATTAATAAGGGGCAAAGTATTATCGATATCGACTGCGCTGCCGGACGGAGCGTAAAAGAAGTGTTTAATAATGCTATTCAAGTTTTAAACAATAGTGGAGGGATTTAGATGAAGATTGCTGTGGCTAGTGAAAAAGATAGGGTTACCGAACATTTTGGGCACTGTGAAAACTTTAATCTCTTTGAGATCGAAAACAACCAAATTATTAAAAGTGAGTCAATTCCAAATCCGGGACATAAACCGGGCTTCTTGCCTAATTTTCTCCATGATTTAGGGGTAAACGTTATCATATCAGGGGGTATGGGCGGTGGAGCTATTAATATTTTTAACGAAAAAGGTATCCAAGTTGTTACTGGTGCTCAGGGAAGAGCGGCTGCCGTAGTTGAAAGCTATCTACAAGGTACCCTGAAGTCGACAGATTCTGTCTGCCATGAGCACCAGCATCATGGGGAATGTGGGCACTAAAAGAAGTTATCAATGGATATCTTCTTTTTGAAAGTAGACCAGAGCAGCCACTAGTCCAATTATAGATGTAGCCAAAATCGAAATATAGGAGTATTCTGGGGGATACTCTGGAATAAAACTCTTAGTGGCAATAACTTGTACCGCGGACCAAGGGTATAAAGCGATGTATTCGGACTGGACAATTAATACATTGACCATTGTTAGTACCAACGTAAATACGATGGTAGAGACATAATTCTTAAACAGTAGTGTCACTAATATAGTTGGGGTTGAGAGGAGAAAAAGGAGGATCCCTCCGATAAGATACTCTTTTAGGGCCAGCATTGACGTTGCTAGGGAGATACCTTCGAATTGTCCAATCAGCCCAAATATTACCGTTAGCAACCAGGCAGCTAGAGTCATACCGATTATCCAAATAAAGAGCATAATCAGTTTACTGATGAAAAACTTGGTCCTTGATACCGGGATCGTTAAAATATTTTTCATTGTGTTCTCAATATATTCTCTATTGAAGAGATAAGCGGTAATCACCCCATATAAAGAGACGCCAATTAATAGGTCGATAAAGAGGTTGGTTTGGGAAAATACTTCGGTAAATAGAATCGGTATATCTGGTTGTTGGCTTTTTGCTTTTAGATAAGCGATAAAACAGACAAAAGGGGCAGTTGCTGCGCCGATAATGCTAATTAAAAACATCTGAGATCTTTTTAGTTTTAAAAGTTCTGTATAGATTAAATTAACCAATGCTTCCGCCCCCTATTAAATTAACAAAGTAATCTTCGAGTCGATCTTTACTGACAGTAATCCTAGTCACTTCGATGCCGTTGGCCACAAATGTCTGATTAAACTGGCCCTCTTCTCCGAAGTGTGAATAGATACGGATAACTCCATTCTCACGAACTTCGTAATCACTGATCTGAAAGTGCTGCTCAATAAGGAGCGCCGCTTTATTTTGGTTTGATACCTGAAATTCGAGGTATTTGCGATTGCGCTTTCGTAGTTCAGTAAGGGTAATTTCCTCTAGTAATTTTCCTTGATGAATAACCCCGATATGATCAGCCAAATGTTCAATTTCGTCTAAGATATGGCTGGAAATAACGATAGTTACCTGCTTTTCTGTACGGAGTTTAATCAGAAAACTACGCATCTCTTGTATGCCGATAGGGTCAAGGCCATTAATCGGTTCGTCTAAAATCAATAATTCTGGTTCATGCATAATAGCGGCAGCAATTCCTAGCCGTTGCTTCATTCCTAAAGAGTACTGCGCTACTATCTTTTGGGGTTCTTTATCCAGCCCTACTCTAGAGAGCGCATACTGGATAGCATCTGGGCGGTGAATTCCCCGGAGACGGGCGAGTATTCTGAGGTTTTCACTAGCGGTTAAGTTTTGGTAAAACCCTGGAGTTTCAATAATTGCCCCTACCCGTTGATAAACCTGTTGGGTGTTTTGCGGCAGGCTCTTGCCGAAGAATTGAACCTCGCCGGAAGTCGGTTTTATTAACCCCATAATCATCCGCAAGGTTGTAGTTTTTCCGGCGCCATTACGCCCTAATAGACCGTAGATACTGCCTTTAGGAACATGGAGATTAATCGCATCTACTGCGATTTGCTTGCCGAATTTGCGAGTGAGTGCTTTAGTTTCTAAAACCCAGTTTGACATAGTATTCCCCCTGGTAATTAGGTATCGGTTATATTTTTATTGTACCAGGTAGTTCTGACAGGGAACTGACGCAATTCTTACTTTTTCTTACGAACGCAAACTCGAACAGCAGTTTTGATATAGGGGGTACTTTCCATAACAATTTTACCGTTCATCTTCTCGGTAAGTTCTTTGGCAATGGCGAGACCAAGTCCATGACCTTGGGATGTTCTGGCGGAATCTTGTTTATATAAGCGGTCAAAGACTTGGGAAATTTCACCTGGAGAGAGCCCCGGGCCCTTATCCCATACTTCAAAATAAGCGTAATTAGCATCAGCCCAGGCAGATACCCCGAGAAAATATTTACAGCCGCCGTAACGCACAGCATTTTGAAGTAAATTGTTGAAGATTCGTATTAAGGCATGTCGGTCTCCGTTGACCAAGCATTCAGCATCAGGAATTTGAATATCGAGTGTTATCTTTTCTTGCTGTAGTTTAGGCAGCCAGCCAATCAGTTCGCTGCGTAACAATTCATATAAATCGATTGGTTCTAATACAATCGGCATTTCATCAGCATCAATTTGGGCGATAGTAAAGAGCGCATCGATATATTCTTTGAGGTCGTAAGCCTTTTTTTGGGCAATATGTAAGTATTCGTCTGTTTCTTCTGTCCCTGCTCCAGCACAGAGAAAATCTAAATAACCTAATACTGAGGTTAACGGCGTACGGATATCATGGGATAGGCTGGATAGCATCTGTTTTCGGG
>DHRX01000060.1:1682-4256 GCA_002408345.1 Firmicutes bacterium UBA5301 | reverse complement strand
TTTTGGTTACCGGCAATAATCTCCTCCAAGGTATCTGCAGTTTCTCGGAGGCGTGAACGGTAGTACCGTTCGCGTTTGAGCAGTAATATCAAAAGTGTGATTAGAATAACGCTACAACCAATATGCTCAATTCTCATTGTCTGCGTACCCATTGAATTTATAACCTATTCCCCAGATGGTCAGAATGTAGATCGGGTTTTGCGGATCAGGTTCAATTTTTTTACGTAACCTGCGGATATGTACCATAATATTGTTATCATCATAGGCGTACTCATCTTGCCAGACATTCTGGTATATTTGTTTTTTGGTAAAAACTTGTCCTGGGTGGGATGCGAGAAAGTAGAGTAGGTCGAATTCCTTTCCAGTAAGGGCCAGATCCTTTCCATTGGAAGAGGCACGTCTGTAGGCAGGTTCAATGACTAGGGATCCAAAAGTTAAAGTAGAAGGCTTTTCACTTACAGCACCTAAGACTATATACCGCCGAATGAGGGACTCTACTCTAGCGGTTAGTTCAGATAAGCTAAATGGCTTAGTCAGATAATCATCGGCCCCAGATTTAAGCCCCAAAACTTTGTCCATTTCTTCACCTTTAGCGGTCAGCATTAATACCGGTGTGTTTTTAGTTTTACGGATCTGGGTTAGTGTCGAGAGCCCGTCCATTGCAGGCATCATAACGTCTAATATGATCAAGTGATAATCGTGGTTAGCTATGAGCTGTAAACCTTCAATTCCACTAGGAGCTACGTCGGCTAGATAACCGTCGTTTTCCATACACTTTTTAAGTAACTGGCATAGTTCAACATCATCATCAATAATTAAGATCTTTTTTTTCATATAACCCTCCATAGACATCTTGTTAATTTTTTTCGAGATAAATGAATATTAACCCTTTGAGCGGGTGGGCACGAAAATCCCAACTACCCTCGCAGGAGAAACCAGAGTTAAGGCTAAATCATTATACCTAAATTGGGAGATTAGAGGTTGTTAATTATGACATCAAAGGTTGAAGCAAGGTTAGTTGAGTTAGGGGTAGAGCTTCCAGCTACACCGATACCCGTGGCAGCGTATTTACCGGCTCGAGCGGTAGCTGACTGGGTCTATGTTTCCGGCCAGATCCCCTTAGTCGAAGAGCGGTTGATCTATACCGGGAAAGTTGGCTTAGACTTGAGCCTGGAACAAGGTTATGCGGCGGCGAAGATCTGTGCTATTAGGTGTATCGCTGCCTTGAGATCTGTAGTAGAAGACCTAGATAAGGTACAGATCGTCAAAGTTACCGGCTATGTGAATTCGGCTAATGACTTTACCGCTCAGGCCCAAGTAGTCAATGGCGCTTCCGAGTTTCTGGAAAAGGTCTTTGGGGAGAAGGGCCGCCACGCCCGAGCCGCTGTAGGGGTGGCCCAATTACCAGGTGGTGCCGCTGTAGAAGTAGAGTTAGTCGCTTACATTATGGGGGACCTATGAGAAAATTGGGTTTTGCCGCCATCTGCGGAGCGGTACTAATCTGGGGTCCTACTTATGTAGCCACTAAGATCGCTTTAGTTGAGCTCGGACCATATCTGTTAGGTTTTTTACGTTCCGTTGTGGCCTTGCTTTTACTAGGTCCTATCCTCATTACTTCTTTTGGGGAACTGAAGGGTCAAAAGCTCCCTTTTGGTCGTCTGCTCCTTATGGGTTTGACTGGAGGGGCTGGTTATTTTGCCTTTCAGAACCTGAGCCTCCTTTATATTACGGCCTTTGAAGCCTCACTGATCGGAGCGATGCTTCCGGTAGTGGTAGCGGTGGTTTCTTGGCTTGTACTAGGCGAAAAACTTACTAAGGTACAGGTCGGAGGGGTTTTCCTAGCTGTTATCGGGGTAGTATTTATGTCAGTGTTAGGGAATGCCGCCGTTGAAACCAGTTTTAGTTTAATCGGTTATCTCCTACTCTTAGGTAGCGCTTTAGCCTGGGCGTTGTTTACTATCTTAGGACGGCGGGTTAATGCTATACTTGCGCCTACAGTTGTGACGGCTTTTAACGCGCTTTTTGGAGCCGCATTTTTGCTACCTTTGGCGATGCTAGATCTGGTTGGTAGCGGTTGGCCCCAGGTTTCACCGCTAACTTGGGCGATGGTAGCTTACTTGGGATTAGCTGGTTCAGGCCTAGCCTTTCTGCTCTGGAATTATGGGTTAAAGACGGTTTCAGCTGGGGAAGCCGGGACGGTAACCAACCTAGGTCCATTTTTAGGGGCCTACTTTGCTTGGGCCTTTTTAGGTGAACCGATAACCTGGGCCCATCTAGTAGGTGGTGGCATCGTTGTAGCTGGGGTTATGCTAGTTAGTCGAGGTGGAGTAGATGAATAAAAAACAGCTGGCTCTCATATTGGGTTTAGGACTAGTATTGGTTTTAGGTTATCTTTGGTCCCAAGTGAGCAGTGATAATATCCAAAGACAGATTAAAAAGATGAGTTTAGAAGAAAAGGTCGGCCAATTAGTTATGGTCGGGGTTGCTGGTTACGAGATTGATAAGCGGACTCAAAAATTAATCGAAACCGATCATATTGGCGGCATTATCTTCTTTAAAAGAAATATTAAGGAT
>DHRX01000060.1:1293-1489 GCA_002408345.1 Firmicutes bacterium UBA5301 | reverse complement strand
TAGCTGTCGATGAAGAAGGTGGTCGGGTTTCCCGGATACCTGATGAGTCTCAGCAGGTTCCTACTAGCCAGGAGCTTGGCGAAATTAATAGCGCTGAATTATCTTACCAAGTTGGCCGTGTTTTAGGGGCAAGATTGAAACTATATGGTCTCAATATGAACTTTGCTCCGGTCCTTGATATCAATAGTAACCCCGA
>DHRX01000060.1:0-1090 GCA_002408345.1 Firmicutes bacterium UBA5301 | reverse complement strand
GAAACGATGTTAGGGTTGCAATCTCAAGGAATTATCTCTGTTGTCAAGCATTTTCCTGGCCATGGAGATACGGGAGTAGATTCCCATATTGGGCTACCGGCAGTAAATCATGATTTAGAGCGGTTGCGCAGCTTTGAACTGGTACCTTTTGCGGCGGCGGTAGAGAATAAAGTCGATGCTATTATGATCGCCCATATTTTACTACCTCAGATCGATCCTGATAACCCAGCGACGTTTTCTAAAGCTATCATTACAGACCTTCTAAGAGAAGAGATGGGTTTTACTGGCGTGGTAATAACCGATGATCTGACTATGGGAGCTATTGTCAATAACTTTGAGATCGGTGCCGCGGCGGTAAACTCAATCAATGCTGGTAGTGATATCGTCTTAGTCTGCCATGGCTATGATCAGGAAGAGGTTGTAGTAAGAGCGATCCAGGAAGCAGTTAAGACCGGCGTTATCTCGCAAAAAAGGATTGACCAGAGCGTTTACCGGATTTTAAAATTAAAGGAAAAGTATGGGCTCTAAATAAGAGGAGGGCATCCCAATGCCTAAAGTAGATTTATATGCGGTCGGCTTAAACCACCACTTTGAACAGGAAGCTACTTTATATGAGGGTTTGTACATAGCCCGGGTGGCAGTACAACATAAGGGCCTTTACAAGGTGGTTACAGAAAGCGGTATAATCCAGGCCGAGATTTCAGGCAAGCTAGGGTTTACAGCCAGGGACAGCTTTGATTACCCTGTTGTTGGGGATTGGGTTATGGTTGACCGGGTCGATGATAGCGCAGGTAATGCCATTATTCAGCATCTGTTGCGCCGCCAAAGCTTCTTTGTTCGTAAAGCAGCAGGTACAGCCCATCAAAGCCAGGTAGTAGCCGCAAATATTGACACTGTTTTTATCTGTATGTCGCTAAATAACAACTTTAACCTACGGCGGTTAGAACGTTATCTTTCTATCGCTTGGGATAGCATGGCAACCCCGGTTGTTATTCTGACCAAATCCGATCTCTGTGACGATATTCCGGCCAAGCTAGCCGAGGTTTATACGGTTGCTTTAGGTGCAGATGTACTTGTGACTACCAGTCTG
>DHRX01000134.1:418-4591 GCA_002408345.1 Firmicutes bacterium UBA5301 | reverse complement strand
TATTTACTAGCATCAATAACATTATCTAAAAAGCGTACCGAAACCCGGATCACGTATTCTAACCGATCCCAATCAATTTCAACCTGGCCGTCCTCTTCCCTGACCATCAGAGCTAAGTTAATAGAGCCTAGGTTACAGGCTTCATAGGGCAGAAGAGGTTGCTCTCCGCATGGGTTAGTACTCTCAATCTCGCCGATATGGGGGGTAGGGTTATCCCGGTTAATCCGGTCAATAAAGACAATCCCCGGCTCGCCATTACGCCAGGCAGCGTCGACAATTTTATCAAAGACTTCCTGAGCCGATAATTCCTTAATCGGTTGACTATTACGAGGGTTTCGCAGCGGGTAGGTTTTACCCTCCTTGAGAGCTTCCATAAATTCATCGGTAATAGCTACCGAAATATTAAAGTTAGTTAAATCCTCATTATCCTCTTTGGCATTAATAAATTCAAGAATGTCGGGATGGTCGACTCGCAAAATTCCCATATTAGCACCACGCCGAGTCCCTCCTTGTTTAACAGCATCAGTAGCCGCATTAAAAACTTTCATAAAAGAGATCGGACCGCTAGCTACACCACCAGTCGACAAGACTTCATCATTTTTGGGTCGTAAGCGAGAAAAGCTAAAACCGGTGCCTCCACCGCTTTTATGAATTAGTGCGGCATATTTGATAGAATCAAAAATAGACTCCATAGAGTCATCCACCGGTAAAACAAAACAAGCCGCTAATTGCTGGAGTTCTCGGCCAGCATTCATCAACGTCGGCGAGTTAGGTAGAAATTCTAAATTGATCATTATTTCCTCGAATTGCTCTTTAATCTTGTTCACGGCAGCTTCATCCTTACCGTAGACTTCGGCCTCTACCGCCGCAACATTTTGGGCCACCCGCTCAAACATATCGTCAGGGGTCTCCACCAGTTCCCCCCCGACTCTTTTTAAATAGCGTTTTTCTAAGACATTTAAAGCGTTTTGAGACAACTGGGACCCCATTGCGTTACCTCCTAAATAATTAAACAAAATAAAACTAGTTAGAACCACAACATGTAGTATGTAGCCCTAACTAGGATACTATAAGTTGTATATAAGAGCAAGTACGAACGGTGCAAAATAATGACTTTCTAGTTCGTTGCCTCGCCAAATATTCGACTTTTTCGAGCTGAATCCTGTATTAATTCACTCTCCCGTGTTCTCTATTGGGATATTCACTGAACAAACCCGGTCTTTCCCCTGGGCCTTCGCTTGATACATGGCTCGATCTGCCTCCTTAACCAAATCCTTGGACGAATCGGCATGATCCGGATATGTAGCCACACCGAGACTGAGGGTAACCGGCTGGCAGAAATTTCCCCCATCGAGCAACTGGGCTTCTCTAAATTTTATCCGCAAGCGTTCGGCCATGACCAGCGCTTCGTTATGACTAGTATCTGGTAAGATAACCGTAAACTCTTCCCCGCCATAACGAGCCACCACATCCCCTTCTCTCATGTTATTAGTCAGAACTGTGGCTACCTTGCAGAGCAAACTGTCACCGGCCTGGTGCCCAAAATTATCATTATAATCTTTAAACCAATCAATATCAATCATCACTAGGGAAAGTTGGGAAACTTTCCGATCTACCTTGGCTATCTCCTCCCGCAAACGTTCGTAAAAATACCGTACATTATATAGTTCGGTCAAACCATCGGTAATGGCCTGTTGTTTCAGCCGTATATAGAGAATAGCTTTATCTAAAGCTAAGCTGAGCTGTGAAGAAATAATATTAATAAACTCCTGAGCTTGTACGGTAAGATCATTAGCCTCACGGCTAAATAAAGCCATCATGCCAACCACTTGATTAGAAACCACTAAAGGGACCGCCAAGAAGCTAGTAATACCTAAATCTCGGAGCGGGTCTTGCCAGCCGGCCAAAGGTGGCGTCTGCCCTTGGCGCCAACTAAGAGTGGTTTTCAAACTTGCGAGGATTGGCATCACCTTTTGGACAATAGTGCTAGTCTCTTCTCGACTAATACTGTAACAGGTAAGCAATGTCAAATCACTTAAATCGTTTTCGTCGGGCTGTAAATATTGGAAAGCCCCATCGGCCTCATAAAACTCTGCGGTCTTCAGCATAGATAGTTCCAATAGGTGATGAATATCCAAGGTCGAGGCGGTTACCCGTAAGACTTCGGTTAGAGACCTTAACTCTTGGTTTCGGAGAACCAACTCTTGCTGGGAAGCTTCTAAAGCAATGGCATGCCTTTTAAATTTCGCATTGGATTTCTCCAGCTCCCGGGCGATCGCCAGCTGTTCCTGGAAGGACGTTTTTAACTCATTTAACAGTAAACCGCTCTTATACTGTTCCTTTTCGGTTTCCCGTAAAGTTTCTGAAAATAATGCCGTAAATATGCCCAGACCCAGCATGGCTAAAAAGTGGGGAACCAGTCTAAACCCCCCTAACCCATGGGTCCATATTAACAAGGCATAAACCGCAAAGGTGATAACGGCATAACCAATACCACCCCAAACCGATAAAAACCGGGAACTCCAGACCACAGCAACATAAAAAAGAGAAGTTGCTATGACTGGCTTACCTAAAGAAAGGAAAACAAACGTAGCTGCTAGCAAATCTAAAGCTGACCAAAAAGCCTGACTACCGATACCCGAAGCCTCACCCCACGGCATTAAAAGGCAAGTGACTATAAAATAAGTTGAAATGCCCCACGGGGTTAGAACCGTTGGACAGGATAGGCAAAACAAGTACACCTCTAAAATCATCCAGATAATAAAGGAAAAACGGAAAAGAGCTATTACCTTTTCTCCGGGATTTAAGCGGCCGAAAATAACCATGACCCCCTGATTTGTTCATAACATAAAAACTTCCACATCTGTTAAAAACATCCTGCCGGTTCCCGAAACCTTATCTGGCAAACCTCAAATACCGAGCACTGGCCTTTACAAAGGCTTGAATCCCCCTTTTGACAGTACCAACGGCTTTTAATTAATACTGGAAATGGGTCACCACCAAAATAGCGTTCCAAAGCCTGAAAACACTCTCTCACCGGAACATCGCGCAAAAAATAACTATCAACCCCAGCGAAGCCTAAATACCAAAGGGGGACTTTTATTTCGGGGTCAACAATTAAACAGATCGACCGATCTAAATCTGCCCAAACCCCAGCCAACTTCATCTCCCGGCAAAACCAGCTGGCCTGAAGGTTAATACCAGCAAATTCACGTACTCGCTTAATAACGCTCCCAGAATCACCAGCTGCTATAGCATATAAGGTGCCAATATCCCCTGAATATTGTTGCTCTACATTTATTCCTGCTTGAAAGATTGCCTGAATTTTGCGGATATGAGAGGTTAATGCCCGATAATTACAGGATAAGACCTCTTTTACTTCTTCTTTGTCTTGGAGATCCTGTTGAGCCAGACGAATAGAGTTAACTAATCCAGCCTCCCGCAATTCTTGAAAGGTTTGGTCTAAAACAGTACGGCGAACTTTCGCACCGGACAAAATGGTGTAAACTAACAGTTCGAACCGGCCTTCAGCCGTCGACAAGTCTATTTTAACCTGACCTCTCTGCCAAAGTAGACCCTGTTTAGGCGCTCGTTTTTGATCCGCTCTTACTTTCGCGGCGATAACCGGTAACTCTTTAGTAGTGTGTTTGATACCAAACAACAATGCCAGCCTCCTCTACAAGGGTAGCTGGCAGTAGACATAGCATACTATTATTCCCTTTTTTTGTCAATTCGTTTCTAACTAAACACCTTTAATATTCCCATGGCCGCTAACGCTGAAGCTAGTGAACAGAAGAAATTTACCACATCATTATTAACCATTGGTAAACCACGTATTATCCGGGTTTGATAGCCGCAATAATGAATCGGCTTTTCTGTATCTTTAAGACAATAATCACAATAGCGCTTAACCTGAACCCATACCCCTAAAGCACTATCCAAAACAGACCCGAAAAAGCCGGCTATAAAAATAGCCAAAGTACTGCTAAAAACAATAAACCAGTTCAAACCACCGCTAATAAAGAGGGCTAAACCAACTAAAGTTATCACTAGGCTCCCGGCAAATGCCCCCCAGAGCCCGGCTCTAGTGACCCCCCCGGAAGTACCAGGAGCTACCAGTTTCCGAGAAAAGAGTAAACGCGGCCGACCGCCTAAACTAACACCAATTTCTGT
>DHRX01000134.1:0-122 GCA_002408345.1 Firmicutes bacterium UBA5301 | reverse complement strand
CCTCGTTCTTCCCAGTTCTCCTGAAAAAAATCGGGGGTCCTACGCCGGCTCCATCTACTGAGCAACGTTGCGCTAATGAAAAAGAC
The DNA here is from genome assembly GCA_002408345.1 of Firmicutes bacterium UBA5301. Taxonomy (GTDB): domain Bacteria; phylum Bacillota; class UBA5301; order UBA5301; family UBA5301; genus UBA5301. The sequence goes on along the minus strand of DHRX01000134.1, from coordinate 36 downwards.
CAGTAGCGGTGGAACCCAGTTCCAACCACCAAAGGT
>DHRX01000155.1:16566-18026 GCA_002408345.1 Firmicutes bacterium UBA5301 | reverse complement strand
AAGGAAAGTTGAAGCATCTGCACTATACTCAGAAACCAACTATTTGTATTGAACCCCTATTTAATGTTTGGCATTTTCAAGGCCGATTTCGATGCATACTTTCCTTCAGTCTCGGTGAAATTATCTATGAGAGCGCCAAAGACCTAACTCGTCAGCGTTCCTGAGGGAGGTCACCAGTAATGGAAGGTCAACACCCCATTGAAGGGTTGATGAAGACAGCACTGGACAGCATTAAAAGCATGATCGATGTGAATACCATCTTGGGAGAACCGGTAGAAACTCCAGACGGAAAAGTTATTGTGCCGGTTTCCCGGGTTACTTTTGGTTTTGCTGCCGGGGGTAGTGAATACGAAGCTACTAAATCAGAGACTCCAACCCCCAAAAAAGGGGACGAGACTCAAACCGACCAAGAGGGTTATCCCTTTGGTGGTGGAAGCGGAGCAGGTGTTTCTATCCAACCTATGGGATTTCTAATAGTAGGCGATGGTGATATGCGCTTACTTCCCATAGGAGGGCAGGCCGCTATTTACGACCGGCTTTTAGACCTGGCTCCTAAAGTTATTGACCAATTGCGCCATGGTACTAAAACCGATATTTCTAAGAATAATTCGGCAATCAAAAGCAAAGAAAAGGTAACTATTACTTACAAAACCCAACCAGATCCTCAATAAGTATTTGACTAATGTTTAGCGGTGAGAGGACGGAAACCAAACCGTCCTTTTTTCTATATTGGGAAACCAGAGAAAAGAGGTTAAATAATGCGTTTGCAAAAATACTTAGCTCAAGCCGGTGTTGCTTCCCGGCGTAAGGCAGAAGAGATGATTCTGCAGGGGCAGGTGGCAATTAATGGAGAGATTGTAACTGAGCTAGGGATTAAAGTAAATCCCAGAGATAAAGTAACAGTTAACGGTAAAGAAATATCCCTTGTGGACAAGCTTATATACTTATTATTAAATAAGCCGGCTGGTGTTCTCTGTACCGTTCAGGATCCCCACGGGCGGCCTACCGTATTAGATATAATAAGTTCTAAATGGGAAAGGTATCGGCTCTTTCCGGTAGGACGTTTAGATTATGATACCGAAGGACTTATTATCCTAACTAATGACGGTGATCTAACATACCGATTAACCCATCCACGTTTTCAAGTTCCCAAAACCTATTTAGCCTTAGTTCAGGGAAAAGTTACGTCGGATCAGGTTGAGCAACTGAGACACGGGGTACCTCTTGATGATGGACTCACTTGGCCAGCCGATGTTAAACTATTAGGTTATGAAGGAACAACTTCGCTGCTAAAATTGGTGCTTTCTGAAGGACGTAAACGTCAAGTAAAGCGAATGTGTGAATATATTGGGCATCCGGTCCTTAAATTAGTCCGTATCGCCTTTGGTGGGTTAACATTACAGGGGCTAGATGTCAGTGAATATCGGTTACTAACGGAACAGGAAGTAGTTAACCTAAAA
>DHRX01000155.1:0-16444 GCA_002408345.1 Firmicutes bacterium UBA5301 | reverse complement strand
CTAAAACAATTAGCCAGAAAGGGGCTGGAAAATGGGAAAAATCAGGGGAATCCGAGGAGCAATAACGGTAAAAGCTGATAATCCTGACTTAATTAAAGCTGCTACAAAGGAATTACTTCTGGAGATAGAGAAAAGAAATCAGTTAGTAGTTACTGATATAGCTGCTGTTGTTTTTTCGGCGACACCAGATCTGCAATCAGCTTATCCAGCGGTAGCCGCTCGAGAACTAGGGTGGACAACTGTACCGCTTTTTTGTTTAACTGAAATGGCTGTTTCTGGGGCTTTGGACAAATGCATTCGGGTTTTGATTTTATACAATACTGACCTGGACCAGGAAGAGGTTAACCATATTTATTTGCGGGGAGCCCAGATTCTGCGTCCAGATTTAGTAGGAGGGTATTCTGATTGAAAGCTTTAACTGAACTTAGCCGCCGTGAATTGGCAGCTATTCGACCATATGAACCAGGTAAACCAATTGAAGAAGTTCAAGCCGAATATGGTCTCGATTCTATAGTTAAATTAGCCTCTAATGAAAACCCCCTAGGACCTTCGCCCCAAGCGGTAACAGCCATTGGGGAAGCCCTTTCTCAGCTCCATCTTTATCCTGATGGTAGTAGCGCACAGTTAAAAGTAGCTTTGGCTAACCAATTTGGGGTTACCCCTGAATGGCTAACTATTGGCAATGGTTCGGATGAAATTATCAAACGCTTAGGGGAAACATTCCTTACTGCTGATGACGAAATAATTATCGCTGATCCAACCTTCAGCGAATACAAGTTTGCTGCTGATTTAATGGGCGCAACTACAATTAAAGTGCCGTGTCATAACCACCGATTGGACTTAGAAGGGTTTAAACAAGCCATTACTCCTCGGACTAAGCTGATTTTTATTTGTAACCCTAACAACCCTACTGGTACCATAGTCACCGCCCAGGAAGTAACTGCGTTTTTAGCCCAAATTCCCGAGCATCTACTGGTTGTTTTTGATGAGGCTTATGCTGAGTATGTTACTTCTTCTGAATATCAGAGCGGAACAGCATACCTTCAGCAATACCCTAATGTCGTAGTACTCCGAACATTTTCTAAAATTTACGGGTTAGCTGCGCTTCGTATCGGTTATGGGCTGGCTCATCCCCAAATTATCCAGTTATTAGAGAAAGCTCGTGAGCCGTTTAATGTCAATCGGCTGGCTCAAATTAGCGCCTACGCAGCCCTTGCTGACCAGGAACACCTCGAGCGTTCTTGCTCCTTAAATGCAACAGGAAAAAAACAGCTTTTAGCTGGTTTTCGCGAATTTGGCTGGTCCCCGGTTGATACTGAGACCAATTTTATTCTCGTTAATACTTTTCAAGATGGACGTCGGCTTTTTCAAGATCTTTTGAAACAAGGGGTAATTATTCGACCATGTGATATTTTTGGTTTACCTACTTATATTCGAGTAACTATCGGTACAGAGGAAGAAAATACGACTTTCTTAACAGCAACAGCTAACTTGTTAACAACTAAGCAAAGCAGGCTGATTAAAGAATGAATAAAGCTAAGTTAGTATTGTGGGGAACCCCTCCAGAACCCACTTTGGTTAAAATTGGTGAAACACTAGTCGGCGGAAATTATCCACCACTAATTATTGCCGGACCTTGTGCGGTAGAAGATCGGGAAAGTCTTCTGATTTTAGCGAAAGGTTTAAAAGAAGCAGGAGCTCAATGTTTACGTGGCGGCGCCTATAAACCCCGTACCAGCCCCTATAGTTTCCAAGGTTTAAAAGAAGAGGGACTTAAATTCCTAGCTGAGGCCCGGGAAGTTTCAGGTCTTCCAATTGTTTCTGAAGTAATTTCCCCTGATGATGTATCCTTGGTCGCTGAATATGTAGATTTACTCCAGGTTGGTTCCCGTAATATGCAGAATTTCCCGCTCCTCGAAGCGGTAGGGAAGAGTTCTAAACCAGTATTGCTTAAAAGAGGGTTTGCCGCTACTATTGAAGAGTGGTTATTGGCGGCGGAATATATTTTAGCTGCAGGTAATACCCAGGTAATACTGTGCGAACGTGGTATTCGCACCTTTGAAACGGCTACACGTAATACTTTAGATATTAGCGCTGTCCCATTGGTCAAAAAGTTAAGTCATTTGCCAATTATTGTGGATCCGAGCCATGCTTCTGGGCATTGGCAATTAGTTACTCCTTTAGCCCAGGCGGCTATCGCTGCAGGAAGTCATGGTTTAATGGTTGAGGTTCATCATAATCCGACTACAGCCCTTTCAGACGGACAACAATCTCTGACATTAGAACATTTTCAAGCTTTGGCCCAACAGGTCCGACGTTTAGAAGAATACGTTTGAGGTGCATATGAAGCTACGTTTAGATCCACAAGCAATTAATCAACAAATTAAAGATAGAATAGCAATCCCTGGTGATAAATCAATTTCACACCGGGCTGTAATGATCGGAAGTTTAATTGAAGGTGAATCAAATTTCACTAATTTCTTAGTAGCCGAGGATACTCTTGCTACCGCTAATATTTTCCAAAAATTAGGGGCCACTATTCAAATAAACGGTACCGACCTACAAGTTAAAGGTTGCGGTCTGGCTAATTTTTCAGAACCGTCCTCTGTCCTGGATGTCGGTAATTCAGGAACTACTATTAGGCTTAGTCTTGGCCTGGTTGCTCCTAGTTCGGTTTTAGCTATCTTTAGTGGGGATCGGTCTTTAAACAAGCGACCAATGGATCGTGTAATTAACCCCCTATCCCAATTGGGGGTTAATTTTGTTGCTCGGGGAAAGAACACTTTTCCTCCGGTCGTAGTCTTACCCTCTCCCCGACTACACCCAGCTACAATAGAAGGGGTTGTCCCTAGCGCTCAAGTAAAATCGGCAGTTTTACTTGCTGCCGTACAAATCCCAGGTCAAAGTATCTACCAAGAGCTAGTTCCAACTCGGGACCATACGGAATTAATGCTTGCAGAAGCTGGAGCCCAGTTAACGCTAGAACAGAATCAAATCATTATTAACGGTGGACAACCGCTCTCCCCTTTAGAACTTAGGATTCCAGGAGATATTTCTTCTGCTGCTTATTGGATAGTGGCAGCATTAATACATCCCCATGCCGAGTTGCACTTAATTGATGTAGGAATTAATCCTCGGAGAATTGGACTAATTCAAGTTTTACGTCAAATGGGTGGAGAAATTCATCTGACTAACCAACGTTTCTGGGGTAGAGAAGCGGTTGCGGATTTAGTAGTAAGATCATCGCAACTTACTGGAATAGAGGTGCCTCCGAACCTAGTACCAGACCTAATTGATGAAATACCTGTGTTGGCGGTAGCCGCGGCTTATGCTCAGGGGATAACTACAATTACTAATGCCGCTGAACTAAGGGTTAAAGAATCGGACCGTCTCGCTGCAATTACCGCTGAATTTACTCGTTTAGGTGTAACTGTTACTCAATTAGCCGACGGGTTAAAAATCAAAGGCGGCGCTATGATCCGAGGTGGAGAAGTAGAAAGTAACCTTGATCATCGGATTGCTATGTCTGCTTTGATTTTAGGGATCCGAGCAACAGGCCCTATAGTAGTTACAGGAGCCGAAAGTATTAAAGCCTCATATCCACAATTTACAGAAGTTTACCGGTCTGTATTAGGTTGCAGCTCCATTCAAAAATTAACGTATTAGGGGAGGGAATAGCCGTGAACAATGGGAAAATTACTATTGCTATTGATGGACCATCTGGAGCAGGGAAAAGCACCGTTTCAAAACGTTTAGCCCAAGACCTAGGCCTTATTCACATTGATACCGGAGCGATGTACCGGGCCTTAACATATAAAGCGTTAGCTAAAAGGTTGGATTTAACAGATGAAAAGGCTTTAACCGAGATGGCGTTAGATACTGATATTGTTTTAACTCCATCCCAAGACGACCAACCACAGATTATTTTAGTCGACGGTGAGAATATAACTCAGGCCATAAGAACAGAGGAAGTAAGTCGGTATGTTTCTCAGGTAGCACAAACCCCTGGTGTTAGAGCTTATTTATTACATTTACAGCGCACCTTGGCTGCGGAAAATTCGGTGGTTATGGATGGTCGAGATATAGGGACGGTGGTTCTACCAGCTGCAGACTATAAATTTTATTTGTCCGCTGATTTAGAGACTAGAGCCCACCGTAGATATAATGAAATATACGGAAGTTGCCAAGATGAAAAAGGCCTTCAGAAAGTTCGGGAGAACCTAGAATATAGAGATACTATTGATTCTACTCGAGAATTTGCACCACTTCGCCCAGCCGAAGATGCCATAATAATAGATACTACTAACCTAACTATTGAGCAAGTGGTAGCACGTTTGAGAGACTGCATCAGAAGGTGAACACAATGTTTTATTCTCTGGCCAAATTTTTAATTGGAACTTATGTTCGACTCCGTTTTCGCTATTCCGTTACCGGATTAGATCGGGTTCCTTCCCATGGACGGATTATTGTTGCTGCTAACCACCATAGTAATTGGGACCCTATTTTTGTTGGTATTGGGATAAACCGACCGTTGCGTTTTATGGCTAAGATGGAACTATTCCAAGGTCCGTTAAGCAGGAGAATTTTTTATGGTTTAGGTGCTTTCCCGGTCAACCGAGGAGCTGGAGACACGCGAGCGATTCGTTCCGCATTAGCGATTCTAAATAATGAAGAAGCGCTAGCCTTATTTCCTGAAGGCACAAGAGTGAAGCCTGGTGAAGCTAAAGATGCCCAGAACGGCATTGCCCTTTTAGCATCTAAAACCAAGTCACCTGTTGTTCCAGTTCGAGTCTGGCGTAACGGTAGGCAAGTTGAGGTCAGGGTTGGTGAACCAATCTCTTTTCAATTGCCTGTAGGGAAAAACAAACCCGGTAGGGATGATTTGAATGATTTTAGCCAATTAATAATGACGAAGATTCGTAATTTATGATTAAAAAGGAACTGTTACGAACTCTTAGCAGGATTTTGCGGGATTATGCAGAAAATGCTCTTGCGTGGCTTATAATAATAGATGATAAGTACTACTAGAGTTTTAAGTAGAAATTGAGGGAATTGATATTGAGGATTACCCTTGCCGAAAATGCTGGGTATTGTCCTGGTGTAGGTAAAGCGGTTAATTTGGCCCTGGAAACAGCTGCTAACAGCGGTCAAAACGTTTTTTCTCTGGGACCAATTATTCACAATCCGCAAGTTATTGAATTTTTAGGTTCTCGTGGTGTAGGGGTTGTTAATGATTTAGCAGAGTTACCTGCTGGATCAACTTTATTGGTCAGATCTCACGGTTTACCCCCTGAGAAACTGGCTAGAGCGCGTGCAATGGGGCTTAATGTTGTCGATGCTACCTGCAATTTTGTGCGTAGAGCACAAAAATACGCTAAACAACTTCATCAAGATGGATATCAAGTATATATAATAGGGGACCAAGGTCATCCTGAAGTAATCGCGATTAAAGCGCATACTGAAAACAATGCAGTTGTGATTCGTGGACCAGATGACATTGACAAACTAGAGTTAACTACTCGACAGAAGATTGGAGTTATTGCTCAAACTACCCAAAGGTGGGAAAATGTTCAGGACTGCATAAATAAACTACTGCGAAAAGTTGGAGAACTGCGCATTTATCCCACAATATGTCCTGCTTCTACGAGACGACAAAGTGAAACCATGAAGTTGGCCACAGAAAACCAAGTTATTCTCGTTGTGGGGGGCAAAAATAGCGCCAATACTTCGAACTTAGCTACCATCTCACGTGCAGCCGGAGCTCGCACTTATCATATTGAAGGTCCGGGCGAAATTAACCCGGACTGGTTTCGAGGAGTTTCCGCCATAGGAATTACTGCTGGTGCCTCGACTCCAAGATGGATCATTGAGGGGGTTTTATCCAGAATGGAAGAAATTAAAGAGCAACAGACTGAAAATCTAGATCAACCGGAGGCCTCAGCGCCAGAAAATATGGCCGAAGTAGCAATGGAGATGACCGGTCCTAAACTAGAAAGAGGTGCGTTGATTAACGCTACCGTAGTCAAAGTTGAGCCAGACAGAGTTTTAGTAGATGTTGGGTATAAAACTGAAGGGATTATAGATGTCAAAGATTTGACTCGTTTTCAAATTGACGATCCTAATGAAGTCGTTGCTGTAGGGGACGAATTTAATGTTGTTGTAATTAAAACTGAAAATGAAGAAGGCCATCCAATTCTCTCCAAAAAGCGGGCCGATGCTGATCTGGCTTGGGAAGAAATACAGAAAGCTCAATCTGCTGATGGGATTATTACTGCAACCGTTAAGGAAGAGGTCAAAGGCGGTCTCTTAGTAGATCTAGGGGTTCGTGGTTTTGTTCCTGCTTCCCAGGCTTCTTCTCAGTATGTTGAAGACTTGAGCCAGTTTATTGGGCAAACGTTGAAATTTAAAATATTAGAAGTTGATGAAAGACGTAAAAACGTAGTCTTGTCCCACAAAGAAGTGGAAATAGCGGAACAAGAAGCCGCGAAACAGGAAGTTTTTGCATCGATTAAAGAAGGCGATGTTATTAGTGGTATTGTTAAACGCCTAACTAGTTTTGGGGCTTTTGTGGAGATCAAACCGGGTGTTGAAGGCCTCTTGCATGTCTCCGAGATCGCCTGGGAAAGAGTGAACCATCCTTCTGATGTTCTAAAAGAAGGAGAGGAAATCAAAGTTAAAATTCTCGGTATAGACCAAGAAAAGGGGCGAATTTCCTTAGGTCGCAAACAAGTACTTCCTGATCCTTGGGTTACCTTACAAAAGGAGATTAAAGAAGGGGATGTCGTTACTGGTACTGTAACTAGGTTAGTGGATTTTGGTGCCTTTATTCGCCTAGCACCTGGGATTGAAGGGTTAGCTCATATCTCTGAACTAGCTTATCAGCATGTAGATACCCCTCAAGATGTGCTAAAGTCTGGCGAAGAGGTTAAGGTAAAAGTGCTAAATATTGACCCCGAAGCCAAAAGAATCAGCCTTTCGGTTAAACAGGCTGCACCGGAACCTAAGAAAAAAGAGTCGGCACCTAAAAAGCAAGCTGCATCTGTACCTACTGAACCAACTACAGAAGGTTATACCATTGGCGACATGGTTGGCGATATCTTCGGTGACGCTTTAAAGAAATAGTATACTAAAATAATGTTAATGTTCGATTAGAAGGGGGCCGTAAGGCCCCTTCTTTACTATAAGCATATTGGGAAAAGACGAAGGGTAGGCTAGGAAATGATTTTAAAGAGGGAGGGTGCCATGAAGGTTATCTACCATTGTTACGGAGGTAGCCACGCTTCTCCGGTGGCTGCAGCTATTCATCTTCAGCAACTTCCAACAACCCGTATACCCACAGCCGAAGAGCTTCGACAATTGAAATTTTTTGATACTGTTCCACCCTCTTTTCATGGAACCTTAGTCCATCTGGGACGAGATGAAAATGGTCATGATATCTTTATCATAGGAGCACGGAACCATAGTCAAACCTTACTGAAAACCCTGAAAGGAGTTACTCGGATCATAGGCGAAAATGAACAAAATTATCTTTTTGCTGATGTCAAGCCTTGCATTAACCTGATTATGCGTCTCGGTGGTTTTCTATCCAGAGAAGTTGGACTGATTTTTCCTGGCCGTCCATTAGTCACCTACGGAGTCCAAAAGGCTTATCCTAAAATTCTTGCTTTAGTTGAGGATACTCGTAATCGATTGGTTCGTATCCAAGCAGGTGGCGCTTGATGGATTTTAAAATAATATATCATTGTTACGGTAGTTCCCACTCGTCTGTTGTAGCAGCGGCAATTCACTGTGGCTATCTACCTAAAGACCGTATACCTACTACAACTGAATTATTGAATACCCCACATTACGACCGGACTATGACTAGAGACTTAGGTACACCATTTTTAATTGGTCGTGACCCGTTAGGGTATGAAGTTTACATTTTAGGGCGAAAAAGTGCTGCACAACTTATTGAAAATTTGATCCCTAGTATGTTAAAGTACTATGGCCACTCACCCCAAAAAATCATACTAGTTAACGCCTTAGAGCGCCTTCATTTGTTAACTACGATTGGTGGAACTCTATCTCGGGGGTTAGGCTTAATTACAATTGGGAGACCGTTAACGATTTGGGGAATTAAAATGAGTTACTTTAACTTTGTCGAATTAGTAGAATCAGTCCAAAAAGGATTACATTCTAGAAGTAGAGAATTTAGGGCGGAGGAGTGGTGAGCCGGTGGAGAACGGAATTTACATTGAAGATGTACAAGCCGGGTCACTAGCTGAAGAGGTGGGTATCCAGCCAGGTGACTACCTTCTCTCGGTAAACTGTAGTTACCCTCGAGATATTTTGGAGTATAAGGAAGCTATCCTAGCATCGCAAATTAGCCTAGAATATAGGGATAGTAATGGTCAAACTCACCAGGTAACCTTGGCCAAGGATCCCTATACTGAACTAGGCCTCTCTTTTGCGACCAGTTTGTTTAATGGGGTTCGGCGTTGCCAAAACAACTGCCAGTTTTGTTTTGTACGCCAACTTCCTCAAGGGTTACGAGCAAGTTTGTACGTTAAGGATGATGATTACCGTCTTTCTTTTTTAGAAGGTAGTTTTGTTACCTTGACTAACTGGACAGAAGAAGATTACCAAAGGGTTATTAGTAGCCGACTGTCGCCGTTATATATATCAGTTCACACTTTAAACCCGGTGTTACGTCGTAGCCTCATGGGTAACCATAAATCCAGCCAAATCAAAGAAAACTTAGAACGCTTAGCCGCTGCAGGAATCCAATACCATCTGCAACTAGTTCTTATTCCTGGGGTTAATGACGGGGTAGAACTGGAACGATCGATTCAAGAAATTGGTGCCTTAGGCTCTGCTTGCCTTTCTCTGGGAGCTGTTCCGGTAGGATTAACTCAATATAGGGAAGGATTGCCGCTACTCAGAACTTTTACAGGCGAAGAGGCGGGTAGGGTAATTGAAACCATCAAAGCCTGGCAAGCCCGATTTTACCAGGAACGAGGGCAACGTTTGATCTATGCTGCCGATGAATTTTATTTGCTAGCCAATTTACCGATACCCAGAGATCAAGAATATGAAGGTTACCCACAGCTGGAAAACGGTATTGGTTTAGTACGGCTTTTTTGGGATAGTTTTACAGCAGATTTTAAACCGCCTAGTAAGTTAAGTCAAAACTACTTACTTGTCACAGGGGTTTCCGGCGTTAAGGCATTACAACCTATATATTTGGCCTTGCCTTCCTATCTACAAGGTCAGATTAGGTTGGTAACTGTACCCAATAAGTTCCTTGGCGAATCGGTTACTGTTACTGGGCTATTAGGTGGAAAGGATATAGTTAATACACTTATGGAGTGGCGTCAACATGGATACGGTACTGACTGGACAGTTATTATCCCCAAAATTATTTTTAACCAGGCGGGCCTAACTTTAGATGGTTGGAAAGTAGAAAACCTTATTCAAAAGTCTGGTTTTTCAATTAAAATCATAGATCAGACCGGTTCTGACTTAGCCAAACTACTTTCTGAGTCCAGACGTAGCCGGTATGCGAGGTGGCTTAATGGGTAAACCAATTGTTGCAATAATTGGTCGGCCAAACGTAGGAAAATCCACATTATTTAACCGATTCATCCAAGAAAGATGGGCTATTGTTGAAGAAGTCCCAGGGGTAACTAGGGATCGAATTTATCGAACGGTTGAGTGGAATGGTCGTGAATTTGTTCTAGTTGATACCGGGGGACTTGATTTCAATGATACTGATATTATTGGAACTCAGGTACGTCAGCAGGCAGAAGCAGCTGTACAGGAAGCTGATTTAGTAATATTTACTGTTGATGGTAGTACCGGTTTAACCCCCCAAGATCATGAAGTAGCTCAGATTTTGCATAAAGCTAATCGTCCAGTATTAGTCGTAGTAAATAAACTGGAAAGCCAAATTCATTCTCCGATTATCTATGACTTTTACCAGTTAGGGTTTGAAAAAGTTTTTCCGATTAGTGCTTTACATGGTATGGGAACCGGAGACCTTCTCGACGAAATTATCAACCTACTACCAGCAGAAAAGGAAGTAGTAGAACCGGCGACTGTCAAAATTGCCGTAATCGGTCGACCGAATGTAGGTAAATCCTCTCTAGTTAATAAAATAGTTGGAACAGAGCGAGTTATTGTTACTGATATTGCCGGTACAACTCGTGATGCGGTGGATACACCTTTAGTGTGGAAAGGACAGCATTATTTGCTGGTGGATACGGCTGGAATTCGCCGCCGACCTAAAATCACCGAATCTTTAGAGCACTACAGCGTCCTCCGAGCTATGCGGGTGATTGAACAAGCTGACGTAGTCTTAATAGTTTTAGATGCCAATGAACCCGGTACTGAACAGGATCAACGAATCGCTGGTTATGCACATGAAGCAGGACGTGGTATAATTCTCGTAGTCAATAAGTGGGATTTAGTTGAAAAGGATTCCTATACTTATCTTGAATACGAACAGGCTATTCGCTCTCAGTTTAGTTACTTACAGTATGCACCTTTGATCTTTATCTCTGCCCAAACTGGGCAAAGAGTTGCTGAACTTATGGATTTAGTTCAGTTTGTATCCGAACAGCAGGCTATGCGTGTTTCTACTTCTGCTCTCAACCGGGTGTTGGAAGAAGCGGTTCTGCGCCAGCCGCCACCAACATACAAAAAGAGGCAGCTAAAAGTTCGATATGCTACGCAGGTTGGGGTTAAACCGCCAACTTTTGTGCTCTCTGTTAACGACCCAAAGTTAATGCATTTTTCTTATGAGCGTTACTTAGAAAATCAAATTCGGTCTGCTTTTGGGTTTGTTGGTACCCCTATAGTTTTTAAACTTATTGCAAAAGAAAGGTAGAAAGCGATGAATAATTTAGGCTATATAGTACTGGCTTATTTCTTAGGAGCTATTCCCTTTGGGTATATTCTTCCTAAACTGTTTAAGGGGGAAGATGTCCGAGAATATGGCAGTGGTAATATCGGTTTTACTAATGTATTAAGAACCTTTGGTCCAATCTTAGCTGGTTTAGTTTTGCTTGGCGACGCTAGTAAGGGTTTCGTTTCAGTATGGTTAGCTGTACAGACAGGTTCAGAGTTACTGCCATTAGCTACCGCTATAGCAGCGGTTGTTGGTCATAGTTGGACCTTATTTCTTCGGTTTCAAGGTGGACGGGGTTTAGCTACTTCTGCTGGGGCTATACTCGCTTTAATGCCTAAGGTTGTTGGATTGCTTTTTTTGGTTTGGCTTGCCATTTTACTATTGTTTCGGTATGTTTCTTTAGCATCTGTTTCAGTAGCAATCGCTTTCCCCATTGTAACATTAATAGCCGGTTATTCCTGGCCATACTGTTTATTTAGTTTAATTTTAGCCCTAGTCGTTATCTGGCGTCATCGACCAAATATTAAACGTCTTCTAGCAGGAACAGAATTAAAGTTAGGGCAAAAAGGGGAGAGAAAAAGTGCGAGGTAAAGTTGCAGTTATTGGCGCAGGCGGTTGGGGTACTGCTTTAGCCATCATTGCCAATGTAGCAGATAATCAAGTTACTCTTTGGGCACGGAATCAAGAAAAAGCAACATTGATTGCAGAAACTCGCGAAAACAAAGAGTATTTGCCTGGGATTACTATACCGGAAGCTATTACCATTACGAGTGATTTGGAAACTGCACTAACCGGAGCTCAATTGATTTTGTTTGTTGTTCCAGCTCAGGCTCTGCGGGCAACATTAGAAATAGCAGCCCCTTATTTAACTAATAAGCAATGCTTAATTACAGCTTGCAAAGGGATCGAAGATAAAACCCAAATGCGTATGTCTCAAGTGGCCCAAGATGTATTGCCTGAACCACTACAGCAGCAAATCGGGGTTATATCTGGGCCCAACCATGCTGAGGAAGTAGGTAGGCAAATCCCCAGCGCTACAGTAATTAGTAGTTTGAATGCGGCGATTGCTGAAGAAGCTCAAGCGCTATTGATGTCTCAGTGTTTCCGAGTATATACGACTAATGATCTGGTTGGGGTCGAAGTTGCTGGAGCTATGAAGAACGTTATTGCTTTAGCTGCCGGTATTTCTGATGGACTTGGTTTCGGTGATAATACTAAAGCAGCGCTAATGACCCGGGGGTTAGCAGAAATGGCTCGACTTGGTGTGGCGATGGGAGCAGAGCCGTTAACTTTTTCCGGCTTAGCTGGCATGGGGGACTTAATTGCTACCTGTACTAGCCTTCATAGCCGTAATGCCAGAGCCGGTAGGGCTATCGGTAGTGGCCAAAAACTTTCAGAAATTCTTGCTGCATCTAATATGGTTGTTGAAGGGGTCTGGACTACAGAAGCTGCTTACAGTTTAGGAGATAGCTATAATACTGAACTGCCAATTACAAACCAAGTTTATCAAATCCTTTTTCATGACAAGTCACCACGAAAAGCGGTGATTGAACTAATGGAGAGAGGAGCTGCCCGGGAAGACGAGTCATACCTCTTATCAGCATATACATTGCGAGGTTGATTTTCGTGGATGGTAAAACCATCATACTATCTAGTTTATTGATTATCAGGCAGCTATTGTGGCCTATTTCAGTTTGGGCTAGTATATCCTTGCCTCAAATGCCAACTACAGGGATAGTTCCTGATGGGGTATTAACAGAATGGCCTGCCGACTCTTTTCAGCTTTTTTCTAATAATCAGTCTAGCCAAACTCCACGGTGGGCCGCTGTTTATGATGATTTCTTTTTACATTTAGCTATTGAAGTTATCGATGATACTTTAGAATTTAGCGATTTTTCTAGTCAGACTTTCCTGGGAAACGATGCTATCCGGATCTACTTAGGTGAGACCGGCCGAGAATGTGCTTTAATTATTACCTACCAACAACAACTAGGGCGCACCTGTGTAGTGGCTGATTTTTTCCCTGAATCTCAAACCCCTACCGATCCCCGCTGGTGTATTGCGGCTATTCGGGAAACACCTCAAGGTTATACTTGTGAATTGAGCATTGCTCGTTGGAGGATTCCAGGATTAGAGACAGGAAAAACCTTTAAATTACAGATAGTAGTGCTCGATTTTGCGGCAAAAATTTTGCGGCAAGTTCACACCCTTAATGGAGAAACAACTAACTGGTTTGATACCGACCAATTTTTACTTTTTTCATTGCCATTTTAATCCGACCCTGACCGTTCGTAGTAGAAAATCATGGTTTAACCATGATTTTTTTTATTTCGGTGATATATTCACCCAGAGGGCTCATATATATTTAATGCTACAGGGGAGAGGGTTAATTTGCGTATATCTCCGTATGGTTCCTCTACAAGAGAATCGAGGAGGGAAAGATTTAATGGAAAAGTTTAATTTGTTTAAGGATATCACAGAGCGTACTGGCGGGGATATTTATCTCGGCGTAGTGGGACCGGTACGTACTGGAAAATCCACTTTTATCAAACGTTTTATGGATCTATTGGTGCTACCCAACATTAAAGATGTCACAACTCTCAATCGAACCAAAGATGAACTGCCCCAAAGCGGTTCAGGCAAAACTATAATGACTACCGAGCCAAAGTTTGTACCAGATGAAGCAATCTGTATTGACTTAGAAGAAGGGTTATCTCCAAAGGTCCGCTTGGTAGACTGTGTTGGGTACGCTGTTTCTGGGGCTATTGGTTACGCCGACGAATCAGGACCTCGTCTGGTTAATACCCCTTGGTTCGAGGAACCGATCCCCTTCGCACAAGCGGCTGAAATCGGTACCCGGAAGGTTATTGCTGACCACTCTACTATAGGCTTAGTAATTACCACTGATGGTTCGATTACCGATATTCCCAGAGAAAATTATATTAATGCTGAAGAGCGGGTAATTGCTGAGCTCAAAGAATTAGGCAAACCTTTTGTTTTAGTTCTCAATACCACTAAACCTAAAGCTCAAGAAACCCAGCAATTGGCTGCAGATTTAAGCAAAAAGTATGGGGTAGCGGTCAGTATTTTAGATTGTTTAAAAATGAAAACTGAGGATCTTTACGAACTTCTGAATTTAGTTCTTTATGAATTCCCGGTCCGGGAAGTAGCTCTACGTTTTTCCAAGTGGGTTGATGCCCTACAGCCCGATTATTGGTTACGAGAAACCGCTTACGATACTGGTTTTAATATAATTGAAGGTGTTACAAAGGTTAACGATGCGTACAAAGCTATTACCGCCCTTAAAGAACTAGATTTCATCGCTGACGCGCAAGTCGCTGAAGTAAATTTAGGCTCTGGCCGGATTTTGCTAGCGGCTGAAATTAAAAAAGAGCTATTTTTTAATGTAGTTAAAGAGCTTACAGGGTTTACCATTGAAGGAGAGCATGATATGCTTACTTTAATGGTCGAAATGGCTACTGCCAAGAAAAAATATGATAAAGTTGCTGCAGCCATGGTAGAAGTAGAGGAAAGAGGTTACGGAATTGTAACCCCGAATATTGATGATATTGTTTTTGAAGAACCGGAGTTGTTCCGGAATGGCGGTCGCTTTGGAATTAAACTAAAAGCAGGAGCACCGTCTCTTCACATAATCCGTACGGATATTAAAGCAGAAGTTGTTCCATTTGTTGGCAATGAACGCCAGGGCGAGGAAATGTTGCGTTATCTGACAACTGAATTTGAAAAAGACCCGGCTGCTCTTTGGAATTCTGCTTTCCTTGGTAAACCGCTGCATGAATTTGTGGAAGAAGGTATCCAGAACAAGCTTTACCAGATGCCTGAAAATGCCCAGGCTAAACTCCAGGAAACTTTAACGCGAATTGTTAACGAAGGTAGTGGTGGATTAATTTGCATCATTCTTTAATCTGGACTAATCTTGGCTAACAAACCGGGTTTAGGCCCGGTTTTTCTTTTTACAGAAGGAGTTTCCCTGGCCATGTCAAATGGGATATAAAATTACTGTGGCAAGGAGGCCTTTACCTACGATGAAGCCATTACGGATTGCCCTACTAGGAATGGGTACTGTAGGAAGTGGAGTATATCAAATTATTACCAAGCACGGCAGAGAACTGGCCCAGCGAGCTGGACGCACTCTGGAAATTCGTCAAATATTAGTACGTGACCTAGCTAAACCGCGACCGGTAGACATCCCCTCGCACCTCTTAACGACTGATTTTTCCCAAATCGTTGCCGATCCAGATATTGACGTAATTGTAGAGGTAATGGGTGGTGTAGCTCCGGCTGCCGAATACTTGCGTAGCTCTATTTTGGCTGGCAAACATATCGTTACCGCCAATAAAGAGTTATTGGCCAAACATGGCCAAGAGCTACTTAGTCTAGCTGATGAACAGAAAGTTCACTTTCACTTCGAAGCTAGTGTAGGAGGTGGTATCCCAGTCATTAAAGCCCTTAAAGAGTCTTTGGTCGCTAACCAGGTCTCAAAAGTGATGGGTATTATTAATGGGACTACTAACTACATTTTGACAAAAATGGCCTCAGAAGGTACACATCTAGAAACAGCTCTGACTGAAGCCCAAACCAAAGGGTATGCTGAAGCCGACCCATCTAGTGACGTAGATGGCTACGATGCTGCTTATAAACTATTGATCTTAGGTAGCATTGCTTTTGGCTCCCGCCTGGATCTCTCTAAAGTCTATGTCGAGGGGATCCGAAAAGTTACCCCTATTGACCTAGAATATGGTCATCAATTGGGGTATACCCTCAAACTTTTAGCTATTGCTAAAGATACTCCAGACGGGATCGAAGCACGGGTACACCCCACCTTTATTCCTAACCAACACCCCTTAGCCGCTGTCTCCGATGTTTTCAACGCCATTTATATTGAGGGAGATGCTGTGGGGGAACTGATGTTTTATGGAAGAGGGGCTGGCGATATGCCTACCGCCAGCGCTGTTTGTTCGGACATTATGGATATAGCCCGTGACAGTGGAGCCAAAAAAGCCTGCTCATGTCTATATACAAAGAATCAGTTAGCCATGGGTAGCACAGTCAGCAGGTACTATATTCGCATTTCAGTTTTGGACAATCCAGGGGTTCTCGCCCAGATCGCCACAGCTTTTGGTCGTAGCCGGGTTAGCCTCCATTCGGTTATTCAGCAAGGAAGGGGAGAACCTGTTCCCTTGGTCTTTGTTACCCATGAAGTAAGCGAAGCCGATTTTACCCAAGCCATGGATGAGATTAGGGCTTTAGAATGCGTATTTGAGGTTGATAACATTATTAGAGTAGAGGGAGAAGCATAATGTGGCATGGATTAATTGAAGAATACCGCCAGTACCTTCCGGTTACGGAAAATACTCCAGTGGTAACATTACAAGAAGGAAATACCCCTTTAATTCCAATTGGACCAGCAATTGGTTTAGATTTTCCAGTCTATGCTAAGTATGAGGGTCTTAACCCTACCGGCTCTTTTAAGGACCGGGGAATGACTATGGCCGTTTCAAAAGCTATGGAAGATGGGGCAAAAGCAGTTAT
>DHRX01000096.1:24143-28357 GCA_002408345.1 Firmicutes bacterium UBA5301 | reverse complement strand
CAAATTACAATATTGGTCTGTACGCTATTCAAATCAAGTGTAATTCCCGGAAGAGCAGCTAGCCCTTGGGCGAGGAAACTAGCGTTAGCATGGTCTTCCTCTAAACGGTGGGGCATAGTTTTAAGGGCCACTAAGCCAGCTGCAGCTAAAACACCGGCTTGGCGCATACCACCGCCTCTGCAGTTAACTTTGCTATACCCTCAGCGCTATGCAAGTTGTGAACCGGGAAAAGTTGTACCCCTCCTGCGACCGCTGGGGTGGCTAATTCATAGTAAAAAATATGGGCATCAGAATCGACAATTACCTCATCACCCCGCTGGGTATGGGTTAAGATAGCTACCTGATTACCCATGGTTCCACTAGGGAGGAAAAGACCGGCTTCCTTACCCATCAGCGTGGCAGCTTCTGCTTCTAACTGATTGACGGTCGGGTCCTCACCATAGACATTTTTGCTGTCATTTAAACAAGGATTTGCTTCAGAAGAGGGAAGTCCTGCTGTAATAATCTTTTCTCTCTCCTCATAAGCATTAGCGAAAATGGGGTGAGTGGCATGAAAAGAGTAACCCGATTTGACCTGCGGATGGTCGGAGAATTAGCAGTTGTTTTAGTACTAAGTTTACTTCTATTCGGATACTTTCGGGGCCAATCTGCTTTAGTTACCACACCAGAGATGGCTGGAGAGACGGTAGTTTTTAGTATGACCGATCCGGTAGGTGATGACGGTGGGCCCGGTGACTATATCTATCCCCAACATCCTAGCTTTGAACCGCATAGAAGCCTCCTCGATCTTTTAGCTTTTCGGGTAATTAATAAAGGGGAAGTCGCCTGGTATGAACTGGACTTTGGGTTAATTACAAACCCCTGGCAAGCACCGGAAGGCTTTTTCCACCAACGGGTGGATATTTATATCGATTCTCGGGATAAGTGGGGCCGGGTTTTACCGGCTAATCCTGGTGCTAATGTTACCTTTGCCCCAGAGTATCCTTGGGATATCTGGATTCGTATCGCCCCTTGGGGTGGTACCAAGGCTTATTTTTTAGAGAAGGATGATAAGTTAATAGAACGCCGGGGGGTAGAAGTAGGGGTTGTCGGGGACCGCACAATCAGAGTGATTGTCCCGGCTGCGGTCTTACCGCTACCTAAATCAACATGGCGTTATTATGTTTTGGTCGGCGGTTATGATGGGTTCGGTCCTGACGGGTATCGGGTGGTTACTGCTCGAGGTGGTGACTGGGTATTTGGTGGCGGTACCGACGGTAATTTGGATTCTAACGTGATTGACCTTCTTGCTCCCCGTAGCGGAAAACATGATCAGGAAGCTCAATTGGCCTATAGTTTTGAGGCTAAACAAGGAGCAATCCTCTATCCGGTAGGTAATGTCCACGAAAGTAATGCCAACTTACTTATTGGTGGTGGCTTAGTAGCTTTGTTAGGTGGGGCAGGGGTATTTTGGGGTCTCCGGCGGCGGATCAAAAAGAATGATGCATGAAGTAACCGGGGTTAAGCAAATGGTATTCCTGAGGTGTTAATATGTACCGATTCTCCCGGTTAACTTTTGTTGCAGCCAAAGAGAAAGAGTGGTTACTAACTAACGGTAACGGCGGTTTTGCCGCCGGGACTTTAGCTGATTGTAATACTCGGCGCTACCACGGACTTTTAGTAGCGGCGTTACCAAATGGGGAACGTCGCTTATTTTGGTCTAAAGCCGAAACCCACCTAAGTTATCAGGGCCGTTCTTATCACCTTGTAACCAATGAGTATCTTGGTGGTGTTATTCATCCAGAAGGTTATCGCTTTTTACTTACCGCCGAGGTAGATACCGATGTAGTTCGGTTACTCTATAACTGCGATGGTATTATTCTTGAAAAGAGTATTATCATGGTGCCTGGAGTTAACGCTACAATTATCCGCTATTACCTAGTCGAAGCTGAGGCAGCGGTAGAGCTGGTAGTTGATCCCCTAGTAAATCAGCGGGATTACCATAGTATTACTCAATCAGATCAGCTTCCACTAGCGGTAACCCCTCAAGCTGACGGTTGCCGAATCAGGCTGCCAGGAGCTGCCGAAGATTTGATTTTAAGTATGCCGGGAGCAGCTTTCAATTTAGCTGGAGAGTGGTATCGGAACTTCTATTACCAGCTCGAAGACGAACGGGGGTTAGAACCCTGGGAACATCACTTCAGACCGGGCCAGTTTCGGGCTAAACTTCAACCGGGTACAGCAGTAGAACTAGTTGGGGTAGTTAACCCAGTTCAGGAAGGACAGTCCCCGGTTCAATATGATTTTACAACTGTATATCGCCAGCGCCGTGCTCGGACCCGTTCTTTTCAGAGTCATCTAACCGCTTATTGGGGTTCTAAGGGGATTACCAAGCTAGCAGTGGAGACCTTAGATCCAACCCTGTGGTCAGATTTGCTTGGGCTGGCCGCTGCTGGTCAGGCCTTTGCAGTGAGTTCGCTAGGGGTACCTGGATTTATTGCAGGCTATCCTTGGTTTACCCAGTGGGGAAGGGATACGATGCTTGCTTTACCGGGATTAAGTTTAGCAACTGGAAATTACACCTTGGCCAGGGAGATTTTATTGGCTTATGCTAAACATATTCAGGCCGGGCTATTACCTAACCGTTTTACTGATGCAGGTGGGACCGCCTATAATACGGTAGATGCAGCCCTCTGGTTTTTGGTCGCTCTTTATCAGTACTGGCAGGAGACAGAGGACCGGCTCTTAGTCGATCAAGTGTGGCCCGGTGTTTATGAAATTATTAGTTCTTACTTGCAGGGGACAGCTTACAACATTCATACCGTACCCAATGGACTACTGCATGCAGGGGAACCAGGGGTCCAGTTGACTTGGATGGATGCAAAAATAGGTGATTGGGTAGTTACTCCGCGGATCGGGTATCCTGTTGAAATTAATGCTTTGTGGTACAATGCCCTTCAGATCGGTAGCCGTTTCGCCGAGTTAGTCGGTCGTTTGGATCTATCGTTCCGTTGGAGTGAGGCTGGGGAACTAGTGCGTCAAACTTTTACTAGAGAGTTTTGGGACCCTGACCGGAACTGCCTCTACGATTTAATAACTACAGATGGAACTAAGGATACAGCGTTACGACCTAATCAGATATTTGCGGTTAGTTTACCCTTTCTCCTGATTAGTAGGGAAAAAGCGTCAGCCGTTGTTGAACAGGTCCGGCGCTATCTTTATACCCCAGGTGGGTTACGTAGTTTGGCCCCAGGTGAACCCCAGTATCACCCACGGTATGCCGGTAACCCTCGGGAACGGGATGCAGCTTACCATCAGGGTACCAGTTGGGCCTGGTTAACCGGTCCTTTTATTACCGCTTACCTCCGAGTTAACCAGTCGACCCAAGCCGCTCTGACCGCAAAGATACTCCTCGATCCGCTGCGGGCCAACCTGACTCAAGCTGGAATCGGGCAGATTAGTGAAATATTTGAACCCGAATATCCCTATACTTCCCAAGGTTGTCCGGCTCAAGCTTGGAGTGTGGCAGAATTATTACGGGCCTATATACAGGAGATATTACCACTTCTAGTTACCGGTGATTAGCGGGCTAAGGGGGGGCGACGGTTGTGGTAGGCAGAGAGCAGTTGACCAACGGTCCCAATCTGGAACCCTTGTTTTTGCAACCCGGTAATAATTGCTGGTAGCGCTTCCGGTGTTTGGGGCGCTGAGTTACTAGCGTGGAGTAGGATAATTGAACCGCATTGGGCGTTTTTAAGTACATTGTCGATGATAGCAGGAACCCCTGGATTAAGCCAGTCCTTAGAATCAACGCTCCAGTGAATGGCGGTATGGCCGGTCTCCCTGATGGCTTGGATTGTTTTTTCATCATAATCACCATTAGGGGTACGGATATAGCTGGTTTGGACCCCAGTTACTTTATAGATCGCCTCTTGAGCCAAACGGACTTCTCTTTGTACAGTTTCTGGCGGTAATGAGCTGTAGTTAATATGGCGGTGCCCATGGCTGGCAATTTCGTGTCCTGCCTCTTTAATCTCTTGGGCCAGTTCTGGGTGGCTCGTTACCCAAGGGCCGGAGAGGAAGAAAGTTGCTTTAACCTCATATTCTTTTAGAAGAGCTAAGATCGTTTTAACTTCGTTTTGGCCCCAAGAAATATCGAAGGTGAGGGCGACTATCCTTTCTGAGGTTGGAACCAAGTAGATCGGACGGTCAATAGCACCGCTGATTGTTTGTTG
>DHRX01000096.1:18908-23939 GCA_002408345.1 Firmicutes bacterium UBA5301 | reverse complement strand
GCATAAATCAGTTTACTGTGGCGCATTTTTCACCCTCCGGTTTAAAATAGCCTACTGTGAATATATTTGCTAGCGGCGACTAATATACATGAGTTAAATCAGGTTAGGAGCTGATGGTATGGTATCCTGTGCCTGGCGGAATTCTTTGGTCCCGTTAGCTCTGATTTTATTAATAACAGCCGCGGTCGGTTTTGGTATGGGCAAAGTAGGCTGGTCGTTACCGCCGTTAGTAGGTCGGATAATCGTAGTTGATCCTGGGCATGGCGGTATTGACGGAGGGACCCATGACCAGCAGGGTCTATTAGAAAAAAACCTAAACTTAGAGATCGCTCATTGGTTGCGTCGTTCATTAAAAGAAGCCGGGGCCTTTGTTGTTTTAACCCGGGAAGGAGATCACGAGTTAAGCTACCTTAGTAACAAGTATAAATCCCGGCATCGACGGGACCTTAATTCCCGGGTGCTGATTACGGAAAAATCTCGGGCTGATCTGTTACTAAGCATCCACATTAATGCTGCCGGGAATTCGGCTCATCGTGGTAGTATTATCTTTTTCCAACCTGATTCTACTGAGAGCAAAAGTTTAGCTCTACTTATTCAAGAAGAACTAAGTAAAATTGGACCCCACCATACCCGTTCTCCATTGGCCGGCCGAGTCTATTACATCCTCCGTAACTCAGAGGCAACCGCAGTACTACTAGAATTGGGGTTTATTACCAACCAAGAAGAAAAAAAGCTACTTTCAGATCCTCAGTACCAACAAGCCATTGCTAGAGCTATTACGGCTGCAGTAATCCGCCATTTTACGCATAAATAGCCTTAATTTGCATATGCTACCCTTATTAATAGGTTGGGGGGATCACATGAAGATATTAATGGTGTCTTGGGAATACCCGCCCCAGGTTGTTGGTGGGTTAGCTCGTCATGTTCAAGAACTCTCAGAAGCTTTAGTTGCTCGTGGACATACCGTACATGTTTTAACCGGCCCATATTCGGAAGAACCTACCTATTCAGTGGTGGGAGGGGTCCATGTACACCGTGCTCGTTTAGGCTATCCTGACCCCCGGGGTTTCTTTGTATCTGTGCTTAACCTTAACTTTGGTTTTTTGGAGCAGGCGGTTGCGCTGGCGCTCCAAGAGAACTTTGACATAATCCACTGCCATGATTGGCTCGGTGCTTATGCGGCTCGAGTACTGAAACATGCTCTAAACCTCCCTTTAATTGCGACTATTCATGCAACTGAATATGGACGGAACAACGGCCTGCATAACGATCTCCAGCGGCAAATTAGCGATTCTGAGTGGTGGTTAACTTATGAAAGTTGGAAAGTGATTTGTTGTAGTAAATATATGGCTCAGGAGTTGGCTTCCTTTTTTCAACTACCCCCAGATAAAATTCAGATTTTGCCCAACGGGGTGGATCCCCAACGGTTTTTGGTTCCGGAAGGTGAAGACCTCCGGTTTTTCCGGCGACGTTACGCAGCTGATCATCAGAAGCTGGTCTTTTTTGTCGGCCGGATAGTCCGAGAAAAAGGCGCCCAAGATTTACTGGCTGCTATCCCTAAGATTAAGGCGTATTACCGTGATGTCCGTTTCGTTTTGGCAGGGCGTGGTCCTTTATTAGATGAACTGCGCCACCTAGCTCATAACCTACAGTTAGATGATCTAGTCAGCTTTACAGGTTATGTAGACGAAAGTACCCTCAATAAACTTTATGCTGTAGCGGATATTGCTGTCTATCCTAGCCTTTATGAACCTTTTGGGATTGTAGCGCTAGAGGCTATGGCTACAGGAACACCGGTAGTAGTTACCGATGTAGGTGGTTTAGGAGAAATTGTTGTCCATGGTGTTAACGGATTAAAGGCTTATACCGGTAATTCGAACTCTTTAGCAGATAATCTATTAACTTTGTTGCACAAACCAGACTTAGCTCGAGAACTGGCCCAAGAAGCGCTACGGGATGTGCACTCGGTCTACAATTGGTCTAAGATAGCACAGCAGACTGAGGATGTCTACCGCCGAGTTATTGCTGAAGTTCAGGAAAAAGCTACCCCCATTATTCAACCAGCATGTAAGCTCCAGGAAACAGTAGTGCCGTCTCGTTATGCTGCAAATTTTTCTGGAGGGGGTCTTAGTCGATGAAAGCGGTAATTATGGCTGGTGGTAAAGGCACCAGACTGCGCCCTTTATCCTGCGATCTGCCGAAACCGATGGTGCCAATACTCAATAAGCCTATTTTGGAACATATTTTACTGCTTTTGAAAAAAGAAGGTATTACCCAGGTAGCCATTACCATGTGTTACCTTCCGGAACAGATTATGAATTATTTTGGTGATGGTAGCGATTGGGGTATGCAGATTACTTATTATATAGAAGATAGCCCGTTAGGTACCGCCGGGAGCGTTCGTAATGCAGCGGAATTTTTAAATGAAACCTTTCTAGTCATTTCCGGTGACGCTTTGACCGACTTTAAATTACAACAGGCTTTAGAGTATCACCGTCAAAAGCAAGCGTTGGCTACATTGTTGCTAACTCGTGTAGATGTTCCTTTAGAGTATGGGGTAGTCATTACCGATTCCGACGGGCGGATTAACCAGTTCTTAGAGAAACCGTCATGGAGTGAGGTCTTTAGTGATACCGTTAATACCGGCATTTATATCTTGGAACCGGAGATTTTCGATTATTTTGAGGCCGGTACGGCGGTTGACTTCTCAAAAGATTTGTTTCCTTATTTACTTAAAAAGGGGGGGCCGCTCTATGGGTACATTGCCCAAGGCTACTGGTCAGATATTGGTAGCCTAGAACAGTATCGGCTCTCGCATTTTGATCTCTTAGATGGTAAAGTGCAAGCTGTTAAAAAAGGTCGGCAGTGGTCCGAAGATATCTGGGTTGGGCTAGGAACCACTATCGAACCAGGTGCCCGCCTCACCGGTCCTTGTTATATTGGGCGTAATTGCTATATTGCTAAAGATGCATTAGTCGGTGAATATACGATTATCGGTGATAATTGTACAGTTCGGGAGGGTGCTGCGCTAAAGCGGGCCATACTTTGGGAAAATGTTTATGTAGGTCGTGGTGCCGAGGTTAAAGGGGCGGTTCTAGCGGATCGGGTTGCCCTTAAGGATGATAGTGCTGTATTAGAAGGTGCGGTAGTAGGTAAAGGCTCGAATATCGGCCGGCGGGTAATAGTCAAACCCAACGTTCGGATTTGGCCGGAGAAACAGTTTGATGCGGAGCTAGTTCTTAATACCAGTGTTGTTTGGGGTAATCGGTCTCCCCAGCGTCTCTTCGGTAGCCGTGGAGTAATTGGCACTACTAATATTGAAATTACTCCAGAATATGTGGCTAAGCTAGGGGCTGCCCTTGGTTGCACTCTAGGGCCTAAAAGCAGGGCTGCGATAGCTACTGATGGGGAAAAAGTGGCTCGGATAATGAAAAAAGCGGTAATTAGTGGGTTATTGTCGGCAGGAACTAACGTAGTAGATTTAGGCTTGGCTACAGCTCCAGTACTTTCTTTTACTATAACTAACTTACGTTTACGTGGCGGAGTATTGATTCGCAGTGAAGGTCAAGATCGGCTGAGTATCGAGTTTTATGATGCCGGGGGTTTGCTCTTGGCCCAATCAGCTCTGCGTTCTTTAGAAAACCTCTTCTTTCGAGAAGATTTTAGCCGTTCTCAACCAGAGCAAATGGGAGAATTAAGCTACTTACCTACAGCAGGTGAACCCTACTTAACCGCTATATTTAGGCATACCGATTACCAGCGTTTGGTGATGACAGGTCAGAAAATTCATCTTGGTTGGTCTGGGGCGGCGGCACGGTGGGCGGCTAAATTGCTCCAGAGAACGTTGCCGGATCTGGTCAGCGCCGATTGTTGTGAAAACGTGCAAAAACTAAGCGCTCAAGTTTTGTCCAACCAAGCTGATTTAGGCTTGTGGTTAGGGTCAGGAGGCGAGGTATTTAGCTTTGCCGATGAAAAGGGACGGGTGCTCCCTGAAGAAATGCAGTGGAACCTCTTAGTTTATGGTCTACTATTAGCAGGTCGTAAACAAGTAGCGGTTCCGATTAATGCTCCCGGCAGTGTGGAAACTATTGCCGCTAAGTTCACTGCTGAGGTTCTCAGAACTAAAGCCGACCCTCGCTCTCTACTAGAAAGAGAATCGCCGCCTCTGGGTCTTCCGGCCTATGATGGCTTGGCGGCTACTTTATTAGTATTAGAAATACTGGGTCAGACCGGACTGTCCTTGTCCCAGGTGATAAAGGAATTCCCAGTTCCGGTGCGGAAGTCCACCGATATCCCTTGCTCTTGGGAGGTTAAAGGTAAGGTTATGCGCTCCCTACTAGAAACCGCTCAGGGTGAGAAGGTGCAACTATTAGACGGGGTTAAGGTTTTCCATTCTAAAGGGTGGGCGTTGGTCTGGCCGGATGCGGAAGAGCCGCTTTTTCACATACTTAGTGAAGCGGATACTGTGGAAGAAGCTGACCGGTTATCGCAACTCTATGCCACCAAAATTTCCGGTTTTTCCTCATAATAGTAAGGACTAAATGAACTTTTTGTACTTCAGCCCCGTCTAAAGGATAAAGTAGACTTTAGGGGGGCTGATTATTAATGCAGATAACTAGGAGCAAAGTTATAGTTGGAACAGTGGTAGCTCTAGCGGCTATTGGAATGGGGATTAGTAGCCTACCGGGGCAGGCTGCTGATGAAACCGAGGTTACTATCTATAACCAGGGTTTAGCTTTAATTCGGGAAGAACGTTTGGTTAATTTAGTGCCTGGGGTCAACCGGCTAGTTTGGACCGATTTTCCCCGGGAGGTTGACCCAACTTCCATTCAAATTGATTGGGGGAAAGCTGGCCAACAGGTACAGGTTTGGGAGCAAAATTTTGGCCCAGGTATTAGTGGCCAATTTGAGCTGCTTTCTGCATATTTAGGAGAAGAAGTAACCTTGAGTCTTGAGGGGGGTACCCAACTACGGGGTGAACTCCTTTCTGCAGAATATGGGCAAGTGTTGCTGAAGACCGGGACCGGATTG
>DHRX01000096.1:9064-18695 GCA_002408345.1 Firmicutes bacterium UBA5301 | reverse complement strand
AGCACCAGCGTTTACCTTAATTACGAATAACTTGGCGGAGCAAGATCTTACTTTACCGGTAGGGGTTTCTTACTTAACTCAAGGGTTAAGTTGGCAGGGAGATTACCGTTTAGAATGGGATCAAGCTACCGGTAAAGCCCACATGGTAGCTTGGGCTACAGTAGAAAACCGCTCTAATCAGAAGTATGACCGGGCGCGGTTAAATCTAGTGGCAGGAAAAGTGAACCAGAGCCGGGAAGAGGTTCGACCCTTGTTGTACGGGAAAATGGCGGTTCAATCGGAAGCAGCTGCTTTGGATATGGGTTTAAACGCTTCCCAGCTAGCCGATTATTACCAGTATATAGTAGCTAACCCTACTACTATTGAACCGTTCCAGACCAAGCAGGTACGTTTGGCTACGGCAGAGGGAATCGGGGTCGATCAGACCTATCTTTACGACCCTTGGGTTAACGCCACTCAGGTTAGAACTACGCTGTCGTTTCTAAATGTAGAGCAAGAAGGGTTAGGCCTTCCGTTGCCGGCTGGGCGGGTACGGGTTTACACTAAGGGTGATAATAAGTCAGAACGCTTGGTTGGGGAAGACCGTTTGGAGCATTTGGGCCAAGGGGAAAAGGCGGAATTGACTTTGGGTTATGCTTTCAACTTGCAAGCCCAGCGACGACAGGTCGAGGTACAACGGCCCAGTAAAGAGCTGCGGCAAGAGTCTTATACGGTAGAATTACGGAACGGCGGTGACCAGGAAGTAACGGTTCTAGTTCGTGAGCACCTAGACACCACCGCTCAGTGGGAAATAACCCAGAAATCCCACGCCTATCAGAAAGTTGATGCGAAGACCGTCGAATTTACAGTAACTGTGCCGGCCCATGGTGCGAGAACATTGGCCTATACTGTCCGTTATTTAAGTCAAGCATAGAGACGGTAATCTAAATCAGCAAAGATATTATCCTTCGCTTCGAGGTCAGCGATCCACTGCTCCTCGAGGCGATTTTCTTTAATTTGGTCGTAGATACCGGTAAAGCGATTGATGTGGGTTTTAAAGCGTCTTCGGGCATATTCGATAACTGTACCGGTTTTCATGATAAAGGCCCAGTCTGAACTTTGGGCTAGCAGTAGTTCACGAGCGGCTTGGTTCAAAGCCCGACGTAGTACACCGTCAGCTGCAGGATAATCTCGGGCCAACTCCTGCATTTTGAGGGCAGCATCGTAAAGGTAGGGGTAAAGCCATTCATTGGACCCGTTTAACCAAACCTCATTATACCCCTTCCAGCCCCAACTGGACATGGTTGGTGTGGCTACTTGATTACGCGGGTACTCTTGTAGATAGTCACTGAGGGTAACTAAAGCCAATTCGCTTTGGTCATAAACGGTTTTCCGGACTACATAATCTAACCATTGTGGCCCTTCAAACCACCAGTGACCAAATAGTTCCATATCGTAAGGGGCAACAATAATCGGTTTACGGTCCATGATTCCGGTAAGGTGTCGGAGTTGAGCCTGACGGTTAAAAAGGAAGTTGCCGGCATGGAGAGCCGCTTTATCTCGGGCCCAATCAGGGTTATATACCTGCTTATCTGGGGTGCGGCCAGTAATACGGTAGTACTTAATACCGGTATGAATCCGTTCGCCATTAGGTTGGATGTAATCTTTAATATATTCCCAATCTAAATCGTAACCAATATCGCGATAAAACTCCCGGTAATCAAAGTCGCCAGGATAACCTTCATGTTGAGACCAAACTTGTTTAGAGGTTTCCATATCTCTGGCAAAGGCGGCTACACCGCTACGACAGTAGACCGGGGCAAAGCTGCCATAACGGGGCCGGGGGGCAGCAAATAACAGCCCATGGGTATCGACAATAACGTATTTAATACCAGCCTCGGCTAAAAAGCGATCCTGACCTGGGGCGAAACCGCACTCAGGTAGCCAAAAACCTTGGGGAGAACGGCCGAAATGTTTCTGGTAGGTATTGACCCCTTGGATAATCTGAGCCCTGGCAGCAGCCGGAGCGGCTTCCATTAGCGGCAGAAAACCGTGGGTCGCCGCGGAAGTAATAATTTCTAGAATACCAGCTTCTTGTAGACGGGCGAAGGCACCAACTAAATCCCGGTGATACCGGTTGTGAAAATCATGCTTGTTAGTTTCGAAAAGATCACGGTACATTAAGGCTACCCGCTGGTACTCAGGGTTTCCCGTAGTTCGGTCCAGCTCTTTATAGGTTAGTTCTAATGTTTTATCGAGGGAACGACTATACCGCTCTTGCAAAAGGTTGTCCCGTAGCATTTCTAAAAGGGGCGGGGTTAGGGAAATAGTTAAGCGAACCGGAATGTCATCACGTAACCAACCTTCAAAAACCCGTAATAAAGGAAGATATGTTTCGTTAATCGCTTCAAACAACCAGTGCTCTTCCAGAAAATAATCATGCTCTGGATGACGAATAAAAGGTAAATGGGCATGTAAAATAAAGGCTAGATAACCTTGACTCATTAGTTAATCACCTCGTCCACCGAGAAATATTTAGAGTTTGGGAACGCTTTTCACCTTGAGGCCAGTTTGCTTTTACGGTAAGGGGTAACTCTCCGTCAACAAGCGGGGCAGAGAAAATAAATTTACCGGTGGAATCAAGGGTTACCGGTTGATCGTTGATAGTAACCAGAGCTTGAGGTTTAGTCCGGCCTTGGAGAATAATATAGGTTTCTACCTCCAGTTCAACTGCGGTAGGTTGTTGTTCAAAAGCGCCCCCCCAAGGACTAGAAATGCTGCTAACGGCCTCTGACCCCATGGCCTGTGCTAATTCCTGTTGAACACGACCTAAAACTTCTTCTGACCCCCGTAGTTCTTTAAGCCCTACGCTAAGCCCATAGAGTTCGGCTAAAGTCTTCCACTCTTCATCGGTATCTTCGGAAAAACGATCCCGAGGGGTACGAATTTGATTAGATTTGGCAATTAGAATAAAGCGACCATCTTGAGTAAGTAACCCTAATTCAGCCCGGTACGAGCAATCTGCTTCCAGCCCATTAAGATACCAAGTACTAGCCTCGCCAACTTCGAGGTCAAAAAAAGTAAGCATTGGAGTCAAGCGGTAGACCCGCAGAATCTTTTTGGCTTCGTGCCAGATATTTGGTCCCCAAGATGCCGAAATTTGAGCGCTGGTTTCTGGCCGAATCGACCAGAAGGCATAGAGCGTTTGCGGGTCTCTAGGCAAAAGGACTAACATAGTCCGAGAAAGAGCGCCGGGTAATGCAGGTTCCGGCTCTACCGGACTTTGTGTTTGGGCAGACTCTAGGGGAGGCCAGACCATAGTAACATCCCGGGGAGAGCGGATATCAGGCTTCTCTTCCGGGAAATTATGGCGTTCCTTTGTAGTAGTCATTCCCCACACCTCGTCTCTGAAATACTATATTAATATCTACGACAAATCTTGGATTTATTCGCTCCTAGAGCGGTAAATTAATTATGGGTGATTATTAAATGCCGAGAGATTTAGTAGTTGGTAACGGTAAAATCTTAGCTACCTTTGATTCAAAATTAAATATGCGTGACCTCTATTACCCCTATGTGGGGCAAATGAACCATATTATGGGCCATAAAAACCGGATCGGGGTCTGGGTTGAAGGCCAATTTAGATGGTTAGAGCACGAGAGCTGGGAAAACCACCTCGACTATTGTTCTGAATCGTTAGTAACTGATGTCATCTCTATGAACCGGGAGTTAAGCCTAGAACTAGGAATTAATGATGCTATTCATTATCGCCATAATCTTTTCTTACGTCGGGTTACTCTGAAAAACTTAGTCGATCGCTCCCGGGAGGTACGCACCTTTTTTTCCCATGATTTTAGTATTAACCAAACTGATGTAGGTGATACCGCTCTTTTCAATCCGGAGGGGGATACACTGCTTCACTATAAATTTAACCGGATTTTTCTTATTAGCGCCAGTCAAAAGGGGGGTGGTGAGGATAAAGGTATCTTTCAGTACGCTACTGGAATTAAACGTTTTGGTGGAGCAGAAGGGACTTGGCGGGATGCTGAAGATGGAGTTTTGGAGTGTAACCCTATCGCTCAAGGTTCTGTAGACAGTGTTATCTCAGTGCGAACTATTTTGCCACCTTTAGGGGATGTTCAAGTCTGGTACTGGATTGCCGTAGGTGAGAGTTGGCCAGAGGTTCAAGAGTTAGATTGTTTAGTTCGGGAGCAAGGTTTGGATTCATTACTCCATGAAACCCAAGCTTATTGGCGAACTTGGGTCAATAAATCGGAAATAGATTTTGCTAACCTACCCCAGCCTTTGGTCGATCTTTATAAGCGTAGTCTGTTAATTATTCGGACTCAAATTGATGCCGGTGGAGCAATTATTGCTGCTAATGATTCAGATATAATGGAAACTAACCGTGACCACTACAGTTATGTATGGCCACGTGATGGTGCTCTGGTGGCTTATGCTTTGGATAAAGCCGGGTATTCAGAGATTTCTAAACGTTTTTTTAGCTTCTGTACTAAATTGCTGAGCTTTGAAGGATTTTTTTGGCAAAAATATAATCCAGATGGTTCAGTGGGCTCTAGCTGGCATCCGTGGATTAAAGCTGGGAAACCGCAAGTCCCGATTCAGGAAGATGAAACCGCTTTAGTACTCTGGGCGCTCTGGCACTACTATCAATTAACTAGAGATTTGGAGTTTATTGAAGAACTATATACACCTTTGATATGTAAAGCTGCCGATTTTTTAGTGGAGTACCGGGATCCGGTGACCAAATTACCTGAAAAAAGTTATGATCTCTGGGAAGAACGTCAGGGGATTTTTACTTTTACTGCAGCGGCGGTTTTTGGCGCTCTTAGGGGAGCAGCTAATTTTGCTCGTTTGTTTGGCCATCATAGCCAGGCGGTCAAGTATAAATTAGCTGCTACTGAGGTTAAGCAGGGAATTATCAGCTATCTTTTTGACCCAGAAAAAAACCGGTTCCTTCGGGGGGGATATCCTAGTCCAGAAGGTTTGGTCAAAGATTATACTTTAGATAGTTCTGTAGCAGGTATTTTTGCCTTTGGTGTATTATCTCCGCGGCATCAAAAAGTAGTATCTACTATGGAATTTATCCGGAAAGAGCTTTGGGTTAAAGGACCTGTTGGTGGAGTTGCTCGGTATACTAACGACTATTACCACCAAGTATCCCAAAATATTCATGATATTCCTGGCAATCCTTGGTTTATTACAACGTTGTGGCTAGCGGAATGGTTAATAGCCAAGGCAGAATCACTATCTGAACTAGCGCCAGCGTTAGAGATTTTACATTGGTGTAATCGCTATACTTCTCCGGCAGGTATTATGGCGGAACAAATTAACCCTTTAACCGGTGATCCGCTATCGGTATCACCATTAACCTGGTCACATAGTACTTATGTACTAGTAGTTCAAAAGTACTTGAGTAAATTTCACTCTTTACGTAGTAGTTGTCACGGTAAGCAGGAAGAGGTTGAGGGTATGGGAAAAAAGTAGAATAGGAGAAAAAGGAGGAGGATGGTTGATTTGGTTAAATTTTCCGGAGATTTACATACCCACTCTATCGCCAGTGGACATGCGTATTCAACTATTACAGAGATGGCTCAGGCAGCTGCGAGTAAAGGTTTAGAATACCTGGCCATTACAGACCATGGGCCCAATATGCCTGGTGCTGCGCATCTCTATTATTTTGGGAACTTACCGGTGGTTTCCCGTGAGATAGCTGGGGTTAAGATATTACGAGGCGTTGAGGCCAATATTATCGGTGCCAACGGGGAACTCGATCTACCCGATAAAATTTTGGCTAAACTGGACTGGGTATTAGTTGGTTTCCATCCTGATACCGGTTACCATGGAGATACTATAGAGGTTAATACTCAAGCGTTGAAAGCAGCTTTAGCTAATCCTCATGTAGATGCTGTGGTTCATCCAGGTAACCCCCATTACCCTATTGATTATCAGGCGGTAGTAGCAGCGGCGGCAAAGTATGGAAAAGTAATTGAGATTAATAATGCCTCCTTGACGATAACCCGGACGGGAAGTACCGAAAATTGCCAGACTATAGCGGAGTTTGCTGCTCAGGCTAATATCAAAGTGATTATTGATAGTGACGCCCATTTTGCGGAGCATATCGGTAAATTAAGCGATGCCTATCGCTTAGCTAGAAGTTCTGGAATTCAGGATGAGCAGATTGTGAATTTAACGGCCCAAGGGATTGAGGAGTTCTTACGTTCTCGGGGCAAAATTATTGTTCCTGCTTAAAGGGTTGCATGTAGACGTAAAGATCCTTTAAGAAACAAATTAGTAAGGCTAGGCCAAGAATTGGTGGGGGTTCAGGCTCACCTTTTATGAAGGCCAGACCAAGCATTAGTAGAAAATAGAATAGGGCTTTAAAACCATGGTAGGTCCTAAGGTTAATTACTCGTTGGTAGAGCTGATAACTAGCATAGAAGAATAGGGCTAGATTACCGAGTAGCATTGTGGTTATTAACCATTTTCCTATTGTCCAGGGCAAGTTAATCCTCCTTTAGATTATTCTAGTTATAGGATTACCCTTTACCCTTATAAATTGCAGGCTTTTCCTACCACTAGGCTGAATTATTTCCAGGAGAACTGGAGGGAAGGGTGTATCGTTTTTGGCAAACCAAGGATGGAGAAATAGCAGAATTTATAGTTTTTTTGGTTTTGGACTCTTATTGTTAGCCCTAACAGTCTGGTGGTGGAACATACCCGATGGTCATCTAGCTGATAGTAATCCACCGGTTAGGGGGCTTTGGGTAGTACGTTACAATCTGGCGACACAAGCAGAAATCGATGGGGTAATTAAAGCCGCTGAAACAGCAGGCTTTCAAGGAATTTTTGCCCAGGTTTGCGGCCGTGCCGAATCTTATTACGATTCAGATTTACTTCCTTTAGCACCAGGTGTGGAGGTTGGCTTTGATCCCTTAGCTTACTTGCTTGCCGAGGCTCACCAGCGAGGGATACAAGTTCATGCTTGGGTTAATGCCTATACAATTTCTAGTATCACTCAAATTCCAGAAGCACCACAACATGTATTACATCGTCATCCAGAATGGATATTAGTAGATAATACTGGCCGTTCATTACGTAATTACCAAAAAGCCACTGACGATGTTCCAGCTATTTTCCTAGATCCAGGTGCCGCAGGAGTACGGGGTTTTGTAGCCTCAGTAGTTGAGGAAATTTTAGAGCGGTACCCGGTAGACGGTATTCATTTAGACTATATTCGTTATCCTGGGGTTCAATTTGGTTATTCACCTTCAAGTAGAGAACAATTTCAAGCGGCTTACGGTTGGGACCCTTTAAGCGACCAACTTTTTTGTGGACCGGAGTGGGATGATTGGCGTCGGGCCCAAGTAACTGCAACTGTAGCTGATATTAAAAGTATAGTAGATGCTCAGCCTAGAGCGGTTCAATATTCTACAGCAGTTTTCTTTGATCCAACGGTAGCCAGAAAAAATTATTTTCAGGATTGGCCGACTTGGATTCAAAATGATTTAGTGGACTTTGTGGTTCCTATGATCTATTTGGAAGATCCGATCCGCTTTGCTTTAGCGTTGGAGAAGATTGAGAATTGTGTGGACCAAAAACGTGTTTACCCAGGGATCGGGGCTTATAAAATTTTAGATCGGCCGGAAGCGCTGACAGCCCAAGTGCGTCGGTCTGCAGAAATGGGTTTTTCCGGTATTGTCTTTTTTGAATATCGGACTATGGCCCAAGCCAATTTATTTCCCCGTATCGCTCAGATTCGGTAGGGTCGGTACAATCGATGTAAGCTCTCTACTAAGATGGGAAAGACTAGCTGTACCAATAAGGTGCAGCTATTTTTTTCGAGGAGGGCTTTTTTAGGTGAAACTTATTGCTGATTATCATACCCATACTCGTTATTCTCACGGAACAGGAACAGTAGAGGAAAATGTGGTTGCAGCGGTAGCTAATGGGTTGCATATAGTAGGGATATCAGATCATGGTCCAGCTAATCTTTTCGGTTTAGGGGTCCGTCGGGTTACTGATTTTATTCAGATTAAAGCTGATGTCTTTGTAGCCCAACGACGTCACCCTAATATTAGAGTGTTAGTAGGGGCAGAAGCTAATGTAATCAGTACCGCTGGTGATATTGATTTACCTCCAGAAATCATTGAACATCTAGACTATCTATTGGTAGGATTACATCCTTTGGTTAAACCAGCACGGCTTAGGGATGCTTTGTGTTTAGGTGTAAGTAATTGGGTCGGTAAGTTGGTTAAGCGTTGGGATTTACATAATCGTCAGCAGAATACAGCGGCTTTGATTAACGCGGTGGAAAGGTATCCGGTTTTAGCGGTGACCCATCCTGGCTACCGGTTGAACATTGATACTCAAGCGTTGGCTACGGTCTGTGCTCGTCGGGGAACCGCCCTGGAAATTAACTGTAGTCATGGACATATTACGCCTGAATACATTACTATTGCTAAAAGAGCCGGAGCTCGTTTTGTTATTAATAGTGATGCCCACCATCCTAAACGGGTTGGGCGGTTAGAATCAGGTTTACTACTGGCTTTAGAAACGGGTTTACAAACTGAGGATATCCTTAATGCTGTAGATACAGAGACTTTTGTTGACCAGGCTCCACGGGAAGGAATCCTCCGGCAAATCGCCGAAGTTAGACGACAAAAGAGGAGGCAGCGCCTACTTTAATAAGGTGAATTTATGGATAAACAACTAGAGTTTGTTATTGTAACCGGCCTTTCTGGGGCGGGAAAGACAGAAGCGGTTCGCAGCTTTGAGGACCTAGGCTTCTTCTGTATTGATAACTTGCCGCCATTGTTACTGCCTAAATTTGTTGAATTAGTAGGTCAATCTGGCGGTAATATTCAGCGGATTGCTGTTGTTATAGATATTCGTGGTGGGAAGTTTTTTGATGATTTATTTTCAGCCCTTAGAGGGTTAGAATCTAATGAAATTCGCTATTCGATCTTATTTTTAGAGGCTTCTGATGAAGCTTTGGTGCGCAGATATAAAGAGGCTCGGCGGCGCCATCCCTTAGCCCCTGAAAGTAACATCTTAGAAGGAATTCACTTAGAACGAGAGCGTTTGCAAGAATTACGAGGACGCTCTACCCATATTATTAACACCTCGGAACTACGTCCACGTCAGTTACAAGAGAAGATCCGGGCTCTTTACGGGGAACGCTCCTTTCAGGATAAGATGCATATTACGGTTTCCTCTTTTGGCTTTAAATACGGGTTGCCGATAGATGCTGATCTTATCTTTGATGTTCGCTTTTTGCCTAACCCCCATTATGTCGAACATCTACAGCCTCAGACCGGATTGGATAAACCGGTTAGTGATTATGTTCGCGGTTGGCCGGTTACTCGGCAGTATCTAGAGAAACTACGGGCTTTTATGAGCTTTCAGCTCCCCCTCTTTGTTAACGAAGGGCGGTCGGAGCTAGCTATAGCTATCGGTTGTACCGGTGGACGCCATCGTTCAGTTACCATTGCCAATGAACTAGGTGGGTATTTACGTGGTCAAGGTTATCCGGTAACAGTAGAACACCGGGATATCGGTAAATAAGGGGTAAGCGCAGGGGTGTGTAGGTGAAAAGGTTCTGGGTTAATCTCAGAGATTTACGGTGGTT
>DHRX01000096.1:1420-8908 GCA_002408345.1 Firmicutes bacterium UBA5301 | reverse complement strand
GCTCCGGGGATGCGTTTTAAACGCTGGATTGTCCTAATCTTCTTTGGAGCTTGGTTGACCATCTTTGGGTTTGAGCTGGTAATAGGACCGGTGCTATTCACCCCTTTTTGGACCGCTTTTTCTAGGCTCTGGATAGAGCTGACTGATTGGTTAGATTTAACTTCAACGGTGTTATACCGGGTTAGCGGTTTAATATTTGCCTTTTTAGGCGTAGGTACAGTGGCTTTTGGTATTAAGCACCTCCTTAATTCAGTAGTTACGGTAGCCTTTGCCGGGAATGATGCCGAGTTTTTAGATTACTACCTGACTCTTCAGCAGTTACGCCGTGGCCCTAAAGTTGTGGTCATCGGTGGCGGGACCGGTCTTTCCACCCTGTTACGAGGGTTAAAAGAATTTACTCATAATATTACGGCCATTGTTACTGTAGCCGATAACGGTGGTAGTTCTGGGCGGATTCGTGCCGAATTAGGCACGCTACCTCCGGGAGATATTCGTTCCTGTCTAGTTGCTTTAGCCGATACCGAACCTTTGATGAAAAAACTCTTTGAGTACCGCTTTGGTCCCCAAATGACCGGCTTGGAAGGGCATTCCTTTGGTAACCTTTTCATTGTGACTATGTCTGAAATTACCGGGGATTTTGAAACAGCGGTTAAAGAGTCGAGTAAGGTATTGGCGGTCCGGGGTGAGGTTCTTCCTTCCACTTTAGAAGATGTAACTCTAGTAGCTACATTTACCGATGGTTCAAAGGTCGAGGGAGAGTGGCAGATTACCGCTACTCAGAAACAAATTACCCGGGTCGAGTTGTCACCTGCTAATGTTGCTCCGCCGGAAGAAGCGGTTACGGCTATTCGTGAAGCCGACTTAGTGGTTTTAGGTCCAGGCAGTTTATATACTAGTGTTATACCGAATATTTTAGTCCCTGGGATTCGACGGGCGGTAACTATGGCTAAAGCTCCAGTAGTTTATGTCTGTAATCTGATGACCCAACCTGGAGAAACTGATGGGTATACCGTTAGTGACCACTTAAAAGCTTTAGCTGCGCATTTAGGCAAAGGGGTAGTAGATTATGTTGTCGCCAATGAGGCGGTTTATCCTGAAGATGTTCTGGCCAAATACCGGGAGCAAGGAGCTGAACCGGTTTTACTAGATCAGGAGGCGGTTGAGGCTTTAGGTGTCGAGGCGATTACCGGAAATTTTTTAGTCGTTAATGAGCATGTTAGGCACTTGCCGGAGGCTTTGGCCCAGTTTTTATTGAACCTTGTTAAATATTAACTATTGTTGGGAATACTAACCCCAAATTGCTAAGGAGGGGAAACCAACAGTGGCAGATGTGGATTTAACCCAAGCGGTTCAGGCTGTTTTAGATGATGATGAAAATTTGCGTAGTTATGGTTTGCGGGCTCAATCTAACGGTAAGACCGTTACTGTAGTCGGTGTAGTAGATGTCTTAGCTGAAAAAAGGTATGTTGAGTCGATTGTCCAGGCGATCCCCGGTGTTGAGAAAGTAGAGGGTGCTATTGCGATTAGTACTGATGGTCAAATTACCGACGCCGATGTTCGTTTTGAGGTCGGAGAAGAGCTGGGTCTTTACCCTGCAGATGAACTACGACAGCTTTCAATTCAGGCTAACGGTGGGGTAGTGACTTTAATCGGTGAGGTTAGCCGGGAGGAGTTCAAAGCGCAAGCTTTGGAGGCAGCAGCAAAAGCTAGAGGCGTAGTTGAGGTAGTTAATAAAATTAAGGTAAGGGACTGATATTGGAGAATATGCGGGATTCGTGGGG
This sequence comes from Firmicutes bacterium UBA5301, assembly GCA_002408345.1. GTDB lineage: Bacteria > Bacillota > UBA5301 > UBA5301 > UBA5301 > UBA5301. Next base: position 7,127 of record DHRX01000096.1, on the reverse strand, counting down.
GAGAATAGTTCTGTTGCTCTTGGCGACAGTTTTTTTCTTATCGGGTTGTAGCGGATCAAATGGTGGGCAGCTGGTAGGTGATGTTCTACAAACATTTAGTCAAGACTTGGCTCCAGATTTGGGCCAGGTAGTTGATCGAGTTGAGCTCGGCTGGGAGCTAGGTGCTTTCACCTATACTGATTCAACCCAGCGGAGGCTGGATATCACCTTTAGTGGATCACCGGAACAGGCAGAACGACTAAAGGAAAGTACAGTTGAGTGGGGTATAGTAGACCGGGTTTTGTGCTTAGAGGTTCGAGATTCAGCTGGGGAAGCGGTGGATACGCAAGAGCTCAGTATGGATTTTAAGTTGAGTTATCCGGCTGACGAGTTGCCAGCTGCTCTCAAGTTACAGTTAGAGGCCGGTCAGATTAAACTTTCAGGGTATCGAGGAAACCTAGATGTAGTAGTGGCTGATGGCACCTGTAGCCTGGAACAGGTAACCTTGACTGGAGCTAGTCGGGTAGAGGCCGGAGGCTGGATTAACGCTGATATTCTAGGGCTCAGCCCAGGTATACATAAGTTAGCAGCCGGTTTCGGTTTTCTCGAAGTTCATTTACCAGCGGAATTAGCGGCTCGAATTATTGCTCAGACTGAGATGGGAACCATTGTAAATAGCTTGACTTTTAGTTATTTAGAACCAACGATCACTGATGGAATTGGTGCCGCCTTATCGGGTTGGTTGGATGCCGGTGGTGCTGAACTGCAACTCTACTGTGGTAATGGTGATATTATTTTGCGACCCAGGTAAAGGAGGGCAGCAGTGAGCTTTTCACAGCTGACCAAAAATGAACTAGCGAGGTTTATGCCCAGTCAGCCTTGCTGTATCCGTAGTGAACTAGCAGCTTTTTTAGTTTTTAACGGTTCCCTCGAGAAAAGGAGCGGTAAGAGAGCTTGTCTTTCGGTGCTAACTGAGATGCCGGATACGGCTAGGAAGATCGTTACTTTAGCTCGAAAAGGACTAGGTGCCGAAACGGAAGTAAGTGTCCGCCGCAAAGAACGGTTACAAAAGAATTTAACCTATCTGATCCGGATAATTCCCTACCAATCGGCGGTTGAAGTATTGGCAGATTTAGCATTAATTGAAGGAGAATCTTTCCGGCCTTTCTGGGGGATCCCCTGGCGCTTGCTGGCTACAGATTGTTGTCGCTGGTCTTTTTTGCGGGGCGCTTTTTTAGCCCGGGGTTCACTAACTGATCCAGAAAAAAGCTACCATTGGGAAATTAATATTGACGATCACTACTTGGGGCAAGACCTACTGAAGTTAGTGGAGCTGCAAAAAGTTAAGGCGGGTTTGGTAGAGCGTAGACCTGGTTTTATTGTTTATGCAAAAAGTGCTGATGATATTGCAACACTATTAGCAGGGATGAGCGCCTACAGTGCGGTTTTGGCTTTAGAGAATATTAGGGTAGTCAAGGATGTTCGTAATACAGTTAACCGGCAAGTGAACTGTGAAACCGCTAACCTTGATAAAACAGTAGCTGCTGCGTTAACACAAACTATGGCTATTGAGCGTTTAGAAAGTAGCGGAAAGTTGCGGACTTTACCGGCTAAGTTGCGGAATTTAGCGGAACTGCGTTTGGAACATCCTAGCGCCAGCTTACGAGAGTTAGGGCTGCTTTTAGACCCGCCGGCGGGGAAATCAACTGTGGCCCATCGGATGCGGCGTTTGGTTAAAATCGCAGAGGAATTAGATTCCAGCTAGGGAGGATTTCCCTGCCTAGTTCCTAATAAACTAAAGGTGGCAAGAAATACAAGGAGGAGATTGCTGTGACGGTAAGAGTTGGGATCAACGGTTTTGGTCGCATCGGCAGGCTGGTATTCAGGGCCGGCTTTGGTCATCCGGACCTAGAGTTTGTAGCGGTAAACGATTTGACCAGTGCTGAGACTAATGCCCACCTGTTAAAGTATGATTCTGTCCACGGAATTTATGACAAGGATGTACAAGTCGGTACGGATAGTATTGTGGTTGACGGTAAGGAAGTTAAAATCCTGGCTCATCGGGACCCGGCGGAACTGCCTTGGCAGGAGTTGGGCGTTGATATTGTCATTGAGTCGACCGGCTTTTTTACCAAAGCGGAAGATGCCAAGAAACACTTAGCGGCTGGAGCTAAAAAAGTAATTATTTCCGCACCAGCGAAAAATGAGGATATTACAATTGTTATGGGGGTTAACCAGGACAAATATGATCCTAATAACCACCATATTTTATCAAATGCTTCTTGTACAACTAACTGCTTAGCGCCTATGGCCAAGGTTATTAACGATAACTTTGGTATCATTAAAGGTTTTATGACAACTGTTCATGCCTACACTAACGACCAGAAAATTTTGGACCAAACCCATAAGGATTTACGGCGGGCTCGGGCTGCCGGATTATCAATTATCCCAACTACTACAGGTGCAGCTAGAGCTACAGCTTTAGTATTACCAGAGCTTAAAGGTAAGCTAGATGGTATGGCTATGCGGGTACCTACTGTTGACGTTTCTGTAGTCGACTTAGTAGTTGAATTAGAGAAGAGTGCAACGGTTGAAGAAATTAATGGAGCGATAAAGGCTGCCGCAGAGGGTGCGATGTCTGGAATTCTTGGCTATTGTGACCTTCCCTTGGTATCTATGGATTTCCGGGGCGATGAACGTTCTTCTATTTTTGATGCCTTATCGACCATGGCCAACGGAAATATGGCTAAAGTACTTTCCTGGTACGATAATGAATGGGGTTACTCTAACCGGGTAGTAGATTTAGCTGCTTACGTTGCCTCTAAGGGGTTATAAATAATGAAACTTACCGTGCGTGACCTGGATCTAGCTGGAAAAGGGGTATTTGTTCGAGCCGATTTTAATGTACCTTTAGATGAAAATGGTGTAATTACTGACGATACTCGGATACAGGCGGCACTGCCTACTATTAATTATTTACGCCAGAACGGGGCGAAGGTAATTCTCGCTTCACATCTGGGACGACCAAAGAACGGGGTAGATCCCCAATTACGGTTAGACCCAGTGGCCCAGCGGCTTAGTGAATTATTAGGGATTCCAGTTAAGAAAGTTGCTGAATGTATCGGACCGGAAGTGAATGCAGCAGTTGAGCAGTTACAACCGGGTCAAGTGTTGCTGCTGGAAAATCTACGTTTTCACCCCGAGGAAAAAAAGAATGATCCTGAGTTTGCTCAAGAATTAGCGAGTTTAGCCGATTATTATGTGAATGATGCTTTTGGTACCGCCCACCGAGCCCATGCTTCAACAGTTGGAGTGGCTAGGTTATTACCGGCTGCTGCCGGATTTTTGTTGGAGCGGGAAATTAACGTTTTGGAGAGGGCTTTAGCAGAACCCAAACGCCCCTTTGTTGTAATCTTAGGCGGCAAGAAAGTCGCTGATAAGATTGGGGTTATTCGGAATATGCTTACCAAAGTAGATATGCTGCTAATTGGGGGCGGGATGAGCTATACTTTTCTCAAGGCCCAGGGTTATGAGGTTGGCCAGTCAGTTGTTGATACCGAAAGTCTAGACTTTGCTAAAGAAATGTTGGCTTTAGCCCAGGAACGAGGGGTAAAGGTAATTCTTCCTGAAGATGTAGTTGCTGCCGATGCTTTTGCAGCCGATGCTCGTACTCAGGTCGTTTCCATTGATGAGATTCCTGCTGCTTGGCAGGGGTTAGATATTGGTCCTAAGACCAGTGCTCGCTTTACGGAGGTAGTTCAGGAGGCTGGTTTAGTGATTTGGAACGGGCCGTTAGGTGTTTTTGAATTGGATCCTTTTGCCCAAGGCACTAAAGTGCTAGCAGAAGCGTTAGCCAACTCCTCAGCAGAATCTATTATCGGTGGAGGAGATACTGCGGCGGCAGTGGCTTTACTTGGTCTTAGTGATCGGATGAGCCATGTATCTACTGGTGGAGGCGCAACATTAGAATTTCTGGAGGGGAAAGTACTTCCAGGGATCGCCGCCTTAACTGACAAGTAATTTATAGCGGGAGGATAAACATGGACGGGAACGATTCCTTACGGCGACCGTTAATCGCCGGTAACTGGAAGATGAGTAAGACTAGTAGCCAAGCGGTTGAATTAGTAGAGGGTCTAGCAGCTTTGGTTACAGGTTCTGCGGTAGATATAGTAGTCTGCCCTCCTTTTACGGCGCTAGTTGCAGTGGGGGGGATTATTAAAAACACTGATATCCGTTTAGGAGCCCAAAATATGCATTGGGAAGAGCAGGGGGCATATACAGGGGAGATTGCTCCTGCTATGTTAACGGACTTAGGTTGCCAATACGTAATTATCGGCCATTCTGAACGGCGCCAATATTTTGCCGAGACAGATGCAACCGTTAATTTGAAAGTAAAGGCGGCTTTGAAACATAATTTGCTGCCGATTGTTTGTGTCGGGGAGACCCTCCAACAGCGGGAGCAAGGTCTTACTGAGCAATTGATCGCAACCCAGGTGCAAGAGGCAATAAAAGCTTTACAACCAGAACAGATTGCCAACCTAACTTTTGCCTATGAACCGATCTGGGCTATTGGTACCGGTCAGACCGCAGATGGCGCAGAGGCCAACCGGATTTGTGGTTTGATTAGGTCTATTTTAGGTCAGGTTAGCCTGGAAGGTGCATCTAAGGTTCGTATTTTATACGGCGGCAGTGTTAAACCAGAAAACTTTGCCGGTTTTGCAACTCAACCAGAAGTTGATGGGGCCTTAGTAGGTGGAGCTAGCTTAAAGGCGGAACAGTTTGCTCAGATTATAAAGGTGGCGACAGAATGAACGATAGCAGTGCGCCGGTGCGCCCTGTTACGCTAATAGTTTTAGATGGTTGGGGCTTGAGTTCTGAGACTAAAGGCAATGCTATTGTTCAGGCTAGAACCCCAAATTACGATCGCTTACTCCAAGAATTCCCCCATGCCCGTCTGGAAGCTTCTGGACCGGCGGTAGGGGTAATGCCTGGTCAAATGGGTGATTCTAATATTGGGCACTTAAACCTCGGGGCAGGTCGAATTGTTTACCAGGACTTAATGCGTATTAACAAAGCGGTTGAAGAACGAGATTTTTTTCAAAACCCCCAAATCCAAGGGGCGCTTCGTTCTGCTCGGGATAAAGGTACCAAATTGCATTTAATGGGTTTAGTTTCCCCAGGTGGCGTTCATAGCCATTCGGAACATTTGTATGCTTTACTCCAGATGGCCGCTGATTACCAGGTCGGCAATGTTTATATTCATGCTTTCTTAGATGGCCGGGATGTTCCACCATCTAGCGCCAGTGAGTACCTTCAGCAGTTGGAGGAAAAGATCCATCAACTAGGTGTAGGCCAGGTCGCATCAATTATTGGTCGTTATTACGCTATGGATCGTGATAGACGCTGGGAGCGGGTGGAAAAGGCCTACCGAGCTTTGGCTTACGGGGAAGGTCGCCAAGCCCGGTCGGTAGCGGAGGCTATTCAGCTGGCTTATGGCCAGGGGGAAACCGATGAGTTCGTTCTACCTACTGTGCTTACAGAGAATGGACGGCCCTTAGCTACTATCGACGCTGACGATGCGGTTATTTTCTTTAATTTCCGTTATGATCGTGCCCGTCAATTGACACGGGTCTTTACCGATCCGGGGTTTGCTGAGTTTCCAACTAAACAGTTACCGGGGCTCTATTTTGTTTGTATGACTCGGTATGACGAGACTATTCAGGCACCG
>DHRX01000096.1:492-1209 GCA_002408345.1 Firmicutes bacterium UBA5301 | reverse complement strand
CGGGTAGCCGAAACTGAAAAATATGCCCATGTAACGTTCTTTTTTAATGGCGGGGTTGAGAAACCTTTTCCCGGTGAAGATCGGATATTAGTCCCTTCACCGGCAGTAGCCACCTATGACTTGCAACCGGAAATGAGCGCCTACCAGATTACCGAAAAGGTAACTACTGCAGTAGCCTCAGGTGGTTATGATTTAATAATAGTAAACTATGCTAATCCAGATATGGTAGGACATACAGGGGTATTTGCAGCTGCCGTAGAAGCGGTAGAGACGGTAGATAACTGTCTTGGTCAGGTGGTTGAGGCGGTAACTGAGGCCGGTGGTGAACTTATCATTACCGGTGATCATGGCAATGCTGAGAAGATGGTAGATTGTTTGACTGGCCAGCCGCACACAGCTCATACCGCTAACCAGGTACCAGTTATTTATGTAGGTCAAACCTCTAGAACCATAAAGGATGGGAAATTAGGGGATGTGGCCCCAACTATACTGGAGATTCTAGGGGTTCCCCAACCTGCCACAATGACAGGCAAATCACTTTTTAGTTGAGACAAGGAGGCTCACCAATATGGAGATAATTGAGGTATATGGCCGGGAAATATTAGATTCCCGTGGCAACCCCACTGTTGAGGTGGAGGTTTGGACTGAAACCGGTGCTGTTGGTAGGGCCGCAGTGCCCTCTGGCGCTTCTACCGGGGCTTATGAAGCGGTAGAACT
>DHRX01000096.1:0-130 GCA_002408345.1 Firmicutes bacterium UBA5301 | reverse complement strand
TAGGTTTACCTTTGTATCAGTACTTAGGCGGCACTAATGCCAAGACCCTACCGGTACCGATGCTCAACATCTTAAATGGTGGCGAGCATGCCGATAACAACGTGGATATACAAGAATTCATGATTATGCC
>DHRX01000045.1:2364-2919 GCA_002408345.1 Firmicutes bacterium UBA5301 | reverse complement strand
AACTTGCGCCTCTTTAAACTTATCCTGCCTGGATTCAGCTATACTTCTGGCAATCTTCTCGTCTTCCATTGCTGCAAAACCATCACCAGCAGACGGGGCGTCTGAAAGTCCTAAGACCTGAACTGGAACTGACGGACCAGCTTCTTTGATTCTCCTGCCGAGATAATCCGTCATTGCCCGAACTCGACCGTAGGCCTCACCAGCTACTACAGTATCACCGATGCGTAACGTGCCTTTCTGGATTAGAATGGTAGCCAAAGGTCCCATGCCCTTATCTAACTGGGACTCAATAACTATACCCCGAGCTAACCGTTCTGGATTCGCTTGCAGCTCCTGAAGTTCAGCTACCAGAGAAATCATCTCTAATATATCGTCGATTCCCTGTTTCTTTAGTGCCGAAATCGGTACGAAAATGGTGTCGCCGCCCCACTCCTCAGGGATCAAGTTATATTCTGTTAACTCTTGTTTCACCCGATCAGGATTAGCCGCTGGTTTATCAATTTTATTGACAGCCACTATTATAGGAACATTGGCCGCTTTAGCATGGTTCAAAGC
>DHRX01000045.1:0-2157 GCA_002408345.1 Firmicutes bacterium UBA5301 | reverse complement strand
ATAACAATATCGGTTACTTGAGCCCCCCTAGCACGCATGGCAGTAAAAGCCTCATGACCAGGGGTATCTAAAAAGGTAATCTCTTTTCCCTTAAACTCTATCTGATAGGCACCAATATGTTGAGTGATGCCACCGGCCTCCTGTGCTGCCACTTTTGCTTCACGAATAGCATCTAACAAGGTTGTCTTACCATGATCTACATGTCCCATAATTGTGACTACTGGCGGCCTTGGTTTCAGGGTTTCTGGCGCATCGTCATCATCTGTTAGGTAAATGATTTCTGGATCCTTGGGCTTTTCCAGTTCAGCCTCTAGACCTAGTTCCGCAGCGACTAAAAAAGCTGCTTCAGAATCCACAACCTGGTTAACCGCTGCCATAATACCTAAGCCCATCAGTTTTTTTATTAAAGTAGTAGCGGGTATACTAAACTCCGCAGCTAATTCTTTCACTGTTGCCTCTAACGGTATCGTCACTTTCTTCTTGGTTGGCTGAACTTGAGGGCTCCGGTGACCTTTAGCGGCTGGTCCACTTTTTCTAGGCCGGCGTCTGGATTTAGGCCGACGGGCAGGTAGATCAGGTTCTGTGTCGTTAGTAATAATCTTTTCCTTAACTTTCTTAGGCTCCTTTTTGAGAGCACCTTTTTTATCAGCGTCTTCCCTACCAACCGCCTGTGCCGGTTTTTGCTTTTTATCCATACGAGCTGATTCCTTCTTTGTGTGGCCCGCAGCTTCATCGAGCTGCGACTGGGGCTGACTTTCTGGTGATTGTTTTTTAGCCACTAGTGCCGCAGGAGGCTCGGCAGTAGTTTTACGTTCCCGTAAGACTTGAGCTCGCTCCCGAATCTGGTTAGCAATAGACCCCTCAACATTACTCATATGGTTCTTGACATCCAAACCCAGTTTCTGCAGCATAGTAACCATATCTTTAGAGCTAACACCTAACTCCCTAGCTAATTCATATACTCTTACTTTCTCCACGCAGAAAACACCCCCACATTAGTCGGCCGAAGATAAATTCGCATTGAATATATTCTCAATTCCCCGGGCAAAATTAATTGAAGTTATCCCAATAACTGCCAACGCAGCTCTACCCATTAATGCCCCGAGTTTCTCTTTATCTAATACTTTGCATCTGTACCCTGGCACACCATTAGCGGTGCAGGATGCAGTAACATCGGCCGAAACAACTTTACCAGCATCAACGGCAACTATGACAAGATGCACTTTACCATTTGCTAAGCCTTCTAACACCGCATCAGTACCCTTCACTAACTGGCCAGCTTTGGCTGCAAGTCCTATTAAGCCTAAAATTTTCTGTTCATAAGCCTCAACGGTTTCGATAATCGTCAAATTCCACTATCAACCTCTCTTTAACAGAGGATTCAAATTTTACTTTTAAAGCTTTATCTAAAGGACCGTCTAGAGCTTTATAAAAGCATTCTGTTTCAGCGCAAATATAGGCTCCACGCCCAGATTTTTTGCCGGTAGGGTCTAAATAAACCGCTCCATCCGGAGTCCGGACAAATCGGACTAATTGCTTTTTCTCACTGGTTTGCCTGCAAGAAACACAGGTCCGAATTGGTACCTTTTTCACGCCTACCCCTGCCTTATTCTAAGTCTAGCAAATCAGCTAAGGCATCGTCCAATACGTTCTTATCAATAGCAGCGCCTTCTTTAGCTGCAACATCAACCTCTGGCTTTTCTGGTTGGACCTCATCATTCTTAACTAAAATCTGCAAATCCTCTAGGTTTTTAAGGGTCGTAGTTTTCTTCTTGCTTGGACTTGGAGCTTCTTTAGTAGTAACTTCCTGTTGGTCTTCTTCCAAGCCAGATTCAATAATTCGAGCAACATACTCATCCAAAAGAGCAGTATCCAAATCAGAAGTTTTTTCTCCTGCCCCTTCTCGCTCTTCAGCTTCGGCCTGAGTTTTACGGGTAGCCTCTTCCTCTGCCTCTCGCGCTAAAATCTCCTGCATCTGCTCCCAAGTTTTAATATCAATTTTCCAACCGGTAAGTTTAGCTGCTAAACGAGCATTCTGCCCTTCACGACCAATGGCTAAAGATAACTGATCCTCATGCACCACTACACGGGCCGTTTTCTCATCTTCTCTAGGGTAAACCGCTTCTACTTTAGCCGGGCTAAGAGCGTTAGCCACAA
>DHRX01000057.1:19903-21453 GCA_002408345.1 Firmicutes bacterium UBA5301 | reverse complement strand
CCACCGATTAGCTCCGCCTTGAGCCACTCGATGGTCTTTGCGTTCCGGGCAATGTCAATTAACTCTGAACGGCTCGCCATCCCTTATCACTCTCCTGTGGATAATGCCTTATTAGTTCTCCAAGGAGAAATCCATGTCCTCCCCTACCCCGGGTCTCAATTGCTGGTAGGAATGGGATGAGACGGGAATCAAAGAGGGCACCGCTTAGTGCGATGCCCCCGTAATCTAGCCGATCTACTGATTAGTCCAAAGTATACGGTAGCAAAGCCACTTGGCGTGCCCGTTTAATGGCGCTAGTCAGTTGACGCTGGTGTTTCGCGCAGTTGCCAGAGATTCGACGGGGCAATATTTTGCCACGCTCAGTGAGGTAGCGACGTAAGCGGCCAACCTCTTTATAATCAATGTGCTCTACTTTATCTGAGCAGAAACTACAGACGCGTCTGCGCCGTCTGCGTGGTCCGCGTTCTGGACGAGACATAATCATTCCTCCTTACTTTAGAAAGGTAGATCGTCTTCAAAAGTGCCACCGGTTACAGCATCGGAATCGTTATTTTCTCTTCCGCTATCTTTGGGCCAATCCAAAAACTGAACACTGTCTGCAACTACCTCGTAAGCTCTCCGTTTAGAGCCATCTTGAGCTTCGTAAGAACGGACCTGCAGCCGTCCTTCTACAGCTACTAATCTTCCTTTGCCAAGGTGGTTAGCACAGAGTTCCGCCAGCCGGCGCCAGACGACGATATCAATAAAATCTACTTCCCGTTCGCCACTTTGAGACTTAAACGGCCGTTCTACAGCCAAAGCAAAATTAGCAACAGGAATCCCGTTTGGGGTATACCGCAAGGCCGGATCAGCAGTTAACCGACCAATTAGAATTACCCTATTGAGCATTTCAGTCACTCCCCTGGGAGCTTACTCTTCGTTCTCCCTAATCAGCAAAAACCGTAAGGGTTCGTCAGCAATCTTCAAGACCCGCTCTAATTCTGCTGCTGCAGCTGGCGTACTCGTGAAGTTGACCACCACATAGAAACCCTCGGTGAGATCGCTGATCTCATAAGCCAAACGACGTTTACCCCACTTGTTGATGTTAGTCACTTGACCATCCTGTTTAGTTAGGATTTCTTCAACCCTTGCCAAAACAGCGTCAATGGCCTCCTCATCCAATTGGGGTTTCAAAACTAGCATTAACTCGTATTGACGCACCGAGTTCACCTCCTCCCTTTGGACTATGGCCCCACCTTTAGTGGAGCAGGGAATGGGACAGATTGCCCCACCGTGCTGCGCCTAGTATATCATTCTGTTGGAGAATCAGCAAGCGAGTGAAGAACTTTTTTTACTCTTTTCATGAATTTAGGCCGAGACAACATAACTACCCGGCCACAGCCTAAACACTTAATCTTAAAATCCATGCCAACCCGAATAATCTCCCACTGATCGCTACCACAGGGATGGGACTTCTTCATCTGTACGCGGTCGCCTACAGAAAAGGTTTTAGGCATAATACCTACTCCTTGGATTCTCCTTCGGAATGGATAATAATCCTACGGTTAGGC
>DHRX01000057.1:15356-19898 GCA_002408345.1 Firmicutes bacterium UBA5301 | reverse complement strand
CAGAGTTACAATCGCGTTATTAACATCCGTATGATAGTTTACAGCTACATCAAAGGTAACCCGCATCCGTGGACCCATGAAGTTAGTAACCTGGATAATATTACCGTTGGGGATAATATGTAATTGGCCTCCAAAATCCCGGAGTTTGGTGGTCCGGATACCCATTTCTTCAACAATTCCACTTTTCCCGGCAAGCTCCACATAATCACCAACATTATATTGCTCTTCAAAGAGAATAAAGAAACCGGTAATAACATCCCTAACCAAGTTTTGAGCGCCGAAACCTACCGCTAATCCACCAATTCCAGCGGCTGTTAACAGCGAAGTTACCGGAAAACCCAACTTCTGGAGTACCATCACTCCGCCGATAAAGTAAACAGTATATCTAAAGATACTTTTAACCAAAGTCGAAATTGTTTTACCCCGACCTTCATTTCCTTTTAATCGGGTATTCGCAGCGATAAAACGATCGGTTAGTACATAAGAAAACTGTAAAGCAACCTTGGATATCATTATAATCAGTAAGATCGAGAGCAGAGTACTACCTATTTTAATTAAATTCTCCGGCGCCAATACCGTATCTAAAACTGTACCATAGCTATTCATAGTTGTAACCACTGATTCCATACGTTTCCTCCACTATTTTAACTTCTTTTATTGAGCAAGCACCGCCAAAGCCAAATCTGGATTGCCCATAGGGAAAATATGGGCCCCAGCAGCCCGAGGTTTTAGGTAGTCCAATAGCTCTTGGGCTAAGATCAGACCGACCTCGGCCCCACCCTCCTCTATTCTTTCTAAAACAGAAGTAGGAATATTAATTCCCGGTACCTTTTCCGCTAGGTATTTAGCTGAACGATAGCTCTTCAAAGGCAGAATACCATAGAGTATTGGGATCTGCAAGTGCCCCACAGCAGCATGAAACCGTTCAAACTGGTCCGGGGCAAAAATAGGCTGCGTCTGAACAAAGTTAGCACCGGCCTCTACCTTCTGGGCGAGGCGTTCCACCTCTTTATTTAAGTCCTCAGCGGTAGGGTTGGCTACTGTCCCGATAAAGAAGTCAGTAGGTGCAGCTAGTTCTTTGCCGCTTATAGCCTTTCCGTTATTTAACATCTTTGCTAACCTAATTAACCCGACCGAATCAACATCGAAAACCCCTGTAGCTTCAGGATGGTCTCCATTAGTCGGGGGGTCTCCGGTTAAAGCTAAAATATTACGGACACCAAGGGCTGCTGCTCCTAATAATTCAGCCTGTAATCCTAACAAGTTACGATCCCGGCAGGTTAGGTGAAAGATAATTTCCACCCCTTTATCCTCTTGAGCTAAGTGGGCCAAAGCAATCGGGCTCATCCGCAGGCTAGCCATGGGACTATCTGCAACATTGACCGCTGTAAAATCATCCTTTAACTTGGCAATAGCCTCAAGGGCTGGATTAGGGTCTGCCCCTGCTGGCGGCTCCATCTCTACAGTTAGAACAAACTCCTGGTTCCGTAATTTTTGACGTAAATGGTCAGTCATTCTACTCACTCCTCTTTCTACTTCGATCTGGCCACTAGCTCCTTAGCTAATTGGACACCGCCGACAGCATCTTTTGCATAGCCGGTAGCTCCAATCTGTTCAGCATAGGAACGGGTTACTACCGCCCCACCAACCATAACCGGTAGCCGGGGCTGAATCTTTTTTAGGGAAACCACTGTACGTTCCATTGCCGGTAAAGTAGTCGTCATCAAAGCGCTCAATAAAACTATATCCGGCTGCTCCTCTTGGGCGCTTTTAACCACCATTTCTACCGGTACATCCTTACCTAAGTCGATGGTTTCAAAGCCATGGTTCTGCAAAAGTGCCCTGAGGATATTTTTACCGATATCGTGAATATCCCCCTCCACAGTAGCCAAGAGAGCCTTGCCTATAAAGGTTTCTTGGATTGACGGCATATGGGAACGCAAAAAAGTAAAGGCTTTTTGTGCAGCTTCCGCAGCTAACAACAGATTAGGCAAGAAGTAAACTTTCTCCTCGTATTTTCGCCCAACCTCTTCCAATGCCGGGGTTAAGATTTGGTCGATTACAGTTAGGGGGCTCCACCCAGCAGAGAGCAGTTCTTGTAAGACTGGAACACACTCTTCCCGAGCCCCGGTAATAATAATCTGGCGCAACTGTTGGGCTTTATCGCTCTGGACCCCTGGGGAACCAGGGACTATTGTCGTCTTGGGGGAAACCGACCCAAAGGTCAGCAAATATTGTTGCGCACCGCCATCTCGCCCGGTTAATAGGTTCGCACAGGTCAATGTTTCCTTAGTCTCTAGGGCAAAGGGGTTAAGGATTGCCGCATCTAACCCGTGAGCAGCAGCCATCGCTAAAAAGACATTATTCAAAGTTCGCCGGTTTGGTAAGCCATGGGAAATATTACTTACACCTAAGACCGTTGCTAACCCCAACTCTTTTTTCACTAAATCCATGGCTTTTAATGTTTGCCGGGCAGCTTCCGGTTGGGCACCTACCGTTAAAGTTAGACAATCGATGATAATATCGTTAGGATCCAAGCCATATTCCAAAGCCGTCTCCAATATCACTTGGGCTGCAGCCAGCCGGTCTTCTGCCCGTTCAGGAATCCCCTTCTCCGTTAATGTTAAGCCTAAGACCGCTGCACCGTAGGCCTTAGCAACAGGTAAGATCGCTTCTAAACTAGCTCTTTGGGCAGAAACAGAGTTAAGGAGGGCTTTACCCTGGTAAGCCTGAGCCCCTGCTTCTAATGCTTGGGGGTTAGTACTATCTAAAACTAAAGGAACCCCGCTAACCTCACTAACAACAGTAACCGCCTTGGAGAGCGCTGCTACTTCATCTACCCCAGGTACTCCAACATTGACGTCAAGAAGTTCTGCCCCAACTTCTACCTGCTTCCTAGCCTCAGCTGCTACCTCCCGGAAATCACCGGAAACGATAGCGGCAGCTAAATTTTTACGTCCTGTCGGGTTCAGCCGCTCCCCAATTAACCGGATCGGCTCCCCGGCTCCGATTACCGTATAGCCGGTACGCGAAGCTAAGTATAGCCGGCCCTGAGACCGCTGCTGCCGTGGCACCTCCTGCCCTGCAAACTGGGCCAGTAAGGCTATATGTTCAGCGGTAGTACCACAGCAACCACCAACAACAGCGGCACCAGCCTTTATTAACCCCTGGATTCCAGCGGCAAACTCCGCAGGACCCTGGGGAAAAATAGTTTGTCCATTTTGAAGGCTCGGTAAGCCAGCATTAGGTTCTGCTAGTACCGGAATTAAACCTAATTGCACCATTCTAGCAACGAGGGGGGCCATTTCTTGGGGTCCTAAAGAACAGTTAATTCCAACAACAGCGGCTCCAGCTGCAGCTAAGGCAATCACAGCCGCTTCTGGTTCTACACCAGTTAAAGTTCGTCCCGATGCTTCGAAGGTCAAACTACAAAAAACCGGTACCCCTAAATCTCGAGCTGCTAGAACACCCTGCCGTGCTTCAGCCAGGTCGCTCATAGTTTGAATTAAGAGCAGATCTGCACCGGCTGCAACCAAAGCTTGAGCCTGTTCCTGAAAACAAGCCCTGGCTTCGGCCAAAGTTAGTGGACCAAAAGGTTCTAATAGCTCTCCCAACGGCCCAATTACCCCAGCAACCCAAGCTGTTCCACTACGCCCGGCCTGACTAATGGCGGTTCGAGCCAACCGGACCCCTTGAGCATTGATCTGGTTAACTTGCTGAGCTAAACCAAACTGGCCTAGTTTTAACCGGTTGGCACCAAAAGTATTGGTTTCAATAATCTGAGCTCCGGCCTCTAAATATTCTTGATGGACAGCAACTACTTGCTGAGAACGGTCTAAATTCCAGACCTCTGGCAACATTCCAGGGGCCAACCCTTGCCTTTGTAAGGTGGTACCCATAGCCCCATCCAATAGCAATAAACGGCTACCTAGCCCTGCTATGCTCCTCTGATTCTTCACTGCTAACCTCCTTAGGAGCGAAATTGACATTCAACAGAATCACAACCGCTACACCCTAAAACTGTAGCATAATCGCCGGTTGCTTCAGTACTTAGACCGATCAGAGCTGTAATCGATTTACGTGGTTGCAACATGGCCGCAGCCGATAACCTCAGACCAATAGCGGTTGTACCTATTAAAGAACAAAGCTGGTACTGATCCTCTAACGGCCAATCACTATAGCCGGGACTAATCCGCTCCTGAGCTGTTAACCCAACCTGTATTGCACCCTCAACAACTCGACGATTAACCTCTTTAGCTAAAGATTCTACCGCAGAAGAGCCTATACTGTCTAGTATAACGCCTTTAGTATATTCACCTTGGCTAAAAAAACTAGCCGCTGTTTCCTCTAATTTAGGCCCGATAGTTACCGCAAACAAGTAGGCCCAAGTTATTTTACCCAGACGTTTCCGGGTTCGAGGCCCAGCGATCAGTAGGTCCGGTCCAATTTGTAGCCCTTGAGGTTTTAAATCAACTGGGAACATAGCTCCTATCCCAATCGGCTCGACCAGCTCCTGGCCTAAAGCCATCATTTCCGTTAGTA
>DHRX01000057.1:13468-15111 GCA_002408345.1 Firmicutes bacterium UBA5301 | reverse complement strand
TAACATTCCATTCCTCACACCCGTACTTTTCCTGAACCAATTGAGCCGCCAACCGCCGTTCAGCTTTGGTTAATTCTAATGGAACTAAAGAAATGGCTAAAGTCTCTTCCCAGCCGGCGCTCAACGCGTTAGCCACCTCAGTAAAAATCACCTGGCGTGGTAAAACCTCGCTTAAAGAAATTACGGTAGCCGCTAACCCTTGGACCAAATTCGCTTTCCCTGAGTGCTGCTTCCCATAGAGTACATACAACAATTTACGAGGGTCAAAACGGACTAAGATAGAACCATGTTGTAAAATAACGCCTTCCCGGCGCATCTGGGCGCTTCCGACTAATTTACGGCCGTCTACCACTAACTCATACCAGCTGGTAGCATCAAAACAAGCCGCTGTACCCTGCTTCTTCCGGTGGTTATGGCCAGAAACCATTTCAGCTGGGACCCCTAGGCTCTGCAAACCCTGAAGAATCCCTTGGCTCAGAACCCGGTATGATTCGGTTACCCCCTTGGGTAGTAACCGATGACCCTCTGGAACCACTATCGCATAAGTTACTTCGTGTTCATGAAGCACCGCTCGTCCACCGGTAGGACGACGTACACAATCTATCCCCAGCTCAGCACAGGCTTCCTCGTTGACCGCTTGGGCCCATTCCTGGAAGTAACCTATCGATAGACAAGCCGGTGACCAGCCATACAACCGGATTGTCGGCGGAGCCTTCCCTTGGGCTACAGAGAGCAGAATCGCTTCATCAATAGCCATATTTTCAGCTCCACTTCGGTAGCCAGTATTCAGAAGACGCCATATTCCAGGCATGTACAATCCACCCCGTTGTTTTCCAGATACATCCAATTATATACTATTCCCATAACTCTGCAAAGGCTTGTTCCACCTCGTTAGCCGTTAACGGTCGTGGATAATTATAAGGGATTTGCCCTGGACGCTCGTTATAATAAGGACGGTTACAGTCTGGACAGCCGCTAGTTTGAAAAGCCGCTCCGGAAGATAACAAAGCCTCTAACTCCTGGTGAGAATACCCAAAACTAGTAATAGCCCCTTGCTCTCCATAGGTTAGCTTTACCGGTAGGTTCTGGGCCAACAAGTAACGAAGCACTTGAATCCTGCGATACCCCTTGAGAGAGGGGGGCTTTTGCCGAGCTAAGCGGGTAGAACGGACCGGGGTAAAAGCAAAAAGAGCCACTGGAATTTGGGACTGCGCTAAGTCTAGAAGCAGCGCGGCTAACTCTTCCTCGGTTTCGCCTAACCCAACAATCAAATGGGTAGTTACCTGTTGCGGATAGCGTTCTGCCGCTTCTTTGAGTAACCGGTACACCCTGGGTAGGCTCCCCCCTTTTAGCGCTGTATAGAGTTGAGGATTGGCTACATCTAAAGGTATCGCCAACCTCTCTAAGCCAGCAGCCAAGGCCCGCCCTACTTCTAATAAATTAGCCGGCCGACCAGAACTACTAATCGGAATTTCCTGAAGATAAGGAACTTCTCGCAAACGAGATATCGTTCTTTCCAGCCTTTGAGCCCAATCTGGCTCGGTAACTGTCTGTAAACAAATCCGGCGGAACTCAAAGCCGTTCGTTTCCTCTAACGGAAAGATCTCCTCTACCGTAAAAAGCGGCCAAGTAATACGGGACAA
>DHRX01000057.1:12349-13103 GCA_002408345.1 Firmicutes bacterium UBA5301 | reverse complement strand
AGATTTAATTCTGTTGCCACCTGAATCGCACTTGGTGCAGGCTGAACAATAGCATTAACTCCGGCTAAGACCGCATAGGTATCTAACTCCTTCCGATACCTTCCTGATGGGCGCATACAACCAAGGGTAATGCTGAGTTGGGGGTAGGTTGCGCCGATTTCTACCCAAAACTGAGCAACCTCTTCCGGACCAGGTGGTTGCCGATCCTGGTAGCGGGTNNCCCCCTTTTAGCGCTGTATAGAGCTGAGGGTTAGCCACGTCTAAAGGTATCGCCAACCGCTCTAAACCGGCAGCTAAGACCCGCTCTACTTCTAGCAAATTAGCTGGCCGACCAGAACTACTAATTGGAATACCCTGAAGATAGGGAACTTCTCGTAACCGATCAACTATTTTTTCCAGCCGGTAAGCCCAATCCGGCTCGGTAATTGTCTGTATACAAATCCGGCGGAAATCAAAGCTATTTGGTTCCTCTAACGGAAAGATCTCCTCTACCGTAAAGAGCGGCCAAGTAATACGGGACAACCATTTTCCACTACCATGAACCGAACGGGCCTGGGGACAAAAAGCACAATCTCCCTGGCAAACTCCGGGTAGTAGCAGATAAGCGGTCCTTGGTTTGTTCTCCTGCTTAGCCTGGCATAGCCCTAATGTTGCTGCTGTACCTAGACTCGCCCTAAGTTGCACTACTTTCACCTCGGAAACTACAGCATTCCGTAAATAAACTTTGCCGCAGATTTAATTCTGTTGCCACCTG
>DHRX01000057.1:6236-12035 GCA_002408345.1 Firmicutes bacterium UBA5301 | reverse complement strand
GGTTGCCGATCCTGGTAGCGGGTTCCTGGAGTAGGTCTAAAAATTAAAAAAACAACCTCCTCAAAACCGGCTTCTACTAGGAGATGTACCGCCTGACGCTCTGAGCTAAGGGCGGTTCCGGCCAAACCAAGACAGACATGGGGAACTACCCGGCCGTATTTTTTTAACCGGAGTAAGGCGGTTAAGTACTGGTCAACCGAGTAGGGTAAACCGTAAACCTCCTGCGCAACCTGGTCCGTACCGACAAAATCACAGGAAAAAACGGTAGCTACCCTACCCAAAGCTGCTGCCACTACGTCATCAGCAACATAGCCGGTATGCAAATTTAAGGGGTAGTACTGGGCCAGTTGAGTTAACCGTGCTAACTCCGTTACCAGCGGTACTTGCCCCTGATCATCACAAGCTCCACTAATTAAAAAACTGGACCACTTAGCGCCAGGTTCCGGTAACACCTGCCCTAAAGGAAGCATTGGCCGAAGATAATGGCCGCCACAGTGGGCACAATTTAAAGAGCAAGTAGCCGAGGTAACCCGTAAAGCCCCAGTTTGAGAGGGGCGGACAACAGTCAGACTAGGGCCGTGGTACTTAAATCGTTCCTGCCTGACCGCTGCCAGCTTCTGGACTAAGACCACTTGAGATCAGGGTTACGAGCCGCTCCAGCCTCATCTAGCCGGCGAACAGGTAACCGTTGTGGGGCCTGGTGCAGTTTTTCTGGGCTCTCAATAGCTTCTTGAGCCATTTTAATCATTAACGCAATAAATTGGTCTAAAGTTGCCTTACTCTCTGTTTCAGTCGGTTCGATCATCAAAGCCTCTTCAACAATTAAGGGAAAATAGATAGTCGGAGCATGAATGCCGTAATCCAAAAGGCCTTTAGCTAGATCTAGGGTCTTAACCCCATATTCCTTTTGTCTAGCACCAGAAAGGACAAATTCATGCATACACCGGCGCTGGTAGGGAAGGTCATAGTACTCCTTGAGCTGCTCCATCAGATAATTAGCGTTGAGTACAGCATTTTCTGCTACCGCCTTCAGACCGCTGGGGCCCATCTGGCGAATATAGGTGTAAGCCTTTAGAGCAACTAAAAAATTGCCGTAATAAGCTTTCACTTTACCGATACTTTGAGGAAAATCAAAGTCAAACCGATAACCTTCTGCCTCCTGAATTACTCTGGGGACAGGCAAAAAA
This sequence comes from Firmicutes bacterium UBA5301, assembly GCA_002408345.1. Lineage (GTDB taxonomy): Bacteria > Bacillota > UBA5301 > UBA5301 > UBA5301 > UBA5301. The sequence goes on along the minus strand of DHRX01000057.1, from coordinate 10,848 downwards.
GGGATTAGATCCTTTTTAACCCCTACCGGACCGGAACCTGGGCCCCCACCGCCGTGGGGAGCAGCAAAGGTTTTATGGAGGTTAAGATGAACCACATCAAAACCCATATCACCAGGTCTGGTAACCCCTAAAATAGCGTTGGCATTAGCACCATCGTAATATAAAAGCCCCCCAGCTTCATGGATCAGTTGGGCAATCTCCTCAATATGTTCTTCAAATAGCCCCAAGGTATTAGGGTTAGTCAGCATTAATGCTGCCGTTTGAGGGCCAACTACCTGGCGTAAAGCTGCAACGTCTACGTTCCCCCGGGCATCGGAAGGCACCTCAACTACCTTAAAGCCACAGAGAGCAGCGCTAGCCGGGTTAGTCCCGTGGGCAGAATCAGGGACAATCACTTCCCGTTTCTGATCCAGCTGACCCCGATGATGATGATAAGCTTTAATCAACATTAAACCCGTTAATTCCCCGTGGGCTCCTGCTGCCGGTTGCAGGGTAAAGGCGTCCATCCCAGTAATGGCACAAAGGCACTTTTCTAAATCAAAGAGAACCTCTAACGCACCTTGACAGCTGCTTTCAGGCTGGTAGGGGTGGATAGATTGGAACCCGGCTAGGACGGCAACATCTTCATTAATCTTCGGGTTATATTTCATTGTACATGATCCCAAGGGGTAAAACCCGCTATCCACACCGTGATTGCGTTCTGACAACCTGGTAAAATGCCGAATCACATCGACCTCACTAACTTCAGGAAGAACCGGTGCTTGCTGACGGAGCAGTTCTAGGGGAAGAAGCTGGTCTAGCTCTTGAGCCGGGACATCTAAATCTGGCAAAGAGTAGCCCTTACGGCCAGAAACACTCTCCTCAAAAATCACCTTAACCTCAGCGGTCCCGTCAATCCTCATAGCAACCCCTCCAATACCTGAGCCAAGTAATCCAATTCTTCTTTGGCCCGTCGCTCAGTAACGCAAAACAAAATCTGGTTAGCTAACTCCGGATAAAAGCGTTTTAAAGGTAAGCCACCAATTATGCCGTATTCGATTAAGCGCTGATTTAACTCCTCAGGGTCGGCTGCAACTTGCACAGTAAATTCATGAAAAAACGGTCCTGGTAGCCCAGGGGTAACCCCCTCTATTTCTAGTAACCGTTCATAGAGGTAATGGGCTTTTTGGGTCGAATCGGTAGCTACCTTCCGAAGACCCGTTGGGCCCATCAGAGAAAGGTAAACCGTAGCAGCTAATGCGTTAAGCGCTTGGTTCGAACAAATGTTGGAAGTTGCCTTCTGCCGCCGAATATGTTGCTCCCTAGTCTGTAATGTCAATACGTAACCCTTGGTACCTTCTAAGTCTTTAGTCGCACCGACAATTCGACCTGGTAAACGCCGCATGTACTCTGTCCGACAAGCTAAATAACCGAGATGGGGTCCCCCGAACCCCATGGGGTTCCCTAAAACCTGGCCCTCACCACAGACAATATCAGCACCAAACTCTCCTGGTGGTTTTAAGAGGCCTAAAGCAATAGGGTTAGCCACAACAATTAGTAAAGCCCCTTGAGCATGAACCTGCTCAGCTAAGGCCAAGATAGAAGTATCGACTTGACCAAAAAAGTTAGGGTACTGTACTACTACCGCCGCCGTATCCCGGTCAATTTGGGTAGCTAACTCCCAACCCTGTAGAGCCAGGTAAGTATGGAGTACCTGGCGATATTCCGGATGTACACTAGCTGGAAGTACTACTTTGGTCCGTTTAGTAATTGCTCCAGCCATAAGTACCCCTTCAACCATGGCCGTTGCTCCATCATACATGGAAGCGTTAGCAACATCCATACCGGTAAGGTTACAGATCATAGTTTGGTACTCATAGATAGCCTGTAACGTTCCTTGGCTAATCTCAGCCTGGTAAGGTGTGTAGGCCGTATAGAACTCAGACCGACCTAAAATATGTTTAACCGCACTAGGGATATAGTGATCATAAGTCCCTGCTCCCAAAAACAGACTAACATCTTCCGCATTATCATTTTGAGCCGCTAAAGACCGGAGTAACTTGAAAACCTCTGGCTCGGCTAAAGCCGGCGGTAGATCTAGCTCAGCACGAAGACGAAGGCTCTCTGGGATCTCCCCAAAGAGCTCTTGGACTGTACTAACCCCAAGTGTCGCCAACATTTCCGCCTGATCTTGGGGTGTATTAGGGATGTAGTGCACTAAATTCACTCTCCTTCTGTAAAGTCCGCATACTCCTCAGCCGACATTAATTCATCAACCTCATCAGGATCGCTCATCTCAATAATACTAATCCAACCGTCTTTATAGGGATCAGAGTTAATTAGCTCGGGATTATCTTGGAGAGCCTCGTTAACTTTCACTATCTTCCCGCTTACCGGCGCATAAATATCGGAGACAGCCTTAACCGACTCGACTACAGCCATCTCATCATTAGCCTCTACTACACTACCGGTTTCCGGCAAATCTACAAAAACTACATCGCCTAACTCATTCTGGGCGTAATTAGTAATACCAACAATAGCTTGCTTCCCGTTAATCTGAACCCACTCATGTTCTCTTGTGTACTTACGATCTGTAGGGGTCATCCCAACTACCTCCTTGTTTATCTCTTATTATACGGTGGAACAAAGGGTAAATCTATTAATTCAGCTTCTACCGCCTTATCCCTGATTTTTAGCCAAACATGATTTCCCGGTTCAGCTTGACTCGCCGTTACATAACCTAAGCCGATACTTTCGCCGAGAGTAGGTGAAACCGAACCACTTGTTACATGACCAATCTCCTCAGCCCTGCTATTTAAGATGGCATAGCCCTGCCGGGGTACCCCCCGCTGCAACAACTTAAACCCAACTAACTTCCGCTTTAAGGCCTCACCCTGTTGGGCCTGGAGCGCCGCTTTACCGATAAAATCTCCTTTATCCATTTTAACCGTCCAACCCAACCCAGCTTCCCACGGGTTAGTCTCTTCAGTTAATTCATGGCCATATAGACAGAAAGCCGCTTCCAAACGTAAGGTATCCCGAGCCCCTAAGCCTACCGGAACCAAACCTGAACTAGCACCAACTTCCAGTAGTTCTGACCAGACCGTCGCCGCTTCAGCTGCGTCAAGATAGAGTTCAAAACCACGCTCGCCAGTATAACCGGTGGCCGAGAGCAGCACCTCTTTCCCTGCTACCGTAGCTTCTTCAAAAGAATAGTAAGTAATTGCAGCCAAGTCTGTTGTCGTAACTTGGGATAAAATCTCCTCGCTTTTCGGCCCCTGAATAGCAATAAGCGCTGTCTGGGCAGAGCGATTGATTAAACTAACCCCAGCCGTTGGTAGATATTCTTGAAACCATTCCCAATCCTTTTCCATATTTGCTGCGTTAACCACCACTAGATACCCCTGATCATCCAGACGGTAGACTAAGAGGTCATCAACTACACCGCCCTCATGGTTTAAGAGCAGATTATACTGGGCTCGACCTACTCGCAGCTTACCCAAGTTGTTAGAGAGCAACCGATTTAGATAGTCGTAAGCCCCAGGCCCGGTAACGGAAAATTCACCCATATGGGATAAATCAAAAAGCCCGGCAGCTTCCCGTACCGCCCGATGTTCTTCGAGAATACCAGAATATTGCACCGGCATCTCCCAACCACCAAAGGGAATTAAACGGGCCCCTAGGGCCACATGCTGATCAAATAAAGGCGTCTGTTTTAACTCTGCCATTCAACCCCTCCTCAGCGTTAACCAATATTCTTCTGCTGCCAAAAGATTCTCGGCATAGTCAAAGTTTGCCTGCTTTCTATATAATATCACAGAAATAAATTTCTAACGGGTAAATTAGAAAGGAGCCTTAACTATGGAAAAGCTCTTACAGTTTTTGCTCAATCCGATCCTTAGAAAGATGGGCAAAACTGTAATTATTATTAAACAGAAAAATACCTAAAAGAGATAAACAGGGAGAAGGAAGCATAGAAACGAATGTACTATATATTTAACACACCGAGGTGCAGTTTATTTGGATAGCATCGTCCAATGGACTTTAGATTTCTTCTTACCCCTAGGTAATTTAGGCCTTTTTCTGGTCTCTTTCGCCGAGTCTTCCTTTTTCCCGATCCCACCAGAAGCGTTACTGCTACCCTTAAGTTTAGCTAAGCCCTCTAACGCTCTTCTGTATGGGACGGTTGTTACCTTAGCATCAGTCTTTGGAGGAGTCGCCGGTTATTATCTAGGAATAAAAGGAGGTCGCCCCCTTCTTTTAAAAATTACTTCGGCTCAAAAGGTAGCTCAAGTCGAAAGATTGTTTCGTAAATACGATGCCTGGGCGATTGGTATAGCTGCTCTCACCCCTATACCGTACAAAGTCTTTACTATCACTTCCGGTATTTTTGCCATTAACCTGCGTAAATTCGTTATTGCATCTATAATAGGAAGAGGAGCCCGCTTCCTTACAGAAGGGCTCCTCATCTATCTCTATGGTCCACAAATTGTTAACTTTCTAAAACATAATTTTGAGTGGATTACGATCGCTATAGCGCTATTAGTTATCCTCTTTTTTGTTCTTACTAACCACACTTGGAATAACCACAGGCCAAACAGGTAATACAGCCGCTTTCGTGGCTAAGCTTATG
>DHRX01000057.1:443-6211 GCA_002408345.1 Firmicutes bacterium UBA5301 | reverse complement strand
TTAGTTATCCTCTTTTTTGTTCTTACTAACCACACTTGGAATAACCACAGGCCAAACAGGTAATACAGCCGCTTTCGTGGCTAAGCTTATGGCCGCAATCTGGGCAAATAGCTCCTTCCTCTACCGCTGTTGCTGCCTCAGCTTGAAAAGGTAGCTTCGGTTGAAAACCACCTAAAACCTGATCCTGATACTTCTTAATCGAACGAGCAATCGCATCTGGACAGGAGGTAACTTTAATCTCCTTCCGACGGATACACGCTGGGCAACGAATTCCTCGCAGTTGCTCGTAGATAGCCTGAACAGAAATTCCTGAGCGTAAAGCGATAGAAATTAGTCGACTTGTTGCCTCTGATTGGGAAGCACAGCCACCTTCACGACCTGTGTTCGTAAAAATTTCACAAATTCCAAACTCGTCAGCATTAACACTAACATAAAGGTTGCCGCAACCAACCTGGACTTTCTCAGTGGTCCCCATAGTCACATCTGGACGAGGCCGTGGGTGAATATTAGTGGAATAATTAGGCGTTTCACCAGCTTGGCTCGGTTCAGAGCTCTTAGTGCCTGCGGTCAAAACTTGTGAATCCCGGCTGCCATCACGATAAACTGTAACCCCTTTACAGCCTTCAGTATAAGCTAACAAGTAGGCGTTAGCCACATCGTCCCGAGTTGCAGAGTTAGCAAAATTAATAGTCTTTGAAACGGCATTATCCGTATACTTTTGGAACGCCCCTTGAATTTTAATATGCCATTCTGGAGCAATATCATGGGCGGTCGCAAAGAGATCCTGGAATTTTTTTGGTACCTCCGTAATCTCTCTAACCGAACCATGTTCAGCTACCACTTCCATCAATTGCTTGCTATAGAAGCCTTCCTTTCTAGCAATTTCTTCAAAGAGAGGGTTAACCTCGACCAACCTGTCGTTGTCCATAACGTTACGGACAAAGGCTAAAGCAAAGATAGGCTCGATCCCACCAGAGGCTCCAGCAATTATACTAATAGTACCGGTAGGTGCAATAGTCGTTGTTGTAGCGTTACGGACCTTAAGACCGCTTTCTTTAGCAAAGACACTCCCTGGATAGTTAGGGAAGGGACCTCTTTCCACAGCTAGTTCTGCCGAAACCGCTCGGGCTGTCTTCTGAATAAAAGAAGCTATCTCTTCTGCAGTTTGTACAGCTTGGGGCGAATCGTAACGAATTCCTAATTTAATCAGCAAATCAGCGAAACCCATGACCCCTAGACCAATCTTACGGTTAGCCTTCACCATCTGGTCAATCCGCTCTAACGGATATTTACTAGCATCAATAACATTATCCAAAAAGCGCACCGAAATTCGGGTAACGTATTCTAACCGTTCCCAATCAATTTTAACCTGGCCGTCCTCTTCTCTGACCATCAAAGCTAAGTTAATAGAGCCTAGGTTACAGGCTTCATAGGGCAGAAGGGGTTGCTCTCCGCATGGATTAGTACTCTCAATCTCACCGATATGGGGGGTCGGGTTATCCTTGTTAATCCGATCAATAAAGACAATACCTGGCTCACCATTACGCCAAGCAGCATCAACGATCTTATCAAAGACTTCTTGGGCTGATAATTCTTTGACCGGTTGACCATTACGAGGGTTGCGTAACGGGTAGGTCTTACCCTCCTTGAGAGCTTCCATAAATTCATCAGTAATAGCTACCGAAATATTAAAATTAGTTAGATCAGCATTATCCTCTTTAGCATTGATAAATTCCAGAATATCGGGGTGGTCGACTCGTAAAATGCCCATATTAGCACCACGCCGAGTTCCTCCTTGCTTGACGGCATCAGTAGCCGCATTAAACACTTTCATAAAAGAAATCGGACCGCTAGCCACACCACCGGTCGACAGAACTTCATCATTTTTGGGGCGCAAGCGTGAAAAACTAAAACCGGTGCCTCCACCGCTTTTATGAATTAGTGCCGCATATTTAATAGAATCAAAAATAGACTCCATAGAGTCATCAACCGGTAAAACAAAACAAGCGGCTAGCTGTTGCAGTTCTCGACCAGCGTTCATCAACGTTGGTGAGTTCGGTAGGAATTCTAGATTAGTCATTATTTCTTTAAATTGATCTTTAACTTTGTTTACGGTCGCTTCATCCTTACCATAAACTTCAGCCTCTACCGCTGCAATATTTTGGGCTACCCGTTCAAACATATCATCAGGGGTTTCCACCAGTTCCCCTCCGACCCTTTTTAGATAGCGTTTTTCTAAAACATTTAAAGCGTTCTGAGATAACTGGGAGCCCATTTTTCGCCTTACCTCCTAAATAATTTAAAAAGAATAAAAATAGTTAGAACCACAACATATAGTATGCAGCCCTAACTAGAATACTATAGATGGTGTCGCATGAGCAAGTGTGATAGGATCACAATAATGACGTTCTAGTTCATTGCCACGCCTAATATTCGCCTTTTTCAAGCTGAATCCTGTTAATTCGCTTTCCCGTTCTTTATTAAGATATTCACTGAACAAACACGGTCTTTCCCCTGAGCCTTTGCTTGATACATAGCTCGGTCTGCCTCTCTAACCAACTCCTTCGGGCAATCAGCATGATCCGGATAGGTCGCCACACCAAGACTGAGGGTAACTGGCTGATGAAAATTACCTTTCTCTGACAACTGGGCTTCTCTGAATTTCATCCGCAAACGTTCGGCCATGATCAACGCTTCGCTATGACTAGTGTCTGGTAAGACAACCACAAACTCTTCACCGCCATAACGAGCCACTATATCACCTTCACGCATATTATTAGTCAGGACTGTCGCTACCTTGCAGAGTAAACTATCACCGGCCTGATGACCAAAAGTATCATTATAATCTTTAAACCAGTCAATATCAAGCATCACTAAAGAGAGTCGGGAACCTTTCCGATCAACTTTGGCAACCTCTTCTTGCAAACGTTCGTAAAAATATCGTACATTATATAGCGAGGTTAAACCATCGGTAATAGCCTGTTGTTTTAGCCGCATATAGAGAATGGCTTTATCTAAAGCTAAACTGAGCTGTGAAGAAATGATATTAATAAACTCCTGCGCTTGTATGGTAAGGTCATTAGCCCCACGGCTGAATAAAGCCATCATGCCAACTACTTGATTAGCAACGACTAACGGAACCGCTAAAAAACTAGTAATACCCAACTCTTGAAACAGATCTTGCCAGCCAACCAAAGGTGGAGTCTGCCCCTGACGCCAGCTAAGAGTAGTTTTCAAACTAACAAGGATTGGCATTACCCTTCGAACAATAGCATTAGTCTCCTCACGGTTAATACTATAACAAGTTAGTAAGGTTAAATCATTTAAATCCTTTTCGGCTAATTGTAAGTATTGAAAAGCACCATTAGCCCCATAGAGTTCTGCGGTCTTGAGCATAGATAATTCTAATAAACGGTTAATATCTAGGGTCGAAGCCGTTACCCGCAATACTTCGGTTAGCGATTTTAGCTCTTGATTCCGGAGAACTAACTCTTGCTGAGAAACTTCTAAAGCAATCGCATGTTCTTTTAATTGGGCATTGGATTTCTCTAGTTCGCGAGCGATCGCCAACTGTTCCTGGAATGAGTTTTTCAACTCGTTCAGCAGTAAACTGCTCTTATATTGTTCTTTTTCAGTTCCCCGTAGGGTCTCTGAAAACAGTGCTGTAAATACGCTTAACCCTAGCATGGCTAAAAAGTGGGGTACCAGCCTAAACCCAGCTAACCCTTGGGTCCATATTAATAAGGCGTAAACTGTAAACGTAACAATAGTATAACCAATACCGCCCCAAACTGTTAAGAAACGAGAACTCCAAACCACAGCCACATAAAAAAGAGAGGTTGTTATAATCGGCCTACCTAGAGAGATAAAAACAAAAGCCGCTGCTAACAGATCTAAAGCCGACCAAAAGCCCTGACTACCTATACCTACAGCCTCACCCCACGGCATTAAGAGACAAGTAACTATAAAATAGGTTAAAATACCCCACGGAGTGAGATCTGTTGGACAGTACAGGCAGAATAAATAGACCTCTAAGATCATCCAAATAATAAAGGAAAAACGGAAAACAGCTATTACCTTTTCTCCAGGATGTAAGCGGCTAAAAATAACCATGACCCCCTGATTTGTTCACAACATAAAAACTTCCACATCTGTTAAAAACATCCTGCTGATTTCTGAAACCTTATCTGGCAAACCTCAAATACTGAACACTGGGCTTTACAAAGGCTTGAATCCCCTTTTTGGCAGTACCAGCGGCTTTTAATTAATACTGGAAAGGGATCCCCGCCAAAATAGCGCTCCAAAGCTTGAAAACATTCTCTCAACGGAACATCCCGCAAAAAATAACTATCAACTCCAGCAAAACCCAAATACCAAAGAGGGACTTTTATTTCAGGATCAACTATTAAACAGACCGCCTGATCTAAATCGGCCCAAACCCCAGCCAACTTCATCTCTCGACAAAACCAGCTAGCTTGAAGGTTGATCCCTGCAAATTCACGTACTCCTTTAATAATATTTTTAGAATCACCAGCTGCTACTGTATAGAGAGTACCAATATCCCCTGCATATTGTTGCTCTACAGTTGTTCCTGCTGCAAAAATTGCTTGGACTTTGCGAACATGAGAAGTCAATGCCCGATAATAGCAAGATAAAATCGTTTTTACTTTTTCTTTATCTTGAAGATTCTGTTGGGCTAAACGAACAGAGTTAACTAACCCTGCCTCCCGCAAAGCTTGAAAGGTTTGATCTAAAATAGCACGACGAACTTTTGCCCCAGATAGAATAGTGTAAATTAACAGTTCGAATCGGCCTGCCGCTGTTGACAAGTCAATTGTAATCTGACCTCTCTGCCAAAATAAATCCTGTTTAGGTGCTTTTTCCTGGTCCGCTCTTACTTTCCCGGCGATAACCGGTAATTCTTGTGCAGTATGCTTGATACCAAACAATAATGCCAGCCTCCTCTACACGGGTAGCTGGCAGTAGATAGCATACTATTATTCCCTTTTTTTGTCAATTAATTTCTAGCTAAACAGCTTTAATATTCCCATAGCCACCACTGCTGACGCCAGTGAACAGAAAAAATTAACTACATTATTATTAACCATTGGTAAACCACGGACTATCCGGGTTTGATAGCCACAGTAATGGATCGGCTTTTCTGTATCTTTAAGGCAATAGTCACAATAGCGTTTAACCTGAACCCAGACCCCTAAAGCGCTATCCAAAAGAGAACCAAAAAAACCAGCTACAAGAATAGCCAACGTACTACTAAAAACAATAAACCAGTTCAAACCACCGCTAATAAAAAGAATTAAACCAACTAAAGTTATGACTAGGCTTCCAGCAAACGCCCCCCAGAGCCCAGCACTGGTAACCCCACCAGAAGTACCGGGAGCTACCAATTTTCGAGAAAAGAGTAAATGGGGTCGCCCACCTAAACTAACACCAATTTCTGTAGACCAAGTATCGGCTGCAGTCCCGGCTAGTGCCCCTAAAAAACCGACAAAAACCAAGTGGGGCTCTAAAATATTCAGAAAGGTTAAAATGGAAAGGATTATCCCTCCCCCGCCATTAGCTAAAACCTGATTTAGACCCCTACCTCGTTCTTCCCAGTTCTCCTGGAAAAGTTCCGGACTCCTCCGCCTGCTCCATCTAGTAAGCAACGTTGCGCTAATAAAAAAGACCAGTAGCGGTGGTACCCAGTTCCAACCACCAAAGGTAAAGATGAAAGTTCCTACTAACACAGCACCGCTAACCCCGCCCTC
>DHRX01000057.1:0-303 GCA_002408345.1 Firmicutes bacterium UBA5301 | reverse complement strand
ACAGCACCGCTAACCCCGCCCTCATCTAGAGCCCGTAACCAGTAAGCAACCAAGGCTACTAAGAAACTACCGACAATCCCGGTTACTAACAAACTAATTTGGGCTGATGGAATATTGGTTTGGACGAGGAAATAGAAAAGTAAAGCGGTAACTAAAGGAACAAAAAGATTGTCAGTCCGCCGAATAGAAACGGCTTCAATTAAAGTGGCCATACCTGCGGTTAAGGTCACATAGGCCATTAACTGGTGACCAGCTAGACCTAACTGAGTAGAAGCAATATAAGCGATAGCACCCCAAGCTCCA
>DHRX01000032.1:778-5068 GCA_002408345.1 Firmicutes bacterium UBA5301 | reverse complement strand
TGACTTTTCATAGCACGTCTTTGTACTAAGGTCGGAAACAGTTTGAGCCTCAGGGTTGACTTTTTTAATTGCTGGTCGCTGACACCCTGGTTTAAACTCTTCAGGCATTTGATCCTCCCCCTTTAACCTTATTAGTATAAGTTATCAATACTAGTATAGCATATTTGTTACTATCTGGCAATAGAAGTTAGCCAGATAAGAGATAGCCGCCGGCTAACTGTTTCTTGAGTTGTCCCTAATAATTCAGCGATTTCTGCCCGGGAGAAGGGAACGGTAATCTTAATTCCCTGGGGTACCGGTGTACCTGAATGCGTCATTCTTTGGTATAGCCAGGCTGCTAACCTCTGTTCTGCATTCCGTAAACTAAGGCTAGCTACTAAAGTTTCAATTTGGCGTAGCTGCAATAAGATTGCCTCCAGGATGTTAATACCTACATCAGGTTGCTCCTGGAGAATTCTTTTTAAATCAGATTTATGGAGGAGACATAACTGGGTATCTTCTAAAGCTACCGCTTTGACCGGTGAGAACTTGCGGAAATGGTTGCCACCAGGTTCGGTGAAAAAGTCACCTTGACGTAGATAGTAAAGGGTTTGTCCTTTGCCATCAGGTGATTCGTGGAAAAATCTTAGCTGCCCTTTATGGATTATATAGATATGTTCGGCTTTATCCTTTGATAAGGCGATAATTTCACCTTGAGAGTAGCTACGGCGCTGGACTAAGTTACTGACTTGACACAGCTGTTTCGGTTCCAACTGACTAAAGATCGGTACGAGGCTGGCGCAGACATGATTAGCATCTTTCTGCGGCTGTATATTCATCATAAGTTCACCCGCCTTCAGGTTTTTCCAATCGCCTAAATCGTAACATAAAACCAATTATTTGCCAAGTTAGTAAGTTATTTATGACCTAGATCATAGCTTTAGTTAGTGTAATAATTTACTATTTAATTGCCCGGGCTATTAATAGCACTGAAGGAGGTAGATTGGCATGAAAAGAACTCTTATCGGTCTTATCGCTATTTTAGTTCTTGTATCTGGGGTTGCTATGGCCGCAGACAAATGGTTGGATAGTCCCCAAACTAACGCTGTTAACCAGTGGAAACAGAGTAAACATGGTCAGAATGGGGTCGGTTGTGCTACCTGTCACGGAGATGATCCGGCTAACCCCCAGAAGCCATCAGCAGCAACTTGCGGATCCTGCCACGCCCAGCAATATGCAGATTTTGCTTTAAGTACTCATGCTATTTCCTTAGAACACGCTCAGAGCAAGTCCTATGGTATGTATGATGGTAAGCGAGTCGAGTATAAGGGGCTTGCTTACGGGACCGGTGGTCCAGATAAATTTGGCTGTGAGAACTGCCACCAGGTCGGCTATATTCATGATGACGGCAGCAAAGGTGACTGCGCCAGTTGTCACCCTGGCCACCTCTTTAGCTTAGAATTGGCTCGGAAACCTGAAGCTTGTAATGGTTGTCATGCGGGTGCAGGGCATCCTCAGTATGAATCCTATATTGATTCTAACCATGGTAAACTTTATGTAACCTTAGGAGATAAGTGGGATTGGAGCGGCTCTACTGCTGAATTCTGGGCCCGTCAAGAAACCAACCCTCTACCAACACCAACTTGTGTTACCTGCCATATGCCAGGGGGAACCCACAATACTCGGATGGGCATGGCCCACGAGTTAACTGGACAACGGGTTGCCGATTATGAGCAGCAAATAGATTTGATGGTACCTAATTGCACCGGATGTCATACCCCAGAATATGCTCGTACCTGGCTCGGTTATGCCGATGGAACGGCCCAAGTTACCCTGGCTCGGACTGCAGAAGCCAAGAAAGAGTTAGAGGCTCTACGGAAAGAGGGGCTACTCCGGCCAACTATGGAAGTAACCAATGCCCATCCTATCGCTGGGCAGCTCTCCGGGGTCGAAAAGATTTTCTTTGAAGTTAATATGGCTGCAAACCGGGCCAGAAAGGGTGCTTACCACATGAGTCCGCAATGGGCGGGACGGACCGGTTGGACCGATCAATCCTTCCTATTAATGGAGTTCCGCTCTGAGGTTGATCGCTTGCGGCGGGAGGCTGAGTTGGAGCAGAAAATACTTAAGTTAGAAGAACAGTTTAAATAAGTAGGTCTAAGATTAACGCTAAAGTGGGTTGCCTTTCATGGTAACCCATTTTGTCTTGATAAAGAAGGCGCTAGGAGAAGAGGGGTTAATGATGCTGCGAAGCATTAAAACAAAATTAATTTTATCGTTTTCGATTTTGATTCTCTTATCATCTGTTGTGGTCGGAGTTATTTCTCTGCAAACGGCCAGTACTACCATTACCAGAGAGGCTGAAAAGACGTTACTTTCGTTAGCCACTGAGGCGGCCAAAATAACGGAAAATAGCTTAGAAACCCAGATGCGGACCTTACAAACCATAGCTGGTAGAGAAGAGCTTCAGACTATGGATTGGAGTATCCAACAGCCGACACTGGAAAGGGTAGTGCAGAGAAATAATTTTCTCGACATAGGGGTTGTTACCTTGGATGGCACAGCCTATTATTCTAAGGGGACAAAGGCTCAATTAGGAGATCGTGGCTATGTACAGAAGGCCTTAAGAGGCGAGGCTAATATATCTGATTTATTGGTTAGCCGGGTTACCAATGAGATTGTGTTAATGTATGCTACACCAATAGCTAATGAAGGGAAAATAGTAGGGGCTTTGATTGGTCGGGCCGATGGAGCTTCTTTAAGTGCTATTACCAATGAGAGCGGCCATGGTGATACCGGTTATGCTTATATGATTAATAGCCAAGGGGTCACAGTTGCGCATCCAGACAAAAATAGGGTATTAAATCGCTATAATCCTATCGAAGAAGCCAAGGCTGATGCTAGCCAAAGGTCGGCGGCCGCCTTCTATCAAGAGATGGTAACGGAAAAAACCGGGGTGAGCAATTATTCCTTCCAAGGTGCAGATTTATATGCGGGCTATGTTCCGATAGAAGACACCGATTGGATTTTTGTAATAACAGCCAATAAAAAGGAAGTTTTAGCAGCCATTCCAAAATTACAGAAAACTATTCTAGCAGTTACTTTAGGGATGTTAATTGTTGGGATAGTTATTACTTATTTATTAGGGATCTCTATTGCCAATCCACTGATTACCATCATAGAGCATTCAGAGCAGATCGCCAATTTAGATGTAACCAATGGCGTAGCTGAAGAGTTTCTGCAGAAGAACGATGAGATTGGGGTTTTATCCCGAGCACTCCAAAATATTATTAATAATCTGCGCAATATTATTGGGGAAATTCGTAGTTCTGCGGATCAAGTCAGTAGTGCCTCAGAAGGGTTAACAGCTTCTTCTCGTCAGTCAGCTTTAGCGGCGGCAGAGGTCTCTCAAACTATTGAAGAAATAGCCAGAAGCACCGCTGACCAAGCTCAAAATACAGAGGATGGCTCTACGAAAGCCGGGCAATTAGGGGAAACTATCGATAAAAATTCGGGGTGCGTACAGAATTTGAATACCGCTACGACCAAGGTAACAACAGCTGTTGATACAGGCCTACAAGAAATCGACAACCTTTATAATTTAACGGGAGAGAGTAATGAGGCCTCGAAAATAATCCATGAGATTATCTTGAAAACCAACGAAAGCTCTAACCAGATCGGTCAAGCCAGTGATGTAATTGCTTCTATCGCCGAGCAGACTAATTTATTGGCCTTGAATGCAGCTATAGAAGCAGTCCGGGCCGGGGAGGCCGGCAGAGGGTTTGCAGTTGTCGCCGAGGAGATTCGAAAATTAGCGGAACAATCCTCTAACTCAACAAATGCTATTGATCAGATAGTTAATGAACTACAAAGTAATTCACAGGATGCTGTTAGTACGATGGACCGGGTAGCTGCTATCTCCACAGAGCAAACAAAAAGTGTAGTTAACAGTAAAGATAAATATATGCAAATTGCTGCTGCCATCAAAGAAGCTGAGCAAGCCGTTGTACAATTAAACGCTTCTGAACAAGAGATGGACCAGACCAAGAATGAGATCCTGGATGCTCTCCATAATCTTTCTGCTATAGCTGAAGAGAACTCTGCTGCTACCCAAGAAGTTACTGCAGCGATGGAGGAACAGTCTGCTTCGATTGAAGAAGTGGCGGCAGCTAGTGAGGATTTATCTCTCTTGGCCCAAAAGTTACAGTCGATGATTATGCGGTTTAGGGTTTAATCGGGGCGTTTATTTAGCTTTTCAAGAAAGGAATCTGGGGTTAAGGCAGGCACTGGGGATTTGAGGAAGTCCCGGGT
>DHRX01000032.1:0-601 GCA_002408345.1 Firmicutes bacterium UBA5301 | reverse complement strand
CATCAAGTATGATATTTGTATCAATCAATATTCTCATTTTTAGCTAAACGCTCCTTCCGCAATTTGTTCATATCTACGTTAGGGTCAGGTATTACTCCAATTAAAGAGTCAGTAAGCGATACCCCTCCACCAGATACGTTGGTTAATTTTGCAACAAGTTTACCATTCTTGGTAATGAAGATGTCTTGGCTACTGGCAAGGGCAAGGTATTTGGCGAAGTTTTCCTTAACTTCGGTGGCAGATACTTTTAACATGTAAATACCTCCTTACGTAAGTTCCTAACCCTAGTTTATGTTAAACGAACAAGTTATTCAACAAAAAATCGTACGATTAACTTTAATATAATAGGCACAACGTTTTCGAACCTATTATGGCCAAAGCCCCTTCCCAAGCAGGATTTGTCATCTTGACCCAGAAAATACTCGTAGTTTAGTTGTCGAAGGAGACCTGGTATGGAAATGGCCATTAACGGGCTGTCTGTAGAGGTAGTCCGTAAAGACATCAAAAACCTTCATCTTGGGGTCTACCCACCTTGTGGCCGTGTCCGGGTAGCTGCACCCCTCGGGGTTAGTGATGCTGCTGTTCGTATGGCCGTCATCGG
>DHRX01000081.1 GCA_002408345.1 Firmicutes bacterium UBA5301 | reverse complement strand
ATAGAATAAGCAGACGCTATACTTTAGCTATGTAGGAGGCAGAATTGTGCAGCTGGTATTTGACGGAGAAACTATTAAATTACAGAGTCCCACAGAGGGTGAAGTTCTAGCAACAATTGACCGCTATCTAGAGAATTATGCCAGTACAGATCGGCTAATAGACAGATGTTTAATTAATGCGTTTGAAATAGCAGATTTTGATCGGATAATAGATACTGTACGTCAGAACTTGCAAGCAGGAACACTAGAACGAGTTGAAATAAAGTCAATTAGTCGAAAACAACTTTTCCAAGAAGTTAGCCAATCGGCCATTGAATATGTGGACCGGCTATTGTCGTTTATCCAAGCAACAACTATCCAGATTCAGTCCGGTACTTCTGTTGATTTAAGTGAGTGGAACCTTTTTATTGATGGCTTGGAATGGCTCATGGCTGCTTGTGCTAGCATTGTCCAGCAGGTTGACTTGATCGCTCCTTATGACCAAGATATTAACTCCAGCATGCTTAATATTAACGAGAGTTTAGTAGATATTTTAACTGCCTTTGAGAACAGAGATCATGTTTTACTTAGTAACCTACTGGAAAAAGAGTTTGCGGACCAATTAACACTCCTGCAAAAAACATTGATGGCCAGTCAAGCTTAAAGTTAGCCATGCAGATTCTCCTCAATAACCACCGGTTTACTAGCCACTTTTACTTCCGCCAGCAAAACCCCGGCCAGGATTAATGCTCCTCCTCCCAGGGTCTTTAGCGTCAAAGTTTCCCCTAACATTAGGTAGGCGAAGAGGGCTGCAAAAACCGGCTCTAGCGTAAAGATTACCGCTGCTTTCGTAGGAGTGGTATGGCGCTGAGCCCAGGTCTGCAATAAAGTAGCTGCCAGCGTAGCTAAAAGCGCCATGTAGATAAGTCCCCACCATACAGCGATCGGAATAGCTTGGATATTAGGTAACGGACTACGGAGCAGTCCGAGAATAGCACAGATAATAGCGGCAACACCAATTTGCACCGTAGAAAAAGTTAAGGGTGAGATTTTAGTTGCGTACTCTCCTAAGTAGAGGATATGGCCGGCAAAAGAAAGGGCGCAACCTAAGGCCAAAAGGTCACCCCAATTAATCCAACCGGCTATTCCTGGTTCGACCGCTAGTGTGGCCAGGCCGAGAAAAGCGATACAAGCTCCGAGAACCGCTAGCGGGTTCGGCTTCTCCTTTAGTACGATGATAGCTAACATTGGAACTAAGACCACAGAGAGCCCGGTAATGAAAGCGGCTTTCGAGGCGGTAGTATACTGCAAAGCATAGGTCTGGGCAGCATAACCCACCCCTAAGAAAAGAGCAGCTCCAGTACCGATCTTGAGCTCTTCTTTTGTATAGCGCCGGCGGTCAATAAAAAAGTGAATTGGCCGGAGGAGAAGGTAAGCCAAACCAAAACGGATAGCCAGATAAAGGAGGGGGTCTAAGTACCGAACCCCCTCCTTAGTAATCGAGAATGTTAGCCCCCAAATGACAGTAGTCAAGATCAAGGCCAATTCGCTCATTATTGAAACCACTATTACCACCAATTTTCACAAAATTAGATATTTTATATCTCTTCGACTTGCCTCCATACACTCCTTTTAGGTAGGATCTAATTTAATTACTTTACAGAATGAGCCTGGAGGGGGTTATTCTCCAGGATTTTTTCTACTTCTTCGAATCCTTCTGGAAACGCAAAGTTATAACGGGCAGGTAGGGCAAAAACGTACTTGTTGTTACGACCCAGTTCCTTGGGCCCGATTGGTGCTGCCCCGATATGGAATTCATCTTTTTGCAGCGAGTTCCACTGGGCAATTGTGAAAATCATAATGGGGATATCCTGCCGTTGATGCTGAGTAGTCCACTTTGGATGCCTAATCGAAACTATTGGCCCTGTTTCAACAGATATGTTGCCTTGCGATCCTGGAACGTAACCTTGCCATTTACCAGGCACAATCGAAAAACTCCTCCACGTCTCCGGGAGTGCAAAGATGAAACCGTATCGGTCATTTCGGTATAAAATATTCTTATCTGCTGTGGATTTTTCATTAAATAGGGTGCTTGCTAAGATAACCAGTATTAGTATGGCTATAAGTGCTATTACGAAAGAAATTTTTCTTTTGGGCATACCGTCTACCTCAATTGTGATTAATTTTTTAATATATTTTCCCAACCTATAAAAATGATGCTACAAGGGGTTGCCCTTAAGTTCGCCGGGTGTAGGTTTAATTCTTTCTTGACAGCCATTCCTGTTTATGGTAGCATTGCAGATAAGCGGTCATAGACTTTTAATGTCCTCCGGTCATTAAAGACATGACTAGTTAGACAAGCGCCCAGAGGGGCGTCTAGGAGGGAATGTTCGAAACATGCAAGGAAAAGTTAAATGGTTTAGCGCAGAAAAGGGTTTCGGTTTTATCGAGAGAGAGGATGGCAACGACGTCTTCGTTCACTTTTCTGCTATCCAGGGCGACGGTTTTCGTTCCTTGGAAGAAGGTCAGGAAGTCGAGTTTGATATTGTAGAGGGGCAAAAAGGTCCTCAAGCTGCCAACGTACAGCGCATCTAGTAAGTACGGCGGCTTAACTTTATAAACCGTCAGAAATTAACCCCGGAACCGAAAAAGGAACCGGGGTTTTTCATTATCTAACAGGATTTTTCCCCGGCTTTGGAAAATAATATAAGTATAGAAGGTTGGGAGGAGTTGATGTACTATGCAAATTATAGTAAAGGGCAAGAACATCGAAGTCACCCCAGCACTAAACGATTATGCCGAGAAGAAAGT
>DHRX01000148.1:10945-11247 GCA_002408345.1 Firmicutes bacterium UBA5301 | reverse complement strand
CAAGCCATTATGGATTCCATCGAACCTGGAATTTCCATCATCACCGACGCAACCCTGTCCGCACCCCAAAACCCCTTACTTTCTCTACCTAATCACAGACGGCAACTGGCTATTATCGGTGGCGCAGCGCTCCTCTTTTTGGGCGGTATATTCTTTCGGTCTCAATTACAACAGACCCCCTATAATATAGGGGAATACGCCGTATTTTTGGCTGCCTACTTCTTAGTTGGATGGCCGGTTTTAGCTACCGCCTTCCGTAACATAACCCGGGGCCAGGTCTTTGATGAGAATTTTTTGATGAC
>DHRX01000148.1:0-10833 GCA_002408345.1 Firmicutes bacterium UBA5301 | reverse complement strand
TTTGATGAGAATTTTTTGATGACTGTAGCTACTTTCGGCGCCATCCTAATCGGTGAGTTACCAGAAGCCGTTGGGGTTATGCTCTTTTACTCCGTTGGCGAGTTCTTCCAGGACTTAGCCGTAGCTAACTCCCGCCGTTCAATTCAAGCTCTATTGAACATTAGACCAGACTACGCCAACTTGCTAGTCAATGGCGAACTTCGTAAGGTAGCCCCTGATACGGTGCAGCCAGGAGACATCTTGGTTGTTAAGCCTGGCGAAAGGGTTCCCTTAGATGGTGAAGTCATTAAGGGTAACTCCTTTGTAGATACCTCTGCATTAACTGGAGAGCCTGTACCCCGTCTGCTTTACCCTGGCAATCAAATATTAGCCGGAATGGTTAGCACCAGCGGAGTACTAACTATCCAGGTTACTAAAAGTTATACCGAATCTTCGGTTTCTCGGATTTTAGAACTAGTCGAAAAAGCCAGTAGCCGTAAAGCACGTACCGAAAAATTCATTACCAAGTTCGCTCGGTATTATACCCCTGCCGTTGTCGGCGTGGCTTCTGTTATCGCCTTCCTGCCTCCATTGATTATCCCAGGAGCAACCCTTGCTGACTGGGTCTATCGGGCTTTGATTTTACTAGTAATCTCTTGCCCCTGTGCCCTAGTCGTATCAATTCCCTTAGGTTACTTTGCCGGTATCGGCAGCGCATCCCGACAAGGTATCTTAGTTAAAGGAGCCCAATTTTTAGAAACCCTAGCTAATTTACATACGGTAGTTTTTGATAAAACCGGCACTCTGAGCCAAGGTGTCTTCCAAGTCACCGCTATAAAACCCCAAGGGAGTTACTCTGCGTCAGATTTACTCCGTATTGCGGCCTTGGCAGAAGCTCATTCTAACCACCCTATTGCCGTCTCTATCCGACAGGCCTACGGTCATAATATTGACGAAACAATTATCGAGGAATACCAGGAACTACCTGGCCATGGAGTTAGGGCCAATATAGAAGGGCGCCGGGTCCTCGCTGGCAATACCAAGCTAATGGAAGACCACGATATTAGCCCCGCTGAAGAATACAGTTTCGGAACTGTTGTTCATCTAGCCATTGACGGCGAGTACGCCGGCTATATTACGGTTTCCGACCAACTAAGGCCAGATGCTAAAGAAACCATTGATGGCCTTAAAAAGCTAGGTGTGCAGAAAACCGTCATGTTAACCGGAGATGATCAATCTGTAGCCCAACAAGTGGCAGCTAGCTTAGATATTGATGAGGTCCATGCTAACCTATTACCAGATCAGAAGATGTTCCACCTAGAAGAGTTAATTAGTCTGGAAGCTCAGCAAGGGCATAAAGGCCACATCGCCTTTGTTGGTGATGGAATTAACGATGCCCCTGTAATCTCTCGGGCTGACGTTGGCATTGCCATGGGTGGGTTGGGATCTGATGCTGCCATTGAAGCTGCCGATATTGTCCTCATGGACAGTCGACCTTCGAAAGTTGTTACTGCTATTAAAGTGGCTCGTCGAACCCGGTTGATTATAATCGAGAACGTAGCTCTTGCCCTAGGTATCAAAGGTTTATTTATCCTCCTGGGCATCATGGGACAAGCCAGTATGTGGGAAGCGGTCTTCGCCGATGTCGGCGTAGCGTTACTAGCCATTTTAAACTCCCTACGGGTTCTAAAACCGGTTCGTTAACGAAGTCTAAACTGCCCAACTAGGCATAAACTGTAACCAAAATTATCTATGTCTAAGGGGGCAATAAGTAATGTTACCTGATTTAGGCGATATTGAAGAAAAGGTACACCAATTTGTGGAGAGTTTGCCTTGTCGGTTTCCCGAACCATATCCGGAAGTGATGGTTGCAGAACCGAATGCTGTTTATGCTCAGATGCTTCTAGATGCTTTCGCTAACGGAGGTGCAGCAGAACTAACCGCTATTACCCAGTATTTTCACCATTCTTTAGTAATGGAAAATCAAGAAGTAGCTAACTTATTGCTCTGTATCGCTTTAGTCGAAATGCTACATCTAGATTTAATCGGGGAACTTATTGAACAACTAGGTGGTGACCCCCGCTTCTGGCGGGCTAATACCGCCTATTGGAGCGGGGGCAATGTAGCTTATGGGATAGAACAGAACGTAGGTGAACTCCTCCGCCTAGATATTGAATCAGAAGAAACAGCCATTGATGCTTACGAACGGCTTTTGCACGAAATTGATGATCCTGGAGTCCAAAGAGTATTAATGCGTATTATCCGGGACGAACAAGTTCATCTCCACCTGTTTCAACAGGCGTTGCAAAAATATTGTACTTTATCCAACTTAGAGTAGAGCCCCAAGAATAGCTCCAAGAATTAAAGCACCACTATTAATCGCTTTATACGCGGTTAAACCAACCCCAGCAATAACACCCATAAATGGTGGTGCCCCAACACTGGCTATAATAAAAGTAAGTAACGCTGCCATCAACAAACTAGGTAGAAGAGCCGCCACAATCCCACGACCTACTCCACCGGCTCTTCTACCACCAACAAATCCAGCAATTATCGGTCCAATAACTGGTGCCCAAACTAAGAGCGCTGATAATATTAACATGATCAGAGCAGCAACGATAACTCCACTACTTTTCTGATTACTTTGGACCAATTTTCCCACTCCCCCTAATCAATAAACAGCATATTAGGGGTTTCTTTCGTGGTGTAATCACCATTACCTGCAAATTGCTAACAACCGAGCCAAATTCCGACTAATCTGACTAACCAATTCCGGTCCCTTAGCCATAGCTTCTTCCAGAGACCGTGGCCCATCTAGAATGCTGAAAACAGCATCAATACCGGCTGCGTACACCGTTTCAATTCCTGGGCCCATAGAACCAACTATGGCTATCACAGGAATCCCCAAAGTTTTGGCTGCTTTCGCAACACCAATTGGGGTCTTCCCATATACGGTCTGCCTATCCATAGCCCCTTCTCCGGTAATTACTAACTTAGCCCCGGGTAACTTTTCCCGGAGTCCGGTTATATCGAGGACAATATCTACCCCTGGTTGTAACTCCGCCCTAAGGAAGGCCATCAAACCAGCACCTAGTCCTCCGGCAGCCCCTGCACCAGGGATTTCTGCTATTGTAAGTCCTAAATCAGTCTCCACTACCCGAGCAAAGTTAGCCAAGGCTTGATCTAACTGCTGGACCATTTCGGGTGTGGCCCCTTTTTGGGGTCCATAGATAGCAGCAGCCCCTTCAGGGCCGATTAGTGGATTGTTTACATCACAAGCAACTGTCACCTTAAGTTCCTGTAGACGGGGATCGACCTGGGAAGTATTTATATGCGCCAAGCGGATAAGAGAACCTCCCCCTGGCCCCAATTCCTGACCTGCTGCGTCGAGGAAGCGGAAACCAAGGGCTTGGGCCATACCTAGCCCCCCATCATTAGTAGCGCTACCACCAATCCCGATAATTAAATGCTGACACCCAGCTTCTACAGCAGCTTGGATCAGATCCCCAGTGCCTCGGGTAGTAGTAATTAAGGGGTTCCGTCGTTCCAACGGCACTAGAGCTAACCCGGAAGCCGCAGCCATTTCAATTATCGCTGTCTTCCCGTCACCCAGAATACCAAAACTAGCCTGCCGTGCTTCGCCAAGCGGTCCAGTTACCGGGACCTCCTGCAGAACCCCACCTGTAGCATCGATTAAAGAACGAACCGTCCCTTCACCACCGTCAGCCATAGGCACCTTAATTATCTCTACATCGGGTAGTACCTGACGCAGACCTCTCTCCACCGCCTCGGCTACTTCTAAAGCGGTCATACTCCCTTTAAACTTATCTGGAGCAATGACGATCTTCATCACGATAACCTACCTATCTCAAGATTAGTTAGAGAATAATAGTCGAAAGTAAAGCAATGGTGGCGATAGCCACCAAGCCAGTAACAATTGTTCCCCCGGTCTGTAATTTATAAGCGGTCTTCACATCCATATCACTAAACTGAGAAACCACCCAGAAGTAAGAGTCATTAGCGTGAGAAACAACCATAGAACCTGCTCCGATAGCTAAGGTAGCTAAAACCCGGCCCATGGTACCGCCAAAACCCATAGTATCTAGCAGTGGCGCTACAATTGCTGCCGTGGTAATTAAACTAACCGTTGAGGAACCTTGAGCCGTTTTAATCGCTGCCGCTATCAAAAACGGCAAGAAGATACCCAAGTTATAGGTAGCTAAAACCTGGCCCAGATAATCTCCGATACCCGTCGCTTTTAGAACAGCACCAAATGCCCCACCCGCACCGGTAATAACTAGGATTGTTGCTGAATTCTTAATCGCTTCGTTGACCCAATCACCATAGACTTCCTTATTAATTTTCGGCGCTAAACGCATAGCTAGGAATACCGCTAACAAGAGGGCAAAGATCGGGTGCCCGATAAAAGTCAGGATGTCTCTAAAAATCCCGACACCAAAAGGATTACTTTTGAACATAGCGATAGATCGTAAAGCAATTAAGACAATCGGTACAACTAAAGGTAGGAACGACTCTACTGTCCCGGGGAGCTCGCCAAACTTTTTCAGAAGATCATCATAACTACTTTCGGACTTCGGTACAATTTTATACTTAGAACCAACTTTTACCGCATAGTACCAACCAGCTAAAGTGGTAGGGATGGAAACCAACAGTCCAAATAGGATTACCAAACCTAAATCCGCACCTAAAGTACCTGCTGCCGCAATCGGCCCAGGTGTCGGCGGAACCATAACGTGAGTTGCATATAGTCCCATAGACAGAGCTGTACCCATAACCGCTAAGGAAACCCCACTAGACTGGGCCAAAGCTCTGTTTAAGGAAGATAAAATGACAAACCCACTATCACAAAAAACGGGAATCGAAACTACGGCACCTGAAGCAGCCATCGCTAACGGGGCATTCTTTTTGCCGAACAACTTCAGCATCGTCTGGGCTAAGACTAGCGCTGCACCTGTTTTCTCTAAGATAGCACCAATGATTGTTCCGGCGATAATCACAATACCGATACTAGTCAGAGTACCGCCAAAACCTTTGGCAATCACGTCGATTAGTCCGTCAACACCACCAACTGAAACCGGCGGGGGATTATTAGCTAACAAGCCAACACCCAAGGCGGCCAGTAGTAGGACCAAAAAAGCATTCATCTGTTTCCGACCGGTCATGTAGACAATGAACACAATGGCCACAACTAAGAGCAACACTAAATACGGACCGCTAAACATCGAGATTCCCTCCTTAAGTTTAAACTAGCATTACAAGCTTATTACCAGCTCTTACGCAAAAGAATAGTTCTCTGACAAAATAAAAATTCCTTTGGTTCAACAGCATTACCCATTACAGGTCAAAATAAGGAAAAAGCAGGTCGGCCAAATCAAAAATGCCACCTGCTTCCCCTTGTCATTCAAATATTTTACTGTTAAATTGCCCCTTTGTACAATGCAAAGATTAGCAAGACTTGCACTGAAGCGAGACTTGCAAAGAGTAAGTAGGAGAAACCAAGAACCCGTAAAGACTCCTGGGTCACATTAGCGATATTAAAAGCCATGTTAAGTCTCCTTGCCATTAACCAATCCAAGGTGTTAACCATAAAAGTTACAACTAAAGGGGAAACTGCCACCAAGAAAAGTAGCAATGAAATGTTCATAAGCATAATTGCCCTTCCTCCTAACGGTAATAATTATTGTTACTGTTTATATTATACATTACCTTGCTTTTTCCTGCAAGTAAAAAAACAGGCAACACCACCAAGTGTTACCCGTCCTTTCAGAACTATAAAGTTAATTCCCTTAACTATCCCCTAACCAGAGGTTAACCTTGTTTACCACCTTACTTAACTGCTTACCGCCTCCAGCCTGGGCCACAACTTTATGTACTGTTCCTTGGAGATTAGTCGGTACAAAGGAACCCGCTAGTAAACTAATGCCTCTCTTGGCAAAAATCTGGGGATAGAGTGGGGTTGAGTACCCTAACAAAATTATTTCAGCCCCTGGCTTGACCCAACCCAATATTTGTTCCAAACTTTTGTTAATTAGAGTTGTTCCGGAAAGCACCAATTTATCACATTTGGGTAAATGCTGTTCTTGTTCTGAGTCTGGGTAAACCTCAGGCAATTCAGCCCGTTGAGAATCAAATGCGTATACGGTAGCTCCAGCTGCTTTGGCCCTAGCAACTAGCGGAGCAAAGTAACCGATCATCCCTACCTGTTGTCCTGTAAAAAAAGTCGAAACAGCTTCCTCTTTTTCTGGAAATACTGCAATTTCTTCTGGATCAGCTAAAGCATTAATAGCTGCCATACCTAGAGCAGCGGTCAGTAAATTGTCACTTTCCGCTCCAGAGATTATCTCTGCTAATGGTTGCAGCTCTAACTTTCCGGCATCTCCTAAGACCCCACAAGTAGGTCCTAAATAATTACGGTAAACATAAGCCAAACCGGTTCGACCATCTGTTAATGACAGAGCTACATAGCCAAGACCAATAGTAATTTGTTGAACCTTTTCTCCTTTAGCTCTATCTAAAGCTTCTGCTATCAAGGATTGAATAATCAAAATTGATCACCCCCATTTGGCTATTTTTCGTTCTTTACTCTCTATATGCCTGCCAATAAAAAAGGCGCCCTATACGCAGCGCCAATAGTCCCATATTAATAGAAGCCTTATTTTTCAACCGGCTCCTTCTGAGCTGATTTATCTATATATTCATAGAGTAGATCCAAGGTTTCGCCAAAACGTTGAAAGTGCACTATTTCCCGTTCTCGGAGGAAACTTAATGTGGCAATAACTTTAGCATCTCGAGCCATGTCAATTAGATGTTCATAAGTAGCCCTAGCTTTTTCCTCAGCCGCCATATCTTCGTGTAAATCCGCTACCGGATCACCGATAGACTGAATATATGCCGCGGTCCAAGGTACTCCAGATGCATCATGGGGGTACAAAGCCCGGTCATGTTGGACATAATGGGCACCTGGGGCGCCTAACTTCGCCAATTCTGTAGCCGGAACGCCCTTAGTTAGCTTATAAATCAGAGTACCGATAATCTCCCAGTGAGCCAGCTCCTCGGTGCCTATACTAATTAAGGTCGCTTTTCCTTCCGGAATCGGCATAGTCCAGGCCTGGCTCAAATAGCGTAACCCAGCAGAAAGTTCACTATCCGGCCCACCAAACTGAGCAAATAAATAGGAAGCATAAAGAGGGTCTACTCTCTCTACGTCGGCGGGATACTCTAACATTTTTTTGTAAATCCACATACTAGTTGTCCCTCCTCTCAACGGGAATAGTTAATTTCCCAAGGCCACGGGTCGTCAATCCACTGCCAAGGCGCAGGAGAACTACTGAAAGCAGTAAGTATACCATATTTTTGGACATACTCTTCTTCCAGCTTATCTAGTTCTGCTACTAACCGGTTATGTTCATCTAATGCCCTACGATCTCTGGGATGGGTATTTAAATAAAGGTTCAAGTCAATAACTGCAAACTGAACCATTTGGATTTTCCTCAGCATTCTAACCCGATTTTGCATTGTAAATCCCTCCTTCGACCAGCTTACCCACAACAGACACCAGCAACATAGGGCCGGTAGAGCTCAGGAAATAAAGTCCCTTTTTGCAGCGCTTCCTCCAAAGGAAAGGCATCAGTATAAAACTGAAAAGGAATGTAAGCCCGGGCCAACCGCATATTCAAAAATTCAATCCCTGTACTCTGGGCACGCTTGTCCACTTTGTACCCTCCTTCTAACATAAAGATGGTACATCATATGCGCTACACCAAATTGGAGTGAAATTTTTTGTCAAGTAGCATATATCGGAATCCAGTGGGTATACTAATAACGCAGGTTATTCCTACTTAAGTCCTCTAGGGTTGAGAATTATTTTAACTCAACACCTTTTAACCAGGACCAGGAATAACCTGCGCCACTTTTTGCCTAAATATCTCGATATTTAAAAGCCACTACCGCCGCTGTTAACGCAATTAATAAGTAGATTAAAGTATAGAGCATCATCCAAGGACTCGGCATAGTCTGAGCGCCAAAGGGACCGATCATAATTAAGCCAGCCAACGGATTATTCTCTACGTCAATAACTAGGCTAGTCACTAATCGATATATCGAATCTACCGGCATTACTAAGCTAGAGAGAATACCCATATTTAAAAGGGTACTGTTTTCGGTAATAGTCCCGATCTGTTCTACCACGCCGCCAATTAGACTCAAGGCATAAAGGGTGAAGATAGTAATCCCATTAGCGGTAGTCGGCAATATTGTTGAACCAGCTATCGTAACTCCTACTAAAAAAATCGGCAGTAAAGTAAAGGTCGCTAAACCGCTCCAGTAGGCTTGAATGCCTTGCCCTGTTAGGAACCGAACTAACATAACTATTCCAGAAAAGAGAGCTACAGCATAAAGAGCAACTACAATGGAGACTCCGCCGAACTTACCCAAAACAATCTGGGTACGTGATATCGGACCAGAAACGATTGTATGAATGATTCCGCTCTCAATCTCCCCAGAGATCATGGCCACCGTGGCAAAAATGGCAAAAACCGCTACTAATAAACTACTAAAATATAAACCGGCGGTCAGAATCTGGGGAACTAAAACAGCTTTAAGCACTACATTTTCACTAGCTGCTAACGAATTCTGGGCATACTGTAGTGTAGTTCCATAGAGGGCTAAATAGAGCCCGGTAACTATAATCGTAATGATGAACAGTCGTTTCCGCAGCATTTCCTTTACGGAAATCCAGATAAATACACCCACTAATTAGCCCTCCATCTCTTTCTTTTGGATCAAGTCCAAAAACAATTCTTCTAAGTCTCGACTCCGGGGGATGAGCTCATAAAGATGGGCCCCTGAACCCACTACCAGTTGAACTACTTGTGGAATCAGAGCCCGATCAGTCAAGTGCAAAGTCACTCTTTTCCCTTCCTGGGTTACCCCGATAGCAACCTCAGCTAACTCCGCTAAAAGCTGGGAAGTTAACCCGACGACCTGTAAATCGACCACGGCCTGGAGCCCTCGGAGTTGACTTAATGACCCCATCGCTACCAGTTGGCCGCTATTCATCACCGCTACTTGATCACAAACCGTCTCTACCTCTCCCAGCAAATGACTGTTTAAAAAAACCGTCTTACCGGCCTCTTTTAGTTTCAGAATTAACTCCCGAGTTTCCCGGCGTCCTACCGGATCCATAGCTGATGTTGGTTCGTCCAAGAAAATTAGCTGGGGATCAGCAATTAAGGCTGCCGCCAGACCGATCCGTTGCTGCATCCCCTTACTGTAAGAGGCTATACAGCGATCACCCCAGCCCCCTAGTTTAACTAACTTCAATAGTTCACAGATTCGTTTGTCTACAACCTTACTATCTACCTGGTGTAGTTTGGCATGGAACCGCAGTAATTCTCGACCGGTCATCCAGGCCTGATAGCGAAAATTTTCTGGTAAATAGCCAATCTTTTGCCGAGCACTCAGGTTACCTAAGGGTTGCCCCAATATGGTACCTGTACCTGATGTTGGCTTTAACAACCCCACTAAAGTTTTAACCAGGGTGCTCTTCCCAGCACCATTCGCTCCTAATAGACCAAAAGCGCTTCCTTGCGGAACTCTTAAGTTAATATTAAAACAACCTGTACCACTACGATATCTTTTGGTTAGCCCTTGGGTCTCAATAGCCATACCCATTATCGAATCATCTCCGCTACTGCACATGCTTGCTGAGGGCTCAGTTCGCCCATGACCAAAACGATTAAACCTTTCTCTAGCCAAGATAGACTATCGGCCCAGAGTCGCATCCCCCACAGACTATTGATTACATTTTTCTGGTTAAAGGAGCGCTGAATTTCCTTTTGAAACTGCTCTCCTTCAGGACTTAAAGGATGTTCCCACTTAAACAGACCATAGGGACCGACGGTATAATACCCGGTTAAGCCATTACGAATTAAAATCTCTTCTCCTAACCCCTCAGGGCTGAGGAGAGCCCTGCCCTGGGTCACATTAGCAAATTGCGTCTTGAGACCTTTGGGCAACCCCGGAATTGCTAAAACAGCATCTCGTAAGTCTGCCGGATTAACCGAGGGAGGAACCTCTAGTTCACTAGGAAGGGTAATAGCAATAACTAAATCTGAAGCCCTAGGGTCTATTGCTGCATAGGAACAAATAACTAATTCAGCGGTATTTAAGTAAAAAGGCTTATTATTTACCTGAATAGGTACAACCGCACGGACCGATAAAGAACTTAAAAAGCGGTTGATATTAGGGACATTAAGGGTAAACCGAAGTTTAGATGCCGAAACCTTTTGAGCCTGAACCGGCTTAAACCCCTCGATTTGCGTGGGAACCGTCAAATTGCGTCCAGCAAAGTGGACTTCACCGCTGGGACCAAGGTAGAACTTCTCTACTACAGGTTGGGCTAATATCTCCACCTCGCCAAAGTTGGCAATTTGTACCACCCGTTCCCTACCCTCAATCGCCTCTAGGAGTTTGACAAAATCACTAGGATCAATAGCCCAAGCGGCTCGGTTATCAGTTCGAAAAACAGAGAACAACCCCTCAGCATTACCAACCAAAGGAGAACAACAAACAAGTGTAACCAGTAGCCATCCAATTAGATAAACCTTCAGCTTTCTGCGTTGAAACACCATGGGCGTTTCCTCCCTTATCATTAAAATTGCTGGTAAACCTGGTATCTGTTCTCTATTTTTTCCCGATTTGCTAGTAAATATGGGTAGCATTGAGAGATTTTTTATCTAACCTAACCATCTAACCCAACCTTGAAGGAATATCTGGCAATGATAACGAATCAATCTAAAATATAAAATCAATTTCCTTCAGGGCAGGGTGAGG
>DHRX01000063.1:5771-5994 GCA_002408345.1 Firmicutes bacterium UBA5301 | reverse complement strand
TCAACCTAGGGCATACTTTAGGTCATGGTTTGGAACAGGCCTTAGGTTACGGTAAGTTACTGCACGGAGAGGCGGTAGCAATTGGTATGGTGGCAGCGGCTTATGTAGCTCAGCGTTTAGGTTTAGCTGAGACTCCATTAACCGATGAACTAAGAACTTTTTTAACCCATTACAATCTACCAGTAGCTTGGCCAACAGGGCTTAGTATAACAGAGGTTACAAC
>DHRX01000063.1:4610-5528 GCA_002408345.1 Firmicutes bacterium UBA5301 | reverse complement strand
AATGGAAGCTTTTCGAGGTGAAATATAATGGTCAAGATAGTAGTTATTCATGGCCCCAACTTGAATTTGCTCGGTGCCCGGGAACCAGAGATATACGGTCGAACGACTTTAGCAGAAATTAATCAAATGATAGAGGCTACTGCCGATAAATTAGGTTTAACAGTTGATATCCACCAGTATAATGGGGAAGGTGAGATTATCCAGGCTATCCATGAGGCAGGAAGATCTGCCGATGGCTTAATAATCAATCCAGGGGCTTATACCCATTATAGTTATGCTATTAGAGATGCATTGGCTGCAGTGAATTTAGAAAAAGTAGAGGTCCATCTCTCTAATATTCGGGCTCGAGAAGATTTTCGCCAAGTTTCAGTTACGGCACCGGTCTGTCAAGGAATTATTGCTGGCTTTGGTTCAGTTGGCTATCTCTTAGCGCTAGAGTCGTTTGTTCAGAGGAGGAAATAAGATGCAGCAGCGGATTAATAGATTACGAGCCGAACTTAAAGAGCGTGAACTAGATGCTTGTTTAGTTACGAAAATAGAAAATGTTTTTTATTTATCTGGGTTTACTGGTGATACAGGAGCTTTGTTAATTAGTGGGGATGAGGCCTATTTTTTTGCTGACTCTCGTTTTACTTTACAGGCTTCTCAGGAAGCTACCGGTTTTATAGTGGTGCCGGTAGAACGGAGTTTTTTTGCTAGTATTGCTCAGTTTTTAACACAACGCAACTGGCCCAAAGTTGGAGTTGAAGCCCACCATTTAAGTGTGGGTAATTTTCAAAAACTACAAAAGGCGCTAAATTCAAAAGTTTCCTTAGAACCCCTTGACCAACTAGTAGAAAAATTACGGATGATTAAAGAACCTGCAGAATTGGCAATAATGAAGGAGGCAGTTACCTTAACTGAAGCGGCCTTTAATGA
>DHRX01000063.1:509-4350 GCA_002408345.1 Firmicutes bacterium UBA5301 | reverse complement strand
GAGAGGGGAGCGCTGCCTCACGGGGTTGCAACTGATCGAACAGTAAACTCAGGTGAACTGATTACGTTTGATTTTGGAGGAGTGTATAACCGTTATTGCTCAGATATGACTAGAACTATAGCGGTCGGAGAAATTAGTCCGCAATTAAAAGAGATCTATCAGATTGTACATTTAGCTCAGGACGAAGCAGAAAAAGCAGCCCGACCAGGAATGAATGGCCGGGATTTAGATGCAGTTTCACGTCAGGTTATAGCTGATTCAGGTTATGGTGATAACTTTGGTCATGGTTTAGGACATGGGGTAGGGTTAGAGATTCATGAACTGCCTGCGGTTTCTCCAAGAGGGGAAGAACTATTAAAACCAGGGATGGTTATTACAATTGAACCAGGTATTTATATTGCAGGAATTGGTGGGGTACGCATCGAAAACCAATTGGCTATTACCGAAACCGGTGCAGAAGTTTGGAATAGCTTTAATAAAGACTTGCTTGTTTTATAATACTGGCAGGGGGAAACTAAAAAGGTCAAGAATTACCTAAAGGATTTGTTTATATTGTAACCAGGAGGGTCAAACGTGATTTCGAGTAATGATTTTCGAACAGGGTTAACCATAGAAATAGATGGAGATGCCTGGATGGTCATTGAATTTTTACATGTGAAACCGGGCAAAGGTGCAGCATTTGTACGTACTAAGCTAAAGAATGTTCGGAGCGGAGCTGTTCAGGAACGGACATTCCGAGCCGGCGAAAAGATGCCACGAGCTCATGTAGAGTACAAAGAGGTACAGTATCTGTATAATAACGGAGAAGATTATTTTTTTATGGATACTAGTAGTTACGAGCAGTTTTCGCTTAATAAAGAGCAGCTTGGGGATACTATCTACTACCTTAAAGAGAATATGTTACTTAATGTCTCGTTATATAAAAGCGAACCTATTGGAGTGGAACCTCCTAATTCCGTGGAATTAGAGGTCGTTGAGACGGATCCTGGTTTTAAAGGGGATACAGCTACTGGCGGTTCAAAACCGGCTAAATTAGAGACCGGTTTAGTAGTACAGGTTCCATTGTTTATTGAGATTGGCGATATCCTTAAGATTGATACTCGTACCGGGCAGTATCTATCCAGGGCGTAATTATACGTAAAGGAGCGATCAGAGAAATGAGTACGCGTGAGAAAGTTGCCTATTTAAAAGGGCTAATCGAAGGCTCGGAGTATCTAGGCGGAGACGCTAAAAACCGGGCTATCTGGGATGCGATGCTGGCTGTTTTGTCTGAGGTTGCTGAGGATATGGATAACCTTGCTATAGGCCAGGCCGAGTTAGAAGATTACGTCGGCGCTATGGATGATGATCTCTCCTATCTGGAAAACGAGGTTTATGGAGATGATGAGGACGAAGAGGACGATTCTGTTGAAATTGAGTGCCCGGAATGTGGGGAAGTAGTCTGTTTTGCTGAAGATCTTCTTTATGAAGATAATATTGAAGTCACTTGTTTTAACTGCGGTGCTGTTGTTTACTCTTCTGATGAGGATGAAGAGGATGATTTGGATTTAGAGTTTGAGGAATAAAAGAACTTCATAAGCAACGAATATGAATATGCTTTTTATTAACCGACCAGAAATGGTCGGTTTTTTCTTTGAGAAGCACTCATATTTTTGGTTTTGTCCCCATAGATATTCGATAGAAGTGCGGACTGGCTATGGGGGAGATAACCTATGGGTACTCACAATATTGACTTATTCCTGGCGAACTTGGCCCCTAACCTACGGGGGTTACTTTTTGCGCTTTCCGAAAATGTATTAGAAAGTTTAGAAGAAATCAGGCTACGCAAGTTAAGACCTTTAGCTATTTGTCGTCGGGGGAAAACATATTTTGTTACGCCTAATGGTGAACTTTCCTTGGAACCAACAGCCGGTTATCTAGTATCTCATGGTGACCTTATGGTTACTGTACAACTTATTTCTAAGTCATCTTTATATGTTTTTGAAGAGGAGTTAAAGCAAGGGTTCTTAACCCTACCTGGGGGATACCGGGTAGGTGTGGCTGGACAATTTATTCTCAGCAATAGACGTATTATCGGTATTAAAGAAATTAGTTCTTTGAATTTTCGGTTGGCACGGGAAATAATTGGTTGTGCTACGCCTCTCTTACCAAGGTTAGTCGATACAAAAGGCCGCCCTTACTCAACTTTAATTGTTTCGCCGCCCCAATGCGGCAAGACGACCTTGCTTCGTGATTTAGCTCGTCAACTTAGTTACGGATCCCCTAGCTTAGGGCTGGTTCGTTCTCAAGTCGTAGTTGTTGATGAACGTTCAGAAATTGCTGGGGTTTATGATGGCGTCCCCCAGATGGATGTGGGACCATGTACAGATGTTCTCGATGCTTGTCCCAAACCCGAGGGAATTTTAATGGCTATTCGTTCTTTAGCTCCTGATGTCATAGTAACAGACGAAGTTGGAACTTCAGAGGATGTGGCTGCTCTTCAAGAAGCGGTTAATGCCGGTGTTCGGGTCTTCTCTTCTGTTCATGCCGGTTCGTGGCAGGAGCTGGAGAAAAGGCCAAGTTTACAACCTTTACTAACTAACGAAACATTTACCCAAGCAGTTTTGTTGAGCCGGCGGCGAGGGCCAGGCACGATAGAAGGAATTTTGCGGCTAACTCAGTTAGCTATGTACAATACTGAGGTTGCTCAAGGTGTTTAGTTATAAGTTAGTAGGGGCGTTGTTTATAGTTAGTTCAATGTTTTTATTAGGCCAAAAAGTGGCGGCTTCCTTTGGGGTTAGAGTAGCTATATTACGAGATCTGGTTTTTGCGTTACAAATTTTGGAAACAGAGGTTTCTTTTGCTTTGAGTCCGTTAGCTACAGCTGCTTCCAGAATTGCTAGGGGGGCTCGTACGCCAGCAACAAAAACATTCTTTGCCCAAGTAGCTTTCGAACTGGCCAATACGGATCAACCGTTGCACCAAGTCTGGTTTCAGTTAACTAAGGCTGTATTAGGATTCTATCCTTTAACCGATGGGGATTTAGAAGTGATTGGCCGGCTAGGGCTTCACCTAGGGTTAACTAATCGGCAGGACCAGGTGGTTCATATTACCCGAATCCGTATGGCCCTTGAAGGTGCTCTCCAGGAGGCTCAGGAGCAGAGCCAGAAGTACCAGGGCCTTTGCCAAAAAGTAGGACTTACTTTAGGGCTGACTTTTGCTTTGTTGTGTTGGTAGAAAGGGGTTACACCATGGATATGACCTTAGTCTTCCGTATTTTGGGGTTCGGCATTTTGATTGCAGTGTTTAGTAGTTATCTTAAGGGAATGGGACGGGATGATCTAGCTCAAATGTTAACATTAGCCGGGCTCGCCGTAGTACTAATGATGGTTTTGCAGTTAATTCAAGAGCTTTTAGCCAGTATTCGGAGCACTTTCCAACTATAAGAGGTGCTAACTGATGGATTATCTGAAAATCATGGCTATAGGAATAATTGCTACTAGCTTATTAGTTTATATCAGACAGTATCGAGGAGACTTGGCTGTTGCTATTAGTTTAGGAACTGGTGTTATCGTTTTTCTTTTAATTCGGCAAGAACTAGCAGCGGTCGTCTATCAATTGAGCGAATTGGCTGTCCGGGCCGGATTAAATTCCCTCTACTTAAGCACTGTTTTAAAGGTGATTGGAATTAGCTACTTAATCGGTTTTGCTGCTCAGGCTTGTCGAGATGCTAATGAAAAGGTCCTGGGTGAGCAGATTGAATTTGCTGGTAAAGTTTTAGTACTTTTTATTGCGGTACCTGTAATGTTAGCTGTACTAGATTCAATATTGGAGCTCTTGCCTTAGGAGGGGTAAAGTGGTA
>DHRX01000063.1:0-360 GCA_002408345.1 Firmicutes bacterium UBA5301 | reverse complement strand
GGCCGTGCCTATTAATATTAATACTCCTATTAGTGCCAGCAGTAGTCTTAGCTGTTGGGGATTCAAGTGCTCCAGAAGATTTATACTTAGATCAACTCCAAGAACTGGATCTGGCTCAGGTAGAACAGCTTTTGGCCGGTATTGATGCTGAGGTTCGCCAACTTCTCCCAGAGTTAAATATACGCTCATTACTTTTAGATCCAACGGGTCAAGGTTGGGGTCAGGTTTTTCGAAAGCTACTTAATAATTTAATAGCCTACTTTTTTCGGGAAATTGTTGCTAATGCCAAGTTGATGGGGCAATTATTAGCATTGGCAGTCTGTCTTTCTTTGTTGACGCAATTACAAGGATCCTTTGGTG
>DHRX01000117.1:10444-11046 GCA_002408345.1 Firmicutes bacterium UBA5301 | reverse complement strand
GGCCAGTTAGCAGAGATTAAACGGGTTGCCGCTGAGGAGGCCCATCATAATACTGCTGGATTATATGATAGTACCCGGAATGCCCAGTTAATCATTGTTATTTTAGGTGTAATTACTAACGTTGTAGTAGCCTGGTATATCAGTACAGTCATCTCCGGACCGCTGAATAAGTTTGCAGAGTACATCAGCTATATTGCCCAGGGTGACTTAACTAATGAGGTCGATATTAATTCTAAAGACGAGATTGGGAATATGGCCCGAGAATACAACCAGGCATTAGATAAGATCCGTGGTCTTTTAAGCCAGGTTAAGACGACAGCTCAAGAAGTACTTTCTTCAAGTCAATCCTTAGCGGCTAGTTCTGGTGAAACAGGACGTGCTGCCCAACAGGTGGCTATGACCGTAGAAGAGTTGGCCCGAGGAGCCGAAGAACAAGCACGTAGTTCTAATGTTGCTGGTAGTGCTGTAAATGAGATGTCCCAAATTATTAGGGAAATTGGCCTTCAACTACAAACAATGGTTGAAGATTCGTCTATGGCTTCAGATGTAGCTTCTGATGGTACCAAATTTGTTGAGGAAGCTATTGACCAGATGGATTCAAT
>DHRX01000117.1:0-10217 GCA_002408345.1 Firmicutes bacterium UBA5301 | reverse complement strand
GATCAAACCAACCTTTTAGCTTTGAACGCGGCAATTGAAGCAGCACGGGCTGGTGAACAAGGACGGGGCTTTGCGGTCGTTGCAGAAGAAGTCCGTAAATTGGCTGAACAAAGTCGTCAGGCAGCGGAGCAAATTTCCGGTTTAATCAGGGAGATTCAGTCGGAGACCGCCAAGGCTGTTAACTCTATGGAAGCCGGGACCAAAGAAGTGGCGGCAGGAAGTGCGGTTATCAACAATACCGGCGATTCTTTTGCTAAGATCGCAGAAGCGGTGCAGACCGTAGTTAATCATATTAATGAAGTTTCTTTAGCCTCAGAGAAAATGATGACTAACAGTGAGGAAGTTGTTGCAGCTGTAGAAAACATAGCTAATATTACTGAGGAAAGTGCTGCTAGTACCGAAGAAGTTTCGGCTAGCGCACAACAGCAAACAGCAGCTGTACAAGAAATTGCTTCGGCTGCAGACTCTTTGTCACAGTTAGCCGGAGTCTTACAAAACGAAGTTGGTAGATTCGTTATTGATTGATGTATAGTTAGTGCCTTAACCCGGTACTATGAAAGTGCCGGGTGTTTTTTTTAGCCTTTTTGATAACAGTTGAGGTGAATAAAAAAGTGAAGCAATTTTTTAACCCCAAGAAGGTTGCTGTAGTTGGAGCATCTACTAGCCGAGGAAAAGTAGGTAATAGCGTCTTGTTAAACTTAATTACCTGCGGCTATCAGGGAAAAATCATTCCCATTAACCCGAGTGCTTCAGAAGTAGAGGGGCTAACAAGTTATCCTAGCCTCACCGAAGCCGTTGAGAAAGAGGGATCGATTGATTTAGTTATTGTGGCGGTTCCGGCGAAAGCCGTGTTATCAGTGGCTAAGGAGTGTGTCGCTGCTGGTACAAAACAGCTGATAGTTATCTCAGCTGGTTTTAAAGAAGTTGGCAAGGAAGGGGCAGCTTTAGAACGAGAGTTGGCCGAAATTTGTCGTACCAATGGAATTGGGCTTCTTGGACCAAACTGCCTGGGGATGATGGATACTCATACCCCTA
This sequence comes from Firmicutes bacterium UBA5301, assembly GCA_002408345.1. Classification (GTDB taxonomy): domain Bacteria; phylum Bacillota; class UBA5301; order UBA5301; family UBA5301; genus UBA5301. The sequence continues at coordinate 9,182 of DHRX01000117.1, read as the reverse complement.
TTAATGCCTCTTTTGCTCAGGACTTTCCTAACCCTGGCGCCATTGCTTTTATTTCCCAAAGTGGCGCCTTAGGTACAGCTGTTCTGGACTGGGCTATTTCGCAAAAAATTGGGTTAAGTAAATTTATCAGTTTAGGTAATAAAGCAGGTTTAGACGAAACCGATTTTATTGAGGCTGCAGCGGCAGACCCTAACACCAAAGTTATTCTTTGTTATATTGAAAATGTTGTCGACGGTCCACGGTTCATGGATGTGGCCCGTAAGACTAGCGCGATAAAGCCGGTTATTATATTTAAAGCGGGGACTAGTGAAGCCGGGGCTCGAGCTGCCTCCTCCCATACCGGTGCTTTGGCTGGTAATGATCAGACCTATGAGACCGTCTTTAAACAATCAGGAGTATTACGGGTGCGCCGTATGGAGGATTTGTTTTCTTTGGCATCGGTCTTCTTATCCCAACCCTTGCCGGCTGGTGATCGGGTCACGATTGTAACCAATGCTGGAGGCCCAGGTATTATTGCTGCTGATACCGTTGAGAGGCTAGGTTTACAGATGGCTCGTTTCACTAAAGATACTATTGAAAAGATGCGTTCCCAGTTGCCAGCAGAGGCCAATCTTTTAAACCCGGTAGATGTTATAGGTGATGCTAAGGCGGATCGCTACTTATTTGCTCTGGAAAACGTTTTAGCTGACGAAAATGTGGATGGGGTTGTTATCCTTTTGACCCCGCAGGCGGTAACGGAGCCTACGGCCACAGCGGAAGCTATTTTAGAAGTACGCAAAAAAGCTCCCGACAAACCGATAGTAGCCGCATTTATGGGTGGAGCTACCGTAGCAGAAGGCGCTAAAATGCTAACCGCTGGGGGTATTCCTTGTTACAGTTTTGCAGAACCAGCGGTAGAGGCTTTTCAGCATTTAGCCAAGTATTCGGCGTTAAGCAAAAATCGAAAGGATAGGGAACCCTTACCGGATGTATCTATTGATCGCAACCAGATTAATAAGATTCTTACTACCGCTTGGGAAGATCGTCGGCCCATCCTTTTTGGTAGCGAGGGGGCTAAGATTCTTTCGCTAATGGGGATACCTGCAGCCCGAACAGAGCTGGCCCGGACCGCAGAGGAAGCCGTTAAGTTAGCAGATGAGATCGGTTATCCAGTAGCATTAAAACTGGCAGCACCTAAGGTTTTGCATAAAACCGATTTAGGTGGCGTGCGGCTCAATGTTCGAACCCCAGAAGATGTGGCTACGGTTTTCCACGAAATTCTCGATAATTTGCATTTTCATCTGCCTGGTACTCAGGCTTATGGTGTTGAGGTTCAAAAAATGGGAGAGGTCGGTCGTGAGTGTATTATCGGTATGACTAGAGACCTCCAGTTTGGGCCGTTACTAATGTTTGGCTTAGGTGGTATTTATGTAAACCTACTCAAGGATGTGGCTTTTCGAGTTGTCCATGGCCTTGATCGCACTGAGTTACGCTCAATGCTTGCTGAGACGAAGGCTTATACTTTACTAAAAGGCTTTCGTGGCGAAAAGAGCGGTGATATCGAAGCTGTTATTGATACGTTAGCTCGTGTAGCCATATTAGCCCGAGAATTTCCTCAAATTAACGAAATTGATATTAATCCGCTTTTTGTTTACGAAAATGGTGTTAGTGCTGTGGACGTAAAAATTACTTTACGAGAGGTGGGGACTTAGTGAAAGGTTTGATCGTTTTAGGTCCAGGCGGCAGTGGTAAGACTGCAATTTGTGTAGCATTAGCGCTTCATTTGCGAGAAGCAGGGGTAAATGTTGGCTATTTTAAACCTATTGGTAATGTGGCCGGCACCAAGTTTAAGGAAGATGGTGATGCCCTGCTTATGCAGGAACTTTTAGGTTTAGAGGTAGGTATGGATAAGATTGTTCCTATTCATACTAGCCCCAGTTATTTATCCAAGTATAGTTCGTTAGCTGATCCTGTGCAAAAAATAAAAGATAGTTTTCAAGCGGTTAGCGCTAATCGTGATTATGTTATTGTTGAAGGTACCACTGCGCCTCAAACCATGATGGCTCTGGGGCTAGACGCACCAAACCTTGCTTCAGTTTTAGGGTTGAAAGCTATTGTTGTAAATAGGGGGGAAAATGATTACTATTTGGATGAAGCTTTACTTTACCTCCGCTATTTAGAATCGGTAGGTGTTAAACCGGCTGGAGTGTTATTTAACAATGTTCCCAAGCAAAACATAGATAAATGCAAAGGGGTTTATACTCCATTATTGGAACAGGCGGGCTTTCCGGTCTTAGGGGTTATTCCTAAACAACGGGAATTAGTTGCTCCTTCAGCCCGGGAAGTTTGTTCTGTTCTAGAAGGTGAACTGTTAGAAGGAAAGCAGTATTTAGACCGGCTAGTAGAAGAAGTAATGATTGCAGCTATGGGTCCCGAAAGCGCCCTAAATTATTTTCATCGTTCGATAAACAAAGCGGTTATAGCAGGTGGTGACCGACCGTTAGTGTCGCTAGCGGCCTTAGAAACTAGCACCTCGCTCCTAATTTTAACCGGTGGAATCTATCCTGATATGCGGGTATTGACTCGGGCAGCAGAAAAGAAAGTTCCGGTTCTATTAGTTCCATACGATACCTATACTACTTCCGAAAAGCTGCATGCCGTTACTAAAAAAATAATAGCGTCAGATGCTACTGTTATTGCCCAAGCCCGGCGTAATTTTTCCGAACATTGTGACCTTGCTAAGGTTGCTGGTTTGCTGGGAGTACCTTTTCCGGCGTAACGATGTAATCAACAGGTATGTCATGGGGTTCGCTAGGGATTTTTTCGAGTAGTTGGAAGCTAAAGGCCACCGCAACTAAGAGTGGTTTTATGGTAAACGATTGAAGAAAGCGATCGTAAAACCCTTTTCCATAACCCAAACGGTTCCCTTGTTTATCAAAAGCTAACCCAGGCAGGATTACGGCGGTAATTTGCGTTAAAGGCAAAGGCCGTTGTGATTCTGCCTTTGGTTCTCTAATGCCGAAGGTTCCGGTCTCTAAAGATTCGGCATCCAACAGTTGGCAAGGAACTAGGTCTTGGTTCTTTATTACCGGGATACCAATGATTTTACCCTGATTTAACCACTGAAATAGTATTTGATCGATGTTAACTTCATTGGGCAAGGCTAAATAGCCGAGAGTTGCTCCCGTTCGGTTTGTCAACGCAGAAAAAGTTTGTAGATTGGTGCAAATCCGGCTACTTAATGCAGCGTTGGTCTCGCTGTTTAGCTGGGACCGCAGAGTACGCATTTTTTGTCGTAAAGCGATTTTAGTAAACATATCAAAAGTATACGCTTATCTAGTTGATAATGCCTGCTGGTAAAGAGGAAAAACTTGAGGATTGCCGAAGAATAGAAAGATGTTAGGGGGCTAAAACTGTGACTATAGCAAGCTATATTTCTGTCGCTAGAGTATTGATGATACCAGTTTTTTTATATTTCTTTACTAGCCCTGGTGGCCGGGTATGGAGTGTCGCGATACTGCTGATAGCTGGGGCCAGTGACATGTTAGACGGTTACCTCGCTAGAAGTAGAAATGAAGTTTCGACCCTCGGTAAAATTTTGGACCCTGTTGCCGATAAACTAATGGTTGTTTCAGCGGTTGCAGCTTTGATGGTTACTGGAGAATTACCTTATTGGCTCGGGTTTGCTCTTTTTGCTAAGGAACTGGCCTTAGTGATCGGCGGTGCTCGGTACTATTTAATTCATCGGGAATTGCTCAGCGCTTCCTACATTGGAAAAACGGCGACTGTAATTTTATATCTTGGAATTATCGCCTCTATTTTACGCTATCAATTTGGAGTTACTATAATTACTTTGGGCTTCCTGATTTCAGTAACGGCAGGCTTAGACTACTTTTTCAAATCCCGTCGTGCATAATTCTCTGCTTAATTTCAGGAAACTAGAGTGATTCCTATGTTTGGAGGATAGAATGTCGTATTTAATCCTACTCTTAGTTTCCATAGGGCCAGGTTTAGCTTGGCTATGGTATTTTTATCGCCAGGATAAATATGCCCCTGAACCTCGTAGTTTAATAACGTTAACCTTTGTAGCGGGAATGGTTGCAGTTTTCCCGGCTGCTTTAATGGAATTTCCTTTTCGTTCCTTTATTGTTAATCCAGGCTCTTTATTGGGATTGGCTTTTTCCAGTATTGTTTTCATCGGTATCCCTGAGGAAGTAGCTAAGTACCTGGCGGTACGCTGGTCAATTTATAGGCACCCAGAGTTTGATGAACCGGTGGATGGGATTATCTATTCGGTAAGTGTTGGTCTGGGTTTTGCCGCGTTAGAGAATTTATTTTACGCTATTAGTTTTGGTATTGCTATTGCGCCGTTGAGAGCTTTGGTAGCATGCTTGGCTCATGTTTCGTTTTCTGGTATTCTCGGTTATTATTTAGGATTAGCCAAGTTTAATCCGTTACAAGAACGCTTTTTAATTGGGCAAGGGTTAATAATCGCTATATTACTTCATGCCGCCTACGACTTCTTTATTTTAGCGCCTAACTTATCTGCCTACTTATCCTTACTCGTATTGGGGTTAGCGTATCGTTTTCTTCGACAAAAAATAGAGGAGACTCGGTTGATCAAGAGTTAAGCTATTGTCGAGGGCCAATGGATTGTGGTAAAATCCTGTTCGGGAGGAGATTTTCGTGGCTGGACATTCAAAGTGGTCAAATATTAAACATAAAAAGGAGAAAGCCGATGCTGCTAAAGGCAAAATTTTTACTAAGATAGCTCGGGAAATTATTGTGGCGGCTCGAGCCGGTGGGGGCGATCCAGAGACTAATTTTCAGTTACGGATTGCCATCGATAAAGCACGCTCAGTAAATATGCCTAATGATAATATTGAACGGGCTATTAAGCGGGGAACCGGTGAGTTAGGAGCCGAAACTGTAGAAGAGTTGGTTTATGAAGGTTACGGTCCTAGCGGAGTAGCAATATATCTAGATATAATGACAGATAATCGTAACCGGACCGCTGGTGATGTACGGCATATTTTCTCAAAATATGGCGGTAATTTAGGTGAAACCGGCTGTGTGAGCTGGATGTTTGCCAAGAAAGCCTTGTTTGTTTTAGAGAAAGTAAACGGAGAACTCCCAGGGGGCTTAGATGAAGATACTTTGCTGTTGACGGTCTTGGAAGCCGGGGCAGAAGATATGCTTAATACACCTGAAGCTGTAGAAATAATTGCTGATCCTAGTCAGTTTAGGCAAGTAGATGAAAAATTACAGGCGGCCGGTCTGGAGATTGCCGCTGCTGAGATAACTATGATTCCTGATAATACTATAGAAATTGATGAAGATACCACTTTAACGTTAGCTAAGTTAATTGATGCTTTAGAAGAATATGATGATGTTCAAAATGTCTATTATAATGCTGAAATTCCCGACGAAATCTTCGAAAAAATAAGTTAATACTGTATGATGTCGGAAATTTGGGGGAGGCTACCTTTAGGGGGTGGCCAACCCGATGGATCCTAAGCAAAAGAAGATTATTCTTATTGGTACTGGGGTGTTGTTGCTTCTAATAAGTTTTGGTACAGCCTTTTTCCCTCTGGTTAGAAACAAGCTAGATACCCCTAAAAATAGCGAACAACAAAAGGTAGAACCATCTAATTTATCGAGGTTACCAAGAATTGAGGTTACTGCGACGGATGCGGTAGTTATCCGTAAGGTCTTCTATGTTAAGTCTAAGGTAGAAGTAGAAGAGAAAAATAATTTACCTCCAGAACTAGTTGGTTTAAGCCGTGAAGCTTTAGCGGCCCGGCTAAGTAATGGGATAATTGAGCGTTTTTCCCCTCAGGAAATTATAGTGAGGGAAGTGCGAGATCAGTTAGCTCCGCTTCATGCGGCTAAAAAGTTTATTGGTATTGAAGAAGGACGGGTGGCTGTCTTTCGGGGCATACCCGGGTTGGCTTTTGAATGTATCAATAAAACAGATATTCCTGTCACTATGTTACCTCCCCAAGAAGTCAGCGATTTACATAAAGGAATTCCCATTTTAAATGACAAAAATTTAATGGAAATACTAATGGGTTTAAGTAGTTTGGCTTTTGCCGATTAGCCCCTAATCAGTTACCAAAGGAGATGCTAAACCGCCTGTCGAAGTAGTCACCAGCTACAGAAAGGCGGTTTTTTATGCTGGTTTTAGGCATTGATCCCGGGACGGCTATTATGGGTTATTCTGTTTTACAGGCGGGCCGGAGTACCCAAGTAATTACTTATGGAGTTTTACGCACCCCTGCCAATTTAGCCCCTCACCTGAGATTAGAACAACTTTTTAGCGGTGTAGAGAAATTGATTACAACCCACCAACCAGACTGCTTGGCTATTGAATCGCTTTTTTTTAATAATAATGCTAAGACAGCGCTTTCAGTAGGGGAGGCCCGGGGCGTAGTTTTGTTAGCAGCTGCCCGGCATGGTCTTGACGTTTTTGAATATACCCCGTTGCAGGTGAAATTAGCTGTTACTGGACAAGGACGGGCGGTTAAGGATCAAGTAGGTTATATGGTTAAGGCGTTATTACGTTTAAAGGAAATTCCCAAGCCCGATGATGCTTGCGATGCGTTAGCGATCGCTTTATGTCATCTTTTTTCAACCCAGGGGTTAGCAGGTGTTGTTCGGGGAGGAAAAGCCTAATGATTGCAGCGGTAATAGGGGAAGTATTACTTAAAACTACTAATGAAGTAGTGGTTCAGGCCGGTGGAGTAGGCTACCGTATATTAGTTCCGGAACGTATCGCTACGACCTTGGGGCCCAGCGGTTCCAAGGCCCAACTGTACACCTATTTAGCTGTGCGTGATGATGCTTTACAACTTTATGGTTTTACTAGTTGGCAGGAGCGTGATCTATTCTCCATATTAATTACGGTTTCTGGAATCGGGCCTAAAACGGCTTTGGGTATTCTTAACCAACTGAGCCAATCTGAACTGGTTCAGGCTGTTTTGACAGAGAATATTAGTTTGCTAACTTCTGTTAATGGGATTGGACAAAAGACCGCCCAAAGGTTAATTATGGAATTGAAAGATAAACTGTCTCATTTGGAACCAGACCTTAGTGAGCCGGTTCAGAATCAGGGAGGTAACGAGCTTCAGGAGGTTGTTGAGGCGTTAGTTGCCCTAGGGTATTCGCAGATTACTGCTGCTCGAGCAGGGCAGAGGGCTATGCAGGAGTTGGGGGAAGAGGCTAATCTGCAAGAATTGCTGAAAGCCGCCCTCAAATACTGCCGTAATATGGAGGTATAGTTTTGACAGAGAGGTTTGTTTCTCCTCAGGAAAGGTTAGAAGATATTGATTTGGATCGTGATGTTCGTCCCAAGCGATTAGCCGACTATATTGGACAGAATAAAGTTAAGGAGAGCCTAGCCGTTTATATTCAGGCTACTTTAGCTAGGCAGGAAGCTCTTGATCATGTTTTGCTCTATGGTCCGCCGGGGTTGGGTAAAACCACGTTGGCGGGGATCATTGCCAACGAGCTAGACGTTAGTTTCCATGTAACTTCTGGGCCGGCTATTGAACGCCCTGGTGATTTGGCGGCTATTCTTACCAACTTACAGCCCCATGATGTACTTTTTATCGATGAAATTCACCGGCTTAACCGGGTAATAGAGGAAATTCTTTATCCAGCAATGGAAGACTTTGCTTTGGATATAATTATTGGTAAAGGGCCTAATGCCCGTTCGGTTCGGTTGGATCTACATCCCTTTACCCTGGTAGGAGCGACTACTCGAGTAGGGAACCTCTCCTCACCTTTGCGTGATCGGTTCGGGATTATCAGCCGGTTGGATTTCTACTCGGAGGAAGAGCTGTGCTCAATTATTCAGCGTTCAGCGGGGATCTTGAAAATTCCCATGGAAGATGCTGGGGCCTTAGAGGTTGCCACCCGTTCCCGGGGTATCCCTCGGATCGCCAATCGACTTTTACGACGGGTACGGGATTATGCGCAAGTGAAAGCTAAAGGGGTCATTAACCAAGCAGTTGCTGATGAAGCGCTGAATATGATGGAAGTAGACCGCCTCGGACTTGATGAGAATGACCGGAGGTTGTTAACGACAATTATTCAGAAGTATGCTGGTGGACCGGTAGGGGTTGATACCTTAGCCGCTTCGATCCAAGAAGAGTCTATCACTATCGAAGATGTTTATGAACCTTACTTAATGCAATTAGGTTATATCCAACGGACACAACGTGGTCGGGTTGTGACAAGAAAAGCCTACCAGTATCTGGGACTGCCTGAACCTCATGAGGATGGACAGAACAGTTTATTTTAATGGGAGCCACCAAAAATGATGAAATTATTGCTGCATACCTGCTGTGGACCATGTACAATTTATCCGCTCCGAGCCTTGCGGGAAGAAGGTTTTATGGTTCAAGGCTTTTTTTTCAACCCTAATATCCATCCTTACCGGGAGTATTTGCGGCGGAAGGATACGCTGCTCCAGTACGCAGCAGCCCAGGACTTTCCGGTGGATGTGAGTAGTGAGTATCCGTTTCAAGAGTTTTTGCAGACCGTAGCGGGGCAAGAGGATCAACGCTGCGCTGCGTGTTATACTATTCGGTTGCGGAAAACTGCTCAGCATGCTAAGAAACATGGTTATAGCGGTTTTACCAGCACTTTGTTGGTGAGCCCTTTTCAAAAGCATGAACTAATAAAAACAATCGGTGAGGAGGTTGCTAGCCTAGAGCATATTTCTTTTTTATACCGTGACTTTCGTCCAGGGTATAAATCAGCGGTTGGTCGGGCTAAGCAATTACAGTTATATAGGCAGCCCTATTGTGGTTGTATTTATAGCGAATATGACCGTTTTCAGGATAGCCACTAGCAGGAGGACAGGGTGTCATTATATACAGTTTCGGGCATAATTATTAGACGGTATCCCTTAGGTGAAGCCGATACTATTGTGCATATACTATCTCAAGAGAGAGGTAAGGTTGAGGCGGTGGCCAAAGGGGCCAGACGGATTCGTAGTAGCCTCTTGGCGGTTACGCAACCATTTATATTAGGGCAGTATCTACTTTTTGCAGGCCGCTCTCTAGATCGAATTAATCAAGGAGATATTCAGTGCGCTTACCGTCGCTTACGGGAAGATCTCAACCTCTTTGCCCTCTGTACTTTTTGTTGTGAACTGGTGGACAAAGTGGTTCCGGTTGGGGAGCCGGCACCTAAAG
>DHRX01000186.1 GCA_002408345.1 Firmicutes bacterium UBA5301 | reverse complement strand
GCTTTTATTTATAAACCAAAGCATTTACAGAGTGGATTCAAGGTTAGCGGATTTCCCCTGAAATTACTGCTGCTGATTTTAGTAGTATTGGGGTTAATGGTTGGGGCTGGTTTTTGGTTAACTAATTTAGTGGAAAAACGAATTGATTTTGCCTTGGCCAGTCGGGAATTAACGGTAGCACCAGCACCAGCTGTAGCCGCTGTAAACAGACCGGCTCAGTTCCAACCAAGTCAGATTCTACGTCCTGTACAAGGGGAATTGCTCCATGGCCAGGGTTGGCAAAAGCATCCTCAATTTGGAGATTGGTTTTTTCATGATGGTTTAGATTTATTAGTACGGAGCGGCGAAGAGATAAGGGTTATGGCCGCTGGAGAAGTACGGGAAATAGTGGCCAACTATGCTGAAGAATCGCTAGGACCTCAAGGGTATTTAGTTAGAGTGGAGCATAGTGGGAGAGCGATTTCGGAGTATGTTTTCTCTGGTCAGATTTTGGTGCAAGTCGGAGAAAAACTAGACCCAGGAGGGATCTTAGGGGTAGTTAGTTCCTGGGAAGATGAATATGTGGCTATCCACATTAGTCTCAGGCAAAATGGTGATCCCTTAGATTGGCTAGCCTTACTGGATAACAGGGGTTGAGTAAGATGGTCCGGGTTCCAGACATATTAGACCCAGCCTCGCATATAAATTTATTAAACTTGAGCAGGGGGGCTAGGGCATGAGGGATTATATCCGGCGTCGAGTGTTGGAGGTCGGTACTTATATCATCAATACTAAAGCTACTGTTAGGCAGGCTGCTGAAGTATTTGATGTTAGCAAAAGCACTATACATAAGGATGTCACCGAACGGTTGCCCCGGGTAAATAAAGACCTAGCCCGGCGGGTAAAAAAAGTACTAGAAAACAACAAAGCTGAGCGTCACATTAGAGGCGGAGAAGCGACACGAAAGAAATATCGGCGGAGGGCTGCTTCATAGATTAGAGAATGTCTAGTATTACCCAGGGGAAGGAATTTACCACAGTCCTGTGGAAAACAGGAAACTGTGGTATTTTTATACTCCTCGCTTTGGGGAGGGAAGGTAGGTCGAAGCGCTGATGATTGGTAGTGTCGATCTGGGAATTGATTTAGGTACAGCTACGATTCTCATTTATGTTAGGGGAAAAGGCATAGTTTTTAAAGAACCTTCTGTAGTGGCAATGGATCGGGATTCTTCAGCAGTACTAGCCGTTGGAGAAGAGGCCCGACGTATGATCGGCAGAACTCCTGGTAATATTGTAGCGGTTCGGCCTATGCGGGATGGGGTTATTGCCAACTATGAAGTTACTGAGATCCTCTTGAAACATGCACTCCGCAAGGCGATAGGACGGCAATTATTTTTTAAGCCGAGTGTTGTCGTCTGCGCTCCCTCAGGGGTTACGAGTGTAGAACAGCGAGCTATTGTTGAGGCTGCTTTTGAATCGGGTGCGAAACGAGTGGCCGTGGTGGAGGAACCGATGGCGGCGGCGATCGGGGCCGGCCTCAATATTGGCGAACCTTTTGGTAGTATGATTGTCGATATTGGTGGCGGTACTACTGATGTGGCGGTAATTTCATTAGGTGGTATTGTGCAAAGCGAGAGTATCAGAACTGCTGGGGATAAATTTGATGAAGCCCTAGTCCGTTATATCAAGCGGGAGTACAATATGATGATTGGAGAGCGGACTGCAGAAGAGATCAAGCTTGAAGCAGGCTCGGCCCATCCCGACATTTCACCGCGGGCTTGTGAGGTTCGGGGACGCGATTTAGTTACCGGGTTACCCCGTAATCTGACTTTTACTTCTAAAGAGGCCTATCTAGCCCTCTTGGAACCGGTAACAGCGGTAATCGATGCGATCAAGGCGGTTTTAGAACGTACTCCACCGGAGTTGGCTGCAGATATTATGGAAAAAGGTATTGTCCTAACTGGCGGTGGATCTTTGCTCTGCGGTTTGGATCGGCTAATTTCTGATGAGACAGGTATTCCAGTTCATCTTACCGAAGATCCTGAAGCGTGTGTGGCCCAAGGAACCGGTAAGATTTTTGCTGGAATAGAGGGGCTGCGGGCAGCCATCTTTACGGAAAAAAAGATTAGCTAGGTTAGCTGAGTTTAACGTTAAAATGGAAGATTATCACGATCTGAACGCACTTCACGGACCCGAATCCGGCGTTTTTGGATTTTATTTTTTTCGTTTTCTTCGAGGTCTTTTAGTTTGCAGTTAGCCCAGTAAAAAAGGACGGTTTTGCCGATGATATAAAGGGCAAAAAGAACTGTGATAATGGTCAGTGACACCAGGATAGCCCCTTTAACTAAATGTTTATTTGTATATATTTTCGCGCAATTGTTAAAAATCCCTCTGAATTTTGGTTGAGTGAAAATACTTAAGCCGTAATCCGTGTTTGCCGAAGTAGAGATTAGGAGGTGGACAGGTTGATTCGTGGCATCTATACCGGTGCTACCGGAATGTTAAGTCAGTCCCGGCGTCTCGACGTTGTTGCCAATAACTTGGCTAACGTGAATACCGCGGGATTTAAAAAAGATACCCTCCGTAATGAATCTTTTCCCGAGGTACTAATGTACCGCTTGGCTAAAGGGCCAGCAACGCCTATTGGGACTTTAGGTCCGGGGACAGAGACCCCAACTATTCATACCGATTTTACCCGTGGTGTAATTACCGAAACCCAGAACCCCTTAGATTTAGCTTTAGAGGGTCCTGGTTTCTTTAGTGTAGAGACCCTTAACGGAGAGCGGTATACACGTAGCGGTCACTTTTTAAGGGACGCCGCAGGCTATCTAGTAAACCAGGAAGGCTATTATCTCCAGGGCCAGAATGGGCGGATTCAGGTTGCAGCTTCAGCGGTAGT
>DHRX01000183.1:636-4448 GCA_002408345.1 Firmicutes bacterium UBA5301 | reverse complement strand
ACATTATTAATTGACCGCATTCCAGCATGAGCCAAGCATGTTTTCAGCCACAAGGGGGAAGGGCCCACCTTAACCTCTGTCAATACTGTGGCCATATAGCGGGGGCAAAGGTTAGGTACATCCACATGAACATCAATAAAATCGCTGGTGCTTTCCCTGGCTTCAGGGTAAGCTATTTCTGGATAGCGTACTTCCTGACCTAAAATAGCCGCTACTTCCCGGGCTACACCTAGCATAGAGTAACAGTCCGGTCGGTTGGCGGTTAATTCAATCTCCAATACCACATCTTTTAGCCCAAGATAGTCCACCACATCTGCACCTACCGGTGCATCTTCAGCCAAAATCATAATTTCATCCGAGTGGGCAGCTAAACCCAACTCCGCTTCTGAACAGAGCATACCAGCGGAAATAACCCCACGAAAATCAACCTCTGTAATTTTTATCCCGCCCGGTAAAGTAGCTCCAACTAGAGCTACCGGTACTTTAGCTCCGATCGCAAGGTTTGGTGCCCCGCTGACTAAGATTACCTTCTGTTCTGAACCTACTTGCACAGTAGCAACCCATAGTTTACTGGCTGTAGGATGAGGGGCCAATTCTGTAATAACCCCAACAACAACTTTTTGAATATCGGCACCGATATATCCTAAGCTATCAACTTCCAAACCAACCATAGTTAGTTTTTCAGCTAAATCTTCCGGAGAAATATTTATATCTACATATCTTTTTAACCACTCTAAAGAAACACGCATGGTTTAGAACCTCCTGTTTTTCTTGGACCATATTACTGGGCTTTAAACTGCTTTAGAAAACTCCAATTATTTTCGTAAAAGTACCGAATATCATCTATCCCGTATTTCAATAAAGCAATTCGCTCCAACCCCATACCAAAAGCAAAACCAGAAAACTCTTCGGGATCGTAACCTGATATCAATAGAACCTTGGGGTGTACTGAGCCAGCACCCAAAACCTCCAACCACCCGGTTTGGGAACACAAGCGGCAGCCTTCACCGTTACAAACGATACAAGAGACGTCAACCTCTGCACTCGGTTCGGTAAAGGGAAAGAAGCTGGGTCTGAACCGAACCTCTCTATCCTCACCAAAAACTTTGTGGGCGAATAAAGTCAACGTCCCTTTAAGATCAGCAAAGGTAACCCCTCTATCAACAACTAGCCCTTCAACTTGGTTAAAAACCGGAGAGTGTGAAGCATCTAGGGCATCCCGACGGTAAACCCGACCAGGCGCAATAATCTTAATCGGAACCTGCGGAGCCAGCCTTTCCATGACCCGAATTTGGACCGGAGATGTGTGGGTACGTGATAAATTTCCGTCAGCAGTGTATAAAGTATCCCACATATCGCGGGCCGGATGTTCCTTGGGTATATTCAGGGCTTCAAAATTATAGTAATCTGATTCAATCTCGGGACCTTCGGCAACTTCGTACCCCATCCCTAAGAAAATCTCCTGAATATCCCTAAGGACAATGCTCAATGGATGGTAAGTTCCCAACTTAGGACGACGCCCAGGCAGGGTCACATCAACTTGCTCCCGGCTTAACTGCAACGCTAAGCCTACCGATGCCAACTGATCTGATTTTTGCGTCATAGTCTCTTCTAGTTTGACTCGCAGAGAGTTAACCATTTGGCCTACCTTAGGCCTTTCTTCCGCAGGTAATTCCCCCATACTCCGTAGTAAAGCGGTTAACTCTCCCTTTTTACCAAGAAACTTAACTCGAATAGATTCAATAGTTTCCTGATCTACAGCTTCTTCCAGTGCCTTGAGAGCCTCTTCGCGTATTTGTGTTATCCTTTCTAACACGTTATTCCCTCCTCATTAAAACTGCCTAAAAATATCAAAAGCCAGACTCTGTCGCTAGGGACGAAAGTCTGGCTTCCGCGGTACCACCCTAATAGGTCAAAAGCATTAACTAACCCACTTTGGTTCCTCCACCGATTACGTGGTGGCAACGGACCGGCCTACTCTTAATTCAGCCAGCCAACTCCAGAATGAAATTCAGCCTCCTCAACAGGCAACCGTTTGCAATCTCTGACGGCCGCTCCCTGAACTGTTGTTTCTGGTTGGCTTACTTATTTCTTTCATCGTTATTATAATAATTTAATTTATAATAATAGCTATTACTGGGCTAAGTATTCTGACTGTTCCTCAACTAACACCCGGTACAGTAAGTATAATGCAATCGACCCCGAAGCCTCGAACAAACCCCAAATCAGGTCAGGAGTAGACAAATGACCACATCCCTTCTGGCATTTTACTCAACTGACTTACTGAATTGACTCAATTATATCATAAAACGTATCAGGGTGACAACATACCGCTTAAATCAAATCGGACAAGCTCATAGATAGCTATAGCAGCGGCTACAGCTGCATTTAACGACTCTACACTACCATACATAGGGATAAAAAAAGTCCTTCCGGTAATTTCTGACACCGTAGTAGAAACCCCTTGGGCCTCGTTGCCTATTACTAAAACACAGCCTCTGGTGGTATCCGCCTCTAATATTGAGTTCTCACCTTGGGGTGAAGTAGCGTAGATAGGGATATCTGCTGGTTTTTGTGCTAAAAACTCTGGTAAATCTACGTCAGCCATAATAGCAATTTTGGCGATTTCCCCCATGCTAGCCCTAACTACTTTTGGGTTATAGAGGTCTACACACCCTTGGGAAAGGACTAAAGAAAAACCAAAAGCGCTACATGTACGAATAATGGTACCTAAGTTTCCCGGATCCTGAACTTTATCCAAACAAAGAACCCACGATTTGCCCCCAGGACCGGCAGCCCAAATTGCGGCTTGATCAGAAGGTATAATGGGAAAAGCAGCCCAGATACCTTGGGGAGTTACAGTTTCAGTTAATTTATTGAGTAAAGCAGGCTCGATCTGGTAAACAAAGGAACGCTTAGATAATCGCCATAGTAATTGCTGGCCATTTTGGCTTTCCAAAAAAGTTGTCGAGGCCAAAACAAATTCAGGTTGCAGCCCTGCATTAATTAGCTCAATGATCAATTGAACGCCTTCTGCAGGAAATAATCCAGCCTGACGCCGGAACTTAACCTTGGCCAGACTTTTCGCCAACTTAAAGAACCTATTTTCCGGGCTAACAATTACTGACCACTTACTCATTATGGGTATGCTCCATCTTTTCTAACTGCCGATCTTCGCCAATTGCAACCAATACATCGCCGTCCATAATAATATCTTCGGCGCCTGGCGCAATCACGACCTTCTTCCCCCGTTTAATGGCAGTTATGATAATCCCATAACGGGCTCGAAAACCTAAATCCTGCAGGCTTTTACCGTAAAATTCCGGTTTAGCTACTACCTCAACAATACTGTAACCAGGAGCTAGCTCAATATAATCCAAAAGGTTGGCGGCTACTAAATTGTGGGCAACCCGACTACCCATATCCCGCTCCGGAAAAACTACTCGGTCGGCACCAACTTTCTGCAGAACCTTGCCATGTAGTTCACTAACTGCTTTAGCTACAATGTACTTAACCCCTAATTCCTTAAGGACAAGGCAGCATAAGATGCTGGATTGAATGTCTTGGCCAATGCTAACAACAACTACATCAAAATTACGGATACCTAAGGACTTGAGAGCATCTTCATCAGTCGCATTAGCTTCTACCGCATGGGTAACTTCATCGGCCATCTCCCGGACTTTATCTTCGTTGGCATCAATAGCCAACACCTCATAGCCCATCCGGAACAGATTAGTTGCTACACTGGCTCCGAACCGCCCAAGACCGATAACGGCAAATTGGCGCATTTAAAGCCCTCCTTAACCTACCAC
>DHRX01000183.1:446-586 GCA_002408345.1 Firmicutes bacterium UBA5301 | reverse complement strand
ATCAAAATCATTATAATAATCTTCCCGACAGGGCTCAAGTTAGGGGTTAACCCGGTGGACAAACCCACCGTACCAAAAGCTGAAGTAGCCTCAAAGAGAATATCTAAAAAAGGAAATGGTTCTGTCCCAGCTAAAACCAT
>DHRX01000183.1:0-280 GCA_002408345.1 Firmicutes bacterium UBA5301 | reverse complement strand
CCCAGCTAAAACCATAGTCCCAATCGAAAGCAAACCTAACGCCATCAAAAAAATAGCCAATGCACGAAAGACAATTTCCTTCGGTAACCGCCGTTCCAGTAACTCAACTTCACTATACCCTCGCACAATCGCCACGCTAGCCGCTAACATTGCCCCAATAGTGGTGGTTTTAACGCCACCTCCGGTAGAACCAGGCGACGCACCAATAAACATCAGAAAAACCAAAAAAAACAAAGTCGGATTATACAATTGGCCAATGTCGACTGTTGAAAAACCAGCA
>DHRX01000048.1:4123-4359 GCA_002408345.1 Firmicutes bacterium UBA5301 | reverse complement strand
ACTCCAATAGAAAACGGACTTTGCCCGCTCGGCTGGAAGAGATCTGTATAATTTTCAGCAACATTTTGTTGGGGGTAGCTTAACCCTAAAACCTCAGCTACACGATGACCATCTTTTTCAATAGGGTACGTGGCTATTTCCCCTTCTGGAAAAAGATAGACGAGATCTGGCCACCGTAACCGGGAACCGGTTTTATCCCCAAAATCATGGTTCCCCAAAGCAATATAAGTGGCTAT
>DHRX01000048.1:1996-3955 GCA_002408345.1 Firmicutes bacterium UBA5301 | reverse complement strand
TTTTGCCGGGCACTATCGTAAATATCACCGGATAACAGAAGAAAATCCACTTGGTACGCTATAGACAGGGTAATAATACGTTCAAAAGCTTGGAAAGGCGCCTCAATTAGGATTTGGCGCCACTCTTCATCACAGCTACTAATCCCAGAGAATGGGGTCCCTAGGTGTAAGTCAGCCGCATGAATAAATGAAAATGGTTTCACCCTTAGCCACTCCTAAATCGGTGTTAGTCACTCTCTTTTTTCCACAGTGGCTCGGTGAATCCTTTATGCCTGAACTGAGGCCAAATACTGTGCCGGCTCAGCAACCATATGCTCAGCCTTAATAATGCCAATATGCTCTAGAATACTACGGTTTTCACTAGATAAACCACAGAGAACCAACTGCGAAAATCGCCGTGCCCCACCTAGTTGCTGCAACTTACTCAGCGCCAACGCTCCGGTCAAGTCAATTTTACACAAGTCGGATAAATCTAAGATCAGAGTTTCGCAGCTTGGTAGTTGCTTGATGTAACCAGTTAACTGGTCAACCGTTCCAAAAAAGAGGGGACCATGTAAACTGTAAACAGCCACATTGTTCACATGACTAACTGACTTAATTTGAAGCAAACTACCTCGGTAGGCGTAAATTAAAGTAGCTAGCAATACCCCACCCACTACTGCAACTATTAAGTCCGTGAAGACGGTTAAGGCCATAGTAGCTAATAGTACCACACCATCAGCAAAAGCGCCTCTGTTTAAAGCCCGGATATTCTCAAAATCAAACATATCATAGCAGGTAACCACTAAGATGCCAGAAAGTGCTGCCAACGGAATATAGGAGGTCCACGGCCCTAAGATTAATAGCACCCCTAATAAGAAGAGGCTCTGAATAATACTGACCCACCGCGTCTGACCACCATTATTGATGTTAACGGCGGTACGGGCAATAGCACCCGTTCCTGGAACCCCACCGAAAAAAGCCGCCGCAATATTACCTAGCCCTTGGCCAACTAGTTCCCGATTACTATTATGAACAGTACCGGTCATATTGTCGGCTACCGCTGCTGATAATAGCGATTCGATGCTACCTAATAGTGCAATTGAAACCGCCGGTTTAAGTAGGCCGATCACCATAGCCCAATCCAGGTGTGGCCAAACCAAAACAGGAAGTGTGGCCGGTATAGCTTGGACTGTAGGAGCACCTAGCGGCCACAGTTGTTCCAAAGCAATCCCAACTGCTAAACCAATTAGTGACGCCGGAATTACTTTATTCAACCGGCGTAACCCGAAGATTGTTACTACCACTACCGTTGTTAGTAAAGGTGCACCAGCTATATACTTGAGCTGGCCTAATAGAATCACTATAGCAATACCATTTGTAAAGCCAACAATTACAGAGTGAGGAATTAGATTAATTAACCGACCTAACTTTAAAGTTCCGAAAATAATTTGTAACACACCAGCCATAAGTCCAGCAATTAGCATTCCAGAAATGCCGTATTGGGCTATAATTCCGATTAAAATAACGCTCATTGCGCCTGTAGGTCCAGTAATTTGGTAGCGAGATCCGCCAAAGATCCCAGCTACAGTTCCGGCAATAATTGCCGTGTATAATCCAGCTGCGGGTGTAGCCCCGCTGGCGATGCCAAAGGCCAGAGCCAATGGTAGGGCCACGATTCCCACAGTTAGACCCGCTGAAATTTCCCGACCCCAATTCACTCTACAACACTCCTTTTGGTAAACAAAAAAGCGAGTTTGATTGCATAGCAATCCACTCGCTTTTCTCCGGCTTCCGAGGTTAGCTGACGGGTGCGGGTTGAAAAGCCACCCTACCAGGCTTTATTCGCCTGGATTAACCCCCTATAACGGTTCCCCCGGGTTTTAGGTATCCCTAAAACTTCAGCTTTCGAGTCAATATGGGAATTTGTCATCTATTATTATACAGGTACTATTATCCTCTAGTCAAGGGAAGACAAGG
>DHRX01000048.1:1374-1744 GCA_002408345.1 Firmicutes bacterium UBA5301 | reverse complement strand
TAGGTGAAAGCAGGTCAACCTAACACGTTGAAGTTCTCCTGGGAGTACTACCGCTGAAAGTTAAAGTAGGCGGTAGCGGAGCCCTCCACCGTAAAAAGGAGGCGGGTATCGGAGATTTGCTAACCTGTACCCGATAGGAGCCGGGCTTTATGCCAATTAGGGTGGTACCACGAGGTTAACCTCTCGTCCCTTAGGGATGAGAGGTTTTTTGTTTACCTGAAAGGAGGTTATGAAAAGATATGTTGTTTACTTTTGCTCTAGGAGCAACCCTGGAAGAAGGCTCTGAAACCTTAGCCTGGTTAGAATCACAAGGTCATCAAGGAGTATTACTTCCGGCGCCAGATCGCCTGCGACTGATTGTGCTTACCCC
>DHRX01000048.1:576-1130 GCA_002408345.1 Firmicutes bacterium UBA5301 | reverse complement strand
AAGCAACCAGTGATTATCGCCGGTCCTTGTGCAGTTGAGAACCTTGACCAAACCAGGCGTACCGCTGAAATAGTTAAGCGAGCCGGTGCGACCATTCTGCGTGGCGGTGCTTACAAGCCACGAACCTCCCCTTATTCCTTTCAAGGCCTGGGAGAAGAGGGCTTAGAGATTTTAGCTCAAGTCGGTACCGAATTCCAACTGCCGATTGTTACCGAGGTAGTTAGTGTTGATGACCTCCCAGTCGTCTCCTCCTATGCAGCTATGCTCCAAATTGGAGCTCGCAATATGCAAAACTTTGCCTTACTAACCGCCGCTGGAGAGACCGGGTTGCCGATCCTACTTAAACGTGGGCTTTCTGCCACAATTGAAGAATGGCTCATGGCCGCCGAGTATATTCTACGAACCGGTAACCGCCAAGTAGTACTCTGTGAACGAGGTATTCGGACCTTTGAAACAACAACGAGAAATACTTTGGATCTATCGGCGGTAGCTGCTGCCAAGCTACTTTCCCATTTGCCGGTAATCGCCGATCCTAGCCACGGAACAGGGATACC
>DHRX01000048.1:0-330 GCA_002408345.1 Firmicutes bacterium UBA5301 | reverse complement strand
AACTGAGCAAATTAGTCGCCGATATTCAGGTACTGAGCGACCTAATCGCTCAACTAAATATTTAATAAAGGAGCGCTAACAATGAAAATTGGCTACCTTGGCCCAGAAGGGACCCTTACTGAAGAAGCAGCTCAGCTGTTTACTACCGAATTAGAATTATCTGCTACAATCCTCCCGGTTAGCGGTGTGCCCAAATTGCTGGAGGCCATAGCCGAAGGTGCCTTAGATGCAGCGGTAGTACCTGCAGAAAACTCTATTGAAGGCTCAATTACGGCCACTTGGGATTGGCTCTTCTTTCAAAAAACAATTCCCATCAGCGCCGAACTAACC
>DHRX01000194.1:549-3877 GCA_002408345.1 Firmicutes bacterium UBA5301 | reverse complement strand
ATCCTTAGGAGTGTCAATCCGCATAGTTCTAAATTTAAGTATATAAAACTCTTTCTTACCTTTACCGATTCTCTTTTGCCTAAAAAGTATGGGGCCCTTCGAATCAAGCTTTATGGCTACTGCAATAACTAGCAAGATGGGCCACAGTACAACCAAACCTCCCAAAGAAATTACCAAATCTATAACTCGCTTAATAGTTGCGTAATTATTCATCATCTTGCTCCCATCAACCTCTTGAAACAGCCACTTCCCGATAAGACTCAAAATGAGGCATTACTCTAGTCAGGATATAAAAAATCTCTTCCCTATCCTGAACCATATGTTGTGACAGATTTGCTACTTCTTCAGTCAAAGCGTACTTGTCCACTTCAACCGGTCTAGCCACATATATGCGCTTATGCCTTGTTGAGGCAGAGCCTTCCTCAGCGGTAAGTAACTCCTCAAAGAGTTTTTCGCCGGGACGAATACCGGTGAATTTTATCTGAATATCTTTACCAGGTTCAAAACCAGAGAGTTTAATTAGATTAGTAGCCAGATCGACAATCTTGACCGGTTCTCCCATATCTAATACAAATACCTCGCCACCCTCGGCCATTGCCCCGGCTTGAATTACTAGTTGAACCGCCTCAGGGATGGTCATGAAATATCTTTTCATCTCAGGGTGAGTTACTGTAACCGGACCACCCTTAGCAATCTGCTCTTTAAATACTGGCACCACACTGCCCCTGCTACCGAGGACATTACCAAACCTCACAGCAACATATTTGGTTTCTGATTCTTTGAACATATTTTGGACAATAAGTTCCGCCATCCGCTTGGTAGCACCCATCACACTAGAAGGGTTAACCGCCTTATCAGTAGAGATTAAAACGAAAATATCGCTCTTGACCGAGTTGGCCATATCCGCAACATTTTTCGTCCCCAAAACATTAGTTTTAATAGCCTCATCAGGATGCATTTCCATTAAAGGAACATGTTTATGGGCCGCAGCATGGAAAACTACATTCGGTTTATGTTCTTCGAAGACCAACTGTAGCTTGTCCCTATCCCGAACATCAGCAATCTCTATAGCAATATTCAAGTTAGGAAACTTATCTTGTAGCTCCAGCCAAATTTTATGGATACTGTTTTCGCCGTGTCCCAGTAATACTAGCTTACTAGGGCCGATAATAGCTACCTGCCGACATAATTCGGAACCGATGGATCCTCCAGCACCAGTTACCAGAACGACCTTGCCTTTTAAATATTGGGAAATCTCAGCAATATTAACCCTGACCGGTTCCCTACCTAAAAGATCTTCAATATCAACAGGTCGGATTTTACTTAGAGTAACCTCGCCGTTCAATAATTGATAAACACCAGGAAGTATCTTAATATTAGTTACATGTACTTTGCAGGTCTCCAATATCTCTCTGATTACTGTGCCTGGAACCGAAGGCATAGCAATAATTATCTCATCAATATGGTATTTCTCTACAATTAGCGGTAAATCACTTTTACTACCTAGTACAGGGATTCCGTGGATAATAAGGTTCCGTTTCTTGATATCATCATCGATAAAACCAACAACCGGTTGGCTACCATTATAATGAGTAATATATTCTCTTACTACTAGCGCCCCTGCGTCACCAGCGCCATAAATGAGCGTCCTTTTCTTTGGACCCGAGCTAACTTTTTTGCTCCCAGAACGTGCTAAAATTCTATGAGCAAACCGGGAACCGCCAATAATAAGGATCGTAAAAGCCCAGAAAAGTAACAGAATGCTTCTAGGAATATGAAATTGAATCATGTAGGTAAGGAAAGTAACTATCAAGCTACCTAAGGATACTGAATTGACTATCGCGATTAATTCATCAATACTCGCATAAGCCCAAGCCCTGTGATAAAGTCTGAAGAAGTAAAAAAGGGGTAACATTACAACGGTTACTAGTATTGCGAACTCACGATAGCCCCAAAGCATCTGCCTAGTAAGACTTCCATCAAAGCGTAGGTAGAAAGAAAGAACTAGCGCCAGATTAATTAGTACTGCATCGCCAAAAATTAATAAAGGTTTTCTTAACCGCCACTTCACTGCATTCACCGATCCTACAAAAACATTCTCTACTCCAACGATCGAAAGTATCTTCCGCCTACGCCCCTACATCCCCCTTTAATGAATCTGAATAAGACGAGTAATAATGCTGGTAACCATTATCTAAAGCGCTAACGCTATTCAAGACAACCCCTAGTACTTTTGCCTGAGCCGCATCTAGTAATTGCCTAGCCCTAACTAGTGACTTCCGCTCAGTTTGGCCTGAACCAACAACCAAAATCACTCCGTCTACTAAGGGAGCGATTAATGAGGAATCAACTACCGACAGTAGCGGTGGCGAATCGATAATCACCAACGCCGCCTGGTCTTTTAAATCTTCCATAAGGACCGCCATCGCCTGGCTACCTAAGAGATCTGCCGGGTTAGGGGGGATAGGGCCACCTGGTAACAAACGTAGCCCCGGTATCTCCGTATAGGCTAACGCACTCTCTAACTTTACTAGCCCCATTAGTACATTAGTTAAACCGATCTGCCCATTAACTCCGAACTGGTCAGCCAAAACCGGTTTCCGTAAGTTAGCATCGACCAAAATACATCTCGAACCAGCAAGGGCAATAATCGATGCCAAGTTGGCTGCTACCATTGACTTACCTTCCCCGGGGCTCGCACTTGTCACTTGAATAGTTTGCAGTGTTTGCTCCTTATCCGCTAAAAGAATATTGGTCCGGAGAATTCTATAAGCTTCCACCAACAAAGAATCTGATTCAAAGTCTTTAATTAAGTGCCCTTCGACCTTTTTATTTGCACCCATGGTTAATCAACTCCCGTCCTATGCACCGCTTACTGCTCATCTTCAATCATTTCACTAGTAATTGTAGCCCCATTTTCTGAAGTGGTTGACGTTTTACTCAGAGTTGAAAGCATGTTTGGCGGGGTCTGTATTGATTTCGTTATAAATTCAATAGTAAAGGCCAGACTAACCCCAATAAACAAGCCTAAAAAGATAGCCAGCGCCATATAGCGGGCTGTCCGTGGCTTAACCGGGTTCGGCTTAAATTCTGGAATCTGACCTAAAACCGGCAATCCTAGGACCGCTTCGACGTCTTCCGGGGTTTTAACCGAAGTATCGTTAGACTCTAGCAAAAAGGCTAAGCCCACCCCAATAAAGAGACCCAGAAGCGCAGCAACCGCAATATTTAGGGGGAGGTTCGGGCGTACCGGTTTAGTCGGTAGTAAAGCTTTATCGATAACCCTGATATTAGCTGAAGTCATCACCTCAGCCAACCGCACTTCCTC
>DHRX01000194.1:0-338 GCA_002408345.1 Firmicutes bacterium UBA5301 | reverse complement strand
TTAGTTAATTCTAATTCCTTCTCCGGAAATTCTCTAAAGGTTCTTTCCTTACCAGCAATCAATCGATCTAGTGTATTTTTCCGAACATCTAAAGCCAACAACTCAACCTGAAGCTGCCCCACCTGCCGATAAAGGTCTTGGTACCTAGGGTTAAGGGTTTCCGTTTCTGTACTTACCACTCGGTCCGTCTCAAGTTTCATTTTGGCTTTAACTTCAGCAATCTGAGCATTAAGGGCAACTACCGATGGATGCTTATCTGTATACTTCTCTCGCGCCCCAGAAAGCTCAACCTCTAAGTTAACTAGCTGGTTTTTGAGGGTCTGAATCGACGGGTTCCG
>DHRX01000033.1:9180-9361 GCA_002408345.1 Firmicutes bacterium UBA5301 | reverse complement strand
CCCCATTATTGTCTATCACCGGGTAACCGGTATAACGCGATGCCTGCATTAATTTAACCACTTCCCCTACTGTCGTATCTGCTGCAACAGTTTGAACTCGACGTTCCATAATGGTACCTGCATTAATAGATTGTAAGATATTTAGATCTTTGCCAGCCTTCAACCGAATACCTTTCCGTAA
>DHRX01000033.1:8325-9060 GCA_002408345.1 Firmicutes bacterium UBA5301 | reverse complement strand
AACCGAATACCTTTCCGTAATAAGGTGTAAGAGTAAACAGTTTCTTCTCCTAAAAGATTGGCCAATAAATAGGCTATGCTACAGGCTGCCATTAGCGGTAGAGCAATTTGGTAGTTTCGGGTTAACTCTAAAAGCATAACGATCGCAGTCAGAGGGGCTTGCATAGAGCCAGCCAACAATGCTCCCATACCAACAATTGCATAAGCACCAGCTGGGGCTGTAATCATCGGAAAGAACTGATGGACAATAACACCAAAAGTACCACCTAATACGGCTCCTGTAAAAAGTGATGGCATAAAAACACCACCCGTACCACCAGACCCAACAGTAAAAGCGGTAGCAATTGGTTTTAGTACTATCAAGATCGCCATTAACCACAACGGTAGTTGGTTCTGTAAAACCAGTTCTATAGTGGTATCCCCTGCTCCAAAAATCTGGGGAATAGCGAAGCCAATTAATACCACTATAGCTCCACCTATAAAGGGTTTAAAAGGAGTTGCAGCTTTAATTTTATGTTCAAATAAATCTTCAATCCCATAAAGAATCCGAATGAAATATTTGGATACTACAGCAGCCGTTAACCCTAGCAAAGCATAAAAAAATAATTCACGATAGGAGATCAGCTGGTAATTAGGAACTATAAAAGCCGGAGAATCACCTAAAAAACCATGCGATACAGCTGCAGCTGCTACAGCAGCAACAACTAAGTTGCTAAAGGCAACGACGGAGAAATCC
>DHRX01000033.1:3804-8176 GCA_002408345.1 Firmicutes bacterium UBA5301 | reverse complement strand
GACGGAGAAATCCCCTAAGATTACTTCCATCGCAAAAATTACTCCAGCCAAAGGAATGTTAAAGGCTGCCGCCAGACCAGCTGCTGCCCCAGCAGCCACCATATTTCGTACCTGCTCACTAGATAAGTGTAAATAACGGGCCACACTAGAACCGATACTGCTACCAATAGCGACTATCGGGCCTTCCCGCCCAGCAGAACCACCAGAACCGATCGTTACTGTAGCAGCCAACAAAGTTACTGGTGCCACCGCACCTGAGATTCGTCCATTCCTCAAAGCTAATGCTTCCATTACCGAAGATATCCCTGCTCCTTTTTCGGTATGGATTAACCAAGCAAATAAACCGACTATTAGGCCACCTATTGCTGGAGCAGCAATAGGTGGTAAAACAGAGAAAAAAAAGTTCTCTAGGCCTACAACCCCATAATACAAAAGTACCGAGGCTAAACCGCAGAGCAACCCAATAAAAATAACTACTATAATCTGGAAGGCGCTTGTGCCGCTCCAGCTACTCACCTTTGCTAGCCCCCTGTTTTCCTATACTTACCATCATTATATCATTAGTATAGGTTATCGGCCTCTTGCAGTACTCGCGCAGCCTCATCTTGGGGGGGATTATGGTGGCCACGAATTAAGCGAACAACCTCCGGTTCTGTTCCAAAGGTTTCTGCCATATGAGCACCACGTTGGGCATGATCTTTTAGCGCTGCCCAGACTTTATTCTGATCTTTACCTGGTTTCGGTTGAAAAAGAGTGTATTTGGCCCGTGCTCGAAGAGGAAGATCCCCTTTAACTTTACCAATATCGTGGAGTAAAGCTGCCTTAACTATTAGGTGGCGTTGGTGGCCTAATCCCCGAGCAGTAGCAGCTCGATAAGCATAACGAGCCGCTTCCAACGCATGACGTTGATCCATAACATCCATCTGAAAGAAAAGAGCCCGTTCTTGTTCTGAAAGATACCTTTGGATATACTTTAAATCGGAATCTTTTAACGGAGCTGCAGTTAACGAGCGATAAAATTGTTTGACTCTGCCCCAGAAGGGGATTGATGCGGAAGTCATACTCTTT
This sequence comes from Firmicutes bacterium UBA5301, assembly GCA_002408345.1. Taxonomy (GTDB): domain Bacteria; phylum Bacillota; class UBA5301; order UBA5301; family UBA5301; genus UBA5301. Next base: position 7,108 of record DHRX01000033.1, on the reverse strand, counting down.
TCACCTGCTAAAACAAAATTATTCGTTGGACTATACGAATTAACGGAAAGACTATCTGCGATATAGTACCAGTGAAGAGCAATAGAAGTAAAATAATTGGTCCATATTGCTCAAACTTATGCCAGCGGTAAGTATAGCGATGTGGTAATAGTCCATATAAAACTTTCGAGCCATCTAAAGGTGGAACCGGTATTAAGTTAAAGACACCGAGACTGATATTAATCAATATATTAATGTACAAAAATTCAATCCAGAGGTTAGTGACTAAACCCAATTTTAGTGGGATTGAAAAGAATACAGCCAGAGTAAAGTTAGCCAAGGGACCCGCTAAACCTACTAAAAGCAACCCTTTTTTATAATCTCGATAATAGCGGGGGTCTACCGGTACCGGTTTGGCCCAACCGAAACCAACCCCTGCCTGGAGTGAAACAATAAAAGCCAAAGTTCCCAAAAAGTCTAGGTGTGATAAAGGGTTCAAACTGAGCCGACCGGCATAAGCCGGGGTCGGATCTCCTAACCGATAAGAAGCGGCTCCATGAGCATATTCATGAATACTTAGCGCCAATAGAAAAGCAAAAGTATAAGTAAACAGGCCAAATAACGTCATGCTAATCTCCCCGGTTTTAGTGATAATTCGCAAGCTAGAAGGTCTTGATAGGTCTCTCTTCTAACTACTAAGCGGTCAGTACCATTACTACAGAAAACTACAGGCGGTTTAGGCAAACGATTATAATTAGAGGCCATAGAGTATGTATAGGCCCCGGTAGAAAAAAGCGCCAATAGAGTCACCGCTTTCTGGTGTAGCTAAAAGAATATCCCAAATCAGCATATCACCAGATTCACAGCATTTACCTGCTACAGAAACTAATGTGTTTGGCGTTCTGATCTGCTTTATTAACAATAACGGCACTATACTTGGCTTGATATAAAGCTACCCTAGGGTTGTCCGGCATCCCCCCATCAACAGCAACATAGGTTCTGATACCTGGTATAGTTTTAATCGATCCAATAGTATAAAGGGTTAAACCGGTTTCACCAACGATTGAACGCCCGGGTTCCAACAAAATCTTGGGTAGTGGTAGATTGTATTCTGCACATCCGGTTGATACAAAAGAGATAATGTTGGCTACTAGTTCTTCGACCGTTTTAGGAGTATCCTCCTCTGTGTAGCGGATGCCTAGACCACCACCTAAGTTCAGCTCTTCCCAGGTGTAACCTGTCTGTCTTTTAACTTCTGTAGCAAACTCCAACATAGTTTTTACAGCTGCTGCGTAGGAGTCTAAAGCAAATATTTGGGAGCCGATATGGCAATGAAAGCCTAATAAATTTAAGTTTGGATGGCTGATTGCTACCTGAGCAGCTCGGTGAGCAACCTCTCCTAACAGGGGAAATCCAAACTTGCTATCTAGCTGTCCGGTCTGAATATATTCGTGAGTATGGGCTTCAACACCTGGATTGATCCGAAGCTGAATTGGTTGGGTAATTCCAGCTTGCTGAGCCAAGTCCCCGACTAGTTCTAATTCGAAAAAATTATCAACGATAATACAACCTAAGCCAGCTTCGATTGCTTCACGTAATTCTTGAGGGCTTTTGTTATTTCCATTAAAATAAATTCGTTTTGGGGAAACTCCTGCTTTTAAAGCGGTATATAATTCGCCGCCGCTCATGACGTCTATTCCCAAACCTTCTTCGTTAACCAATTCAGCCATCGCCAATGGCAAGAAGGCTTTAGCAGCATAAAAGGCCTCGACACCCGGTCGGTAATTTTGGCCAGCTTTGGCATACCTTTGGCACTGCCGGCGCAGGGCGTCTTCGTCGTAAATGTAGACCGGAGTTCCATATTTATTAGCAATTTTTTGAAGGTCACAACCGGCTAATTCTAAAATTCCCGCGCTGTTAACGCTAAGGTTAGCTGCGACAAAGGGAATCCACTCTTTGCTAGACATAATGTTCCTACCTTTTATCCAATAATAACTAAGTAATTCTAACATACCACTTTATTCAGCGTCAAACTTATAGAAAGGGGTTCGTTAAGTGAAAAATCAGAAAAAAAGAATGCGAAAGGTCCGGCGCTCTATATTATCACAAGTTCAAAACCCAGACGATTTAGAAATAGGGGAACTAATTCCTTCTCAGAGTAAAGGGAGTCGGCGACAATTAGTTAAGACAGAAAGCCCTGATGACCTGGAGATTGCTGATGACCGATTCCAAAAATAAGCAGTATTCTGCAGCAATTATAGCAACAATTAGTTCAGTACCGTTTATTATGGTCTTAGGTAACTCTATGTTGATCCCAGTTTTGCCGAAGATGAAAAGTGTTATGAGCCTAAGTCAGTTCCAATGTGGTTTAATTATTACCGCCTTCTCTATTCCAGCCGGTTTAGCCTTGATTTTAGCCGGTCCTCTTTCTGATCGGTATGGACGCAAGACAGTAATTACTCCTAGCCTAATACTTTATGGTATCGGCGGTTTACTAGCCGGGCTTAGCGCATTATTTATTGCGAAACCCTATTACTATATTTTAGGCAGTCGCTTTGTGCAAGGGTTGGCTGCTGCCGGAACAGCACCGGTAGCTATGTCCTTGGTAGGTGATCTCTTCCAAGGAGACCAACGTAGTGGGGTTTTAGGCCTTTTAGAAGCCGCTAATGGCTTAGGTAAAGTGGCTAGCCCTATCTTAGGGGCTGCAGCAGCTTTAGTTGCTTGGTATTTCCCGTTTTTCGTTTATGGTGTTCTATCACTACCAGCAGCAGTAGCGATCTGGTTACTAATTGGCAATCCAGGGAAAACCGATAAAGATACAGGTTTGGCTCAATACTTTAAAAATGTACTAGAGGTATTTGCTACTAAAGGAAAAGGGTTAAGCGCTACCTACTTGGCTGGAGCTGTTATCTTATTTCTGCTTTTTGGACTGCTTTTCTTTTATTCGGATACGCTGGAAACCAGCTATAAAATCTTTGGATTTAAGAAAGGTTTAATCCTAGCTATCCCAGTCTTGATTATGTCGGTCACTAGTTTTATTACCGGAAAATTAATTAAAAACAAAGTAGGTTTGATGAAAACATTAACTTGGCTAGGGTTAACTTTAGGTGGATTAGGGTTACTCTCTTTAGGGCTAGTTAATACCTCTTGGTACCTATTTATAGCCGTTTCTATTGTTGGTTTAGGCAATGGCTTGGCATTACCTTCATTAAATTACCTAATTACCAGTAGCACCACCGATGAAAGGCGAGGTATGGTTACATCCACCTATGGAGGTGTCCGATTTTTTGGCGTTGCCTTAGGGCCTCCCCTTTTTGGAATGGGT
>DHRX01000033.1:0-3700 GCA_002408345.1 Firmicutes bacterium UBA5301 | reverse complement strand
GTTGCCTTAGGTCCTCCCCTTTTTGGAATGGGTTTGGAATGGTCCAAAACCGGTCTGTTTTGTTTGGCCGGTATTTTAGGAATAATAGCCGCTATTGTAGTTTATCTGTTGGTTCAACCGCAAAAATTAGTTGCCCAGGGGTAACCTGTTTACTATTTAGTGGCTAAAAGAATCAAAGTTACTCCCAAGATGATGTAAATTAGCTTATAAGGATTGATGCGGCCAACTAGCCCAGCTAAACCTAAAGCAGCAACGGTAAGCATCATTAATGGACCAATTAGGCCAAGGACAGCGTTTACCCGCAGAGCTTTGTCGATCTGGCCTAGTTTTAGCATTAACAAGGCTGCGCCGATTTCGATTGTTGCCGAAACAAAACGAATAGCGGCCATCCCTCGTACCGCAGTGAACTCTTCTAACATAGCTTCACCTTCCCTATAAAGCTTGGACTAACATTAGAAGCAGAGCTGTAATCCCAGCTGCTGCCAACGGACCAACGGGGATACCATCAAAAAAGATAACACCTAAGATGGTGCCGGTTAATAAGCCAACAATAATCTCAGGGTTATGTTGTAGTAAAGCCACACCACGTTGGTTCATGTAGGAAGCAAAGACTCCGCCACAAATAGCTATCAGTCCTGGAAGGCTAAATAAGGTAGCGGTAATGCTATGGGTGCTAATTTGGCCGGAATTAAAAGGTAGTAACACGGCAATAACCAACAAAACCAGGCCCATCTCTAAAGAGCGGCGTTCTAAAACACCTAAAACCATACTCAGTTTCAAAACTCGTAAGACTAAGAGGGTGCCAGCCCCGGCTGCAATCAATTTATTGTCACAAATGATACCGAGGGCCATAATAAAGAGTAGAATAATGATGCTTTCATTCATACGGTTTCCTCCCCCCGTGTTGACTTAGGCTTACACCATCATATTAAGAAGAATGCTGGGATATGTCGTTGAGAGGGAGTAAATCAAGAAAAGCCTCCAGTCGAGTTTGTAAACCTGCTGGTGCAGTCTGCTCATCAACAAATAATGTTAAAATTGGCTTACCAATATCTTTACTAACTTGAGGAAGAACTGTTTCAGCTACTATTTCAGGCATACAAGTTAAAGGCGCCACTTGGATTATTCCAGATGCACCTTCCTGGCACAGTTGAATTGAATGGGCTACACTTTCCAAACCATGACCACCAACAAAATACTGCAGATATGGCTTAGCTAGAGCCGTAATTTCCTGCCGAAACTGTCGCCTTTTTCGAGAGTTAAGGGTTAAATGCTCGGAAATCCAGTGGCTGAGACGTAATTTACGCTGGACTTCTACGCCTAATGCACCTAAACGTTGTAAAAGGTCTTGGTTGGAAAAAGGCTCTAAGACTGTATAAATTTCGCCAACTACACCTACTTTGATGGAAGCTCTTCTTCCCTCCTGTAGCTGGCGTAGTAGCGACTGATAAGTTTTGGTTAATTTAGCGGTTTCAGCTAGGGTTGTAGCTTGGTCCAGTTGATTTAGAAACCGGTTAAATTCGGCGTTACCGACACCGGAGAGAGCTTCTACCGGTCGAGTCCGTTCTAACTCTTCCTCAACACAGTCAATAGCTCTGGCTTTAGCCATCCCTAAGGTCCAACCCCGTTGAAAAGCTCGAACCGGTAAACCACCTAAAAGCCACCGCAACTTACCTAGAAAATCAATCCAACCTGTTTGGGGTGGTTCTAAGATTAACATAGTACTGTTGTGACCTAAATCAGTTAATATTTCCCTTTGCACCTGCGCATAATAGCCAAAACGACAGGGGCCACAGCCTCCAGCCATTATTAAAATTTCGGCCCCTTGCTCCAGGGCCTCTAAAAAGTTGCCTAAGGTAATCTTTAAAGGCAAACAGGCAAATTCAGGACCATGGGCTGTTCCTAATTCCAAAGTTTTTTTACTGGTTGGGGGGGGAGGTACTATTTCTAGGTTTAATTCACGTAATAAAGCGTTTAGCACTATATTAATCGTCCCCATGTGGGGGTAGGTGACTTTCACTTAAACATCTCCTCCAGCTATAGCTGCTTTAAATTGGATCATATCAATAAATGCTTCTAAGCGAGTATAAAATCCAGCTTCACCGGTATGTTCATCAACGGTTAATAGCAGGAACGGAAGGTTTGATTCGCGTCTGACTAAACGTTCAATAATCTCCCCGGTAACGGAGTCGGTACCACAACCAAAAGTAACCAAGTCAATAATGCCATCTACCAATTTCCTTTGGTACCAAAGACGAGCTGCACCAATTACTTTCCGGCCATAGGTCCAGAATAATTCTTTGGGTAGTTCATTAGCGATAGCCGTTAGCAACTGGTTGGGAAAGTTATAAGGGGTAACTACCTGGTAACCAGCGTTTTCTAAAAAACGTAGCAGATTCATATTTACTGCCGGGTCATAAATGGTATAGGGATGACCGATAACCCCTATCCTTCCGCGAGGTTTCTGAGTAGAAGTGTTTTCAGGGCTAACTATATTGTTCAAACTTTGGTAATGTTTCTGCTGTTCTTTCAAGCCGCACAGTAAGGCTTGCCCAATTCGAAAATTAGACTTAATTCCCATCTTGGCTCCGGTCAATTGGGCAGCCCCCCAAAGTTGTCGCCAATAATCCTTGTTAGAATGTAAGTTGACAACCGGTTCAAGAATCGGTTGGGTCGTTAGCCCCCGTACTAAGTCAGGAAGGCCCATAAATTTTGGGCAGATATAGGCACGAGGTTCAATACTAACTAAACGGGGTAAAAAAATGAAGTCACAGCGGTGACAGAGTTCTAAAAAATGGCCATAAAAAACTTTAATAGGAAAACAGGTTTCATCAACGGCCATAGAGACACCTTGGTCTATAGTACCTTTAGTTGTTGGTTCACTGGTAACCACTTCCCAGCCGAGACTGGTAAAAAATCCGTTCCAGAGCGGAAAAAACTCATAATAAAGAAGTGCCCTTGGCACTCCGATTATAGGCATAGTCACCATTCCTTTGACCGTTACTTAGAATGTTCCATTATTAGGCGAAGAGCTTGAGTAGTAATAGGAGCTCCTTTAGTATAATCATCATTTTGGTCCATTTTACCTGGATCACCGATACCAACAATTAGAGGGACATTTACCTGATTTAAAATACTGACTGTATCGCCCTGCAGAAACGCTGTTTGAGGGGTCTTCGGTAACCCTTCTTTGTCAACTGCATTTTTAATTATTTCGCCGGAAAAAGTAACCGAATAATCTACCGGTATTCCTTGGCTTTTTGTGTCGGAAGCAACGGCTACTATCCCAATAACTCGAACAGATTTTTCCTGTACCAGCTCTTTAAGTACAGTTTCCCCATAACCAGCTTTATCATTACCTTCATCATCAACCATAACCAAAACCGGGTCACAGGGCGTTTGCTTAATCAATTCAATAATTTCTTGAGCCGATAAACTAGTGGGGTTACCAGAGCTAGCAGAAATGCAGCGTCCCCCGATATTCGTAGCCGCAACTTCTACAGCTTTACAGGCAGCTTGATCACCGTCAGTAACAATAATTACCTTCTTATAGGGCTCGCTTTTCTGTGGGGTTTCTTTTTTCATAAGCCATCTTTCTGTAGTATAGCTAAATCTCACCTGTGGTATGTATTGAATGAATACTAAGCGAAGAGGGAGACTAACGGTAAACTGCTAATTAGGAGGTGAGTAAAATGGAATG
>DHRX01000178.1:3835-4072 GCA_002408345.1 Firmicutes bacterium UBA5301 | reverse complement strand
TTTTTATCTGTTTTTGATTGGCGACCGCGCAAAGGTTTTGAGTTTTTATTGCAGGCTTACTCTCAGGAATTTACTATTCGGGATAATGTTTGCCTTGTACTCAAGATTTCCAATACCGCTAAGGTTGAAACGTCGCGGCGGCTCCGAGAAATGCGCCGTTACTTACGATCAGGCGCTATGGGGCCTAAGGTTATCCTCCTTGAGCAGCCCCTTTCTTATACAGAAATGCCACGTTTG
>DHRX01000178.1:1139-3672 GCA_002408345.1 Firmicutes bacterium UBA5301 | reverse complement strand
GATTGTTTTGTACTACCGACTAGAGGGGAAGGGTGGAATTTGCCAGCTATTGAAGCTATGGCCAGCGGTTTACCGGTTATCTGTACCGCCTGGTCGGCACATATGGAATATATGAACCACTCGAATAGTCTACTCTTAAATATGGAACGTCTGGAACAAGTTAAACCCAGCGGTTCTTGGACCGACCAGATCTACTCAGGCTCACGGTGGGCCAAACCTAGCGTTAACCACCTCCGTATTCTGATGCGTAAGGTTTATGAGAACCAGGAGGAGTGCCGTTTTCTGGGGGCTAAAGCCCGTCAAGATGTCCTGGCTAAGTTTACCTGGCAACAGAGCGCAAGCAGGGTTCGGGAAAGGCTGGAACAGCTTGTCCAGCGGTAAGACAACTCGGATAACAACCTTAGTCTACAACCCCTATTTTGCTGCTCTAGGGGGTGGAGAGGTCTATATCTCTTTATTGGCATTAGAAGTTGCGATAGATGGTCCGGTGACTTTGTTAGCTCCGGTTGCGAACCCTCGAATAACAATATTCAAGCGTTTTGGTCTGGATTTAACCGGTTTACACTGGCTTTCTGGGAACTGGGCTACTTCTAGTCAAAAGGTTAGTAGACTTTCTCGTGCTTATGATCGCTTTATCTGCTTAACTTTAGGCAACCCGCCTATCAATCTGAGCCGACATGGGATACTAGTTATTCAATTTCCCTATGGTCCCCGGCCATCTTTAAGGGTACTAGCTAGTTATCGGCATATTCTCTGTTACTCACGGTATTGTCAGGAATGGATTAGACGCCGCTGGGGTATAGATGCGTTAGTACTTAATCCGGCAATACCTGGGGATCCCCCGATTCCAACTACTAAAGAAAATTATATCGTTAGTATAGGTCGTTTTCAGCGAGGTTTAAACGATAAATGTTTTCCCGATTTAATTCAGAGTTTTTTAACCTTACCTAGGGACAAGATGGGGCGCTGGGAATATCATATTATTGGTGGAACAGGACAAAGTCCTCAAGATCGGTTGTATTTAGAGAAGCTGCAGAAAAAAGTCACTGGTACTAGAGTCTATTTACATCCAAACCTAGGTCGATCGCAACTACTTAGTTTATTAAGCGCAGCTAAACTTTATTGGCATGCTGCCGGTTACGGTCAGCCCCATCGACCAGAGGCTGCTGAACACTTTGGAATTAGTATTGTTGAAGCATTAGCTGCTGGTGCGGTACCTCTAGTCTACAAGGCCGGAGGCCCGGTAGAGGTTGTGGAAGATAAAATCTCTGGGTTGCACTGGCAGGCATTAGCGGAGTTACAGGCTCAAACGTTGCTGTTGGCTGAGAATTCGGCAGCTTGGTTAAGATTAGCTAGTTACGGTCCGGTTGTCGCCCAAAAATATACCGCCAACCAGCTACGTAGGGGATTTAGGGTATTACTGAGGGGGGAAAGTTAATGGTAAAAACTAATGAGTACGTTTTTAAAAATATTGAATCTCAGCTGTTAGAAGTGGCCGGAATGGTGATTAAACCGGATCTGGTTTTAGTGGAGGGGAAAATTAAACATTTGATTAGCTATGTAGATACTTCTGGTGTTGTCCGACGCCACGAAGTAGTGCAACCTTTCAGTAGACAGTTGTTGATTACAGGTGTTATTCCAGGCCATACGGTAAAGGTTGACGTAGAAGTACAGAATACCGCTAAGGCCGCCATAATAAGTGTTTTTGCTAGTGCTGAAGATGAGTTGGGGATTATTGGGATTAAGGCTGAAGAATTTATGCAAGAAGCGCCTACACCGGCAGATTTGGTAGCACCGGTTAGTGTAAAAGAGCAGGATAAAGAGCAGGATAAAGAGCCAGAAATCAAGGGACCTGATTGGGAAGCAGAATACGCCCAACGCTTAGAATTAGCTAAGCAGGATCTAGAAAATCAATTACGGAAAGATTATTTGCGAGAAATAGAAGTAGAACGGTCTTTACTACAAGCCGAAATGGAAAAAGAATTGAGCCGGAGGTGGAAACAGCAGTTTAGCGCTTACCAAACTAGATATGGTTTTCGGAGTAATGTTGAGTTCGGTTCAGCGTAATGAAGGGCTTATTGAGCGCATAGATTTATCCAGAGGAGGATTGCTATGCGCTCAGCTCGTTATAGAGGGCTGGTCAGGGGTGCTTCTCGTGCCCTGGACCTTCCGGATGAAGTGATTTTGGACTTACCTAAGATTACGGTGATAGCAGGAATCCAGGTTATCATTGAAAATCACCGAGGGGTTATTGAATATAGACCTACTTGCCTCAGGGTCCGCACCCGAAATGGCGAGGTTAAAGTTGAAGGCAAGTCATTATCTATTGGAGCTATTAACAGTACTGAAATTATTATCGATGGCACAATCAGGATGATTACTTTTTCGACTACCGGTGCAATAGCAGGGGTGGATAACTAATGGGGCGTTTATGGTTCCACCTACATGGTTATGTTATAATAAGAGTCAAAGGTAGTAGGCTAGAAAACTTTTTAAATATGGTTAACCGAGAAGGTATCCAGCTGTGGGATGT
>DHRX01000178.1:0-1071 GCA_002408345.1 Firmicutes bacterium UBA5301 | reverse complement strand
GTCAAAGCCTTGCATCTGGCAGTTGATATCCGTCGGCGTCAGGGCCTTCCTTTTTGGTTAGGCACGGATTTTCCAGAGAAAAGCGCTGGTGGCAGGGGGACTCCTTTTTTTACTAGCCATGTATCTCTTAAGTGGTTACGTTTGGTTTATTAGCCTGGCGTCTGTTCCTACAGCTTGGCGAAGTCAGGTGGCTGAGATTGCTGCTCAAGCTGGTCTTAGACCAGGTGTTAGGAAAGTGGATTTAAATCCACGGGAGATCGAGAAAGCACTGTTGCAACAGATTGAAGATCTTTCTTGGGTAGCAGTTGAATTTAGAGGAACCGCTGCTTTTGTAGAAGCCGTTGAGAGAACTACCTTTGCAGCTGATCGTAATCAACCGAGTCACTTGGTTGCAGCTAAGTCTGGCTTAGTCCAATCAGTGATTACTTTTGCCGGTTGCCCAACTACATACGCAGGGGTAACCGTTCGTACCGGTGATGTGTTAGTTAGTGGGGTCATTCCTCTAACAGAAGCGGTTAGCCCATTGTTAGGTCAGGCTGGACATTGGGGCTATCTATATGCTGATGGTATAGTGGAAGCGATAACCTGGTATGAAGGGACCGCTGTGGTTAAGTATCAGGAACGAATTTCCTGCCGGACTGGACGGAAAAGTACCGGCTACCGCCTGTCTTGGCCGGGGTTCACCATTACCTTAGGCAGGAAAGCCATCCCTTACGTGGAATTTGAGACGGAGGAAACGTTTTGGCAAAACTTTAGTTTAACTAGGATAATCTATTATGAGCTCAAAACAGAAATAATTACTAGGGAGCCAGACCAGGCTAAAAAGGAAGCATTGGTTACAGCTCGATCGAAAGTGAAGCTACAGGTTCCCGATAACGGTAAGATATTAGATGAGCAAGTGGAGATCCGTTTAGATGAGGATCGGGTTGAGGTTGGAGTAGTTGTCACTGTGTTGGAAAACATCGGTGTGAACAGTCCTATTAAGGTGGGAGATCCTCCTCCGACTGGATTGGAAGGAATAGTTATTAATGACTAAACGTGAATTTTGGCAAGTTGTTAAAGGATATTTTA
>DHRX01000008.1:3457-3842 GCA_002408345.1 Firmicutes bacterium UBA5301 | reverse complement strand
TTAGGTATCTCTAATGTCTTAATTTCTTTTTCTTTGAGTCCACCACTAATTAAGAGTTGATAAGTCACAAACTCAATAATTGAGTTATTGGAGATAGCCACTGGAACACCTTTTAAATCAGAGACTCCGTTTAACCCTACGTTTGGACCGGCTAGCAGAGCAAACCGCCCTTCGCTAGGCTTAGCTCCCAAAGTAATCGAGCTCATCTTCACCGACATCTTACCTTTACCGAATAACCCTACCGCTACTAAATCAGTGACAATACCATCCAACTGTCCAGCTCTAAAGGCGGTATCACGTTCAATAGCACTAGCAAAAGTAATTAGCTGTAAGTCCACTCCTACTCGGGCAAAATCCCCACGCTGCAGGCCAACAAAAAGCGGTA
>DHRX01000008.1:0-3178 GCA_002408345.1 Firmicutes bacterium UBA5301 | reverse complement strand
AGTACTGACGTTTCAACCACTCCCTCTCAGTTTATTCAATGGTAGCTCCCCACTGTTGAACCAAAGGGTTTTCTATCCCCATAACAGTCAAAACTCGGCCAACCACAAAATCCACCAAATCCTCGACCGTAGTAGGGTTATGGTAGAAACCAGGGGAAGCTGGCATAATGACCGCACCAGCTTGCGCCAGTTTGGTCATGTTCTCTAAATGAATTAGGCTTAACGGCATCTCTCTAACAACCAAGATTAGTTTCCGCCGTTCCTTTAAGCAAACATCGGCACACCGTTCAATTAACGAAGTGGAAACACCAGCCGCGATTCGGCCCAACGTTCCCATAGAACAAGGTAAGATTACCAGCCCCGCAAATTGGGCTGATCCACTGGCGGCGGGAGCTGACCAATCATTATTGGCATATAGTTTTATATTGGCACCATAACATTGGTTAACCCACTGCTGCCGCTGGGAAGGCGGTAACACCGACCAGACCAACTCTTGCCGTAAGACCGACCATGCCGGCTCCGATACCATTAGGTTCACAGGGATCTGTTTTTGTACTAAAAACCGGAGGAGCCTGTCCGCATAAAGCATACCGCTGGCTCCAGTGATAGCAACATTATACACCCGACCACCTCTAAAATATAATCGAAAGCCAGGTAAAGATGAAAAAAGCAATGGAAACAATACCATTTACCTTGAAATAAGCAAAGTTAAGACGACTCAGGTCTAGAGAGGCAATTGTTGCTTGTTCCACCACCAATAGAAGTGTAACTAACGTAAATCCTATCCAGTAATAGAAGTTGGCGTCAATAGCAACACCAGTAAGCGCAAAGAAGATCACCGCCGCTAGATGCAGGCCCCGTGACCACCATAAAGATTGGGCTAAACCAAAGCGAACGGGAATGGAATGTAACCCTTCCGCTCTATCCGCTTCCATGTCTTGCAGCGCAAAAATAATATCAAACCCAGCAACCCAACAGGCTACCGCTGCACCCAGAAACCAAGCTGGTAAGGGCACTGAACCGGTTAAGGCTAACCAAGCGGCTACCGGTACTTGCCCTAAAGCAACACCTAAAATTAAGTGGGTAGTCCAAGTAAACCGCTTCGTGTAAGAATAAAAGGTCATAATAAAAATGGCCACCGGTGCCAGCAGCACAGCCAAGCGGTTAAACTGAGCTGCCGCATAGATAAAGATAGCTGCACAGGCCAAAATAGATCCCATTACTTCCTTACGAGAAAGTAAACCCTTAGGCATAATATGATCGGCTGTCCGCGGATTACGAGCATCAAATTCCACATCAATCATCCGGTTAAAAGCCATCGCTAGACTACGACCACTAACCATAGCTACCAAAAGCCAGACGGCCTGTGTCCAGGTTAGTTTAGCATTGGTTGCCAACATAGCGCTAACATAAGCAAACGGTAAGGCAAAAACCGTTTCATGGAAATCAATCATCTTAAAAAAAAGCTTGGTTTTCTGTACTAGCGAAACTGCAGTGCTCAATCTATTTTGTACTCCTTCCACCTTTGGTCCACTAAAACTTTAATCGCCTCATCCATCCTTGCCTCATCTGGCCATTCCCGCTGGAACCCTTCCTCTTTCCACTTACGAGTAGCATCAATTCCTATTTTAGTGCCATACCGTGGTAAGGATGAGGCATGATCTAATGTTTCTACCGGACCCTTAACAATAGTAATATCCCGGCCTGGATCCACATTGTTTAAAGCCTTCCAGACCACTTCCGAATAATTGCGTACATCAACATCTTCATCAACCACTATCACTACTTTAGTATACATCATCTGCCCCATCCCCCAGACAGCATGCATTACCTTTTGTGCATGGCCTGGGTAACTCTTTTTTATTGAAATAATCGCTAAGTTATGCTGAACCCCAGAAATAGGTAGATGCATTTCTACTACTTCAGGGAGCTGCATTTGCAGCAATGGTAAGAAAATCCGCTCTGACGCTAGAGCTAAATAAGCATCCTCCATTGGCGGTTTACCCACAATCGTTGTTAAATAAATAGGGTTCTTACGATGGGTAATAGCAGTAATATGGAAAACCGGATACTCATCTGCCAATGAATAATACCCGGTATGATCACCAAAAGGTCCTTCAATTCTCCGTTCCCCAGGCTCCACATAGCCTTCCAAAACAATGTCGGCCGAAGCAGGAACTTTAATATCAACCGTCTTACACTGAACCATTTCTACCGGCTTCTTACGTAGAAAGCCCGCCAGGAGCATCTCGTCGACTCCACCGGGTAAGGGCGCCGTCGCCGCATAGGTCAAAACAGGATCACCACCAATAGCTACCGCTACCGGGAATCGTTCTGCCTCAGCTTCAGCCTTCCGGTAGTTGGCTGCTCCGTCCTTATGAATATGCCAGTGCATGCCGGTAGTTTTACTATCATAAACCTGGAGCCGATACATGCCACAATTTTGTTTCCCAGTTACCGGATCTTTAGTAAATACTAAAGGAAGGGTAACATAACGTCCCCCGTCTAAAGGCCAGCACTTCAAGATCGGTAGTTTATTTAAATCCGGTTCCTCCATAACCACTTCCTGGCACGGAGCTTTAGTAACTGTTTTCGGGAATAATTTTGCCAACTCATTAAGCTTAGGTAGAACTTTTAGTTTCCCTAATAAGGAATCGTGTTCCCCTTCCATGGCCAAAGAGATCAGAGCACTAATTTCTTGCGTCACTTCTGCTAAATCAGAAACACCTAAAGACATGGCCATTCTCTTCTCAGATCCAAAAGCATTGATTAACACTGGTATATCTGAACCGCGCACATTTTCAAAAAGCAACGCTGGTCCATTGTTTTTCATTACTCGATCGGCAATCTCAGTTATCTCTAATTCTGGGTCTACCGGGACAGTAACTCGTACCAGCTCCCCTTCTTTCTCTAACAACTGTATAAACTCGCCTAAATCCTGGTACACTTTCCCGTCCCCTTTCAGATGCAAATGCACTCAATACTTTGGACAGTTTAAAGGAGAATTCCTGCCTCAACTAACAATGGGAATAATTAAAGCCCGGAAAATCCGGGCTTTATTGAAGTTATGATCATTCTGTTTCTTCCAGCTTTACCAATCCTTCGCGGAGAGCGTAAAGCGCTACCTGAGTCCTATTTTCCAGGCTAAGTTTGTGCTTAATCCTAGTAACGTAATTCT
>DHRX01000098.1:11132-12275 GCA_002408345.1 Firmicutes bacterium UBA5301 | reverse complement strand
CGTAGTTTAGTTGTCGAAGGAGACCTGGTATGGAAATGGCCATTAACGGGCTATCTATAGAGGTGGTCCGTAAAGACATCAAAAACCTCCATCTTGGGGTCTACCCACCTTGTGGCCGTGTCCGGGTAGCTGCACCCCTCGGGGTTAGTGATGCTGCTGTTCGTATGGCCGTCATCGGTAAATTAGGCTGGATTAGACGGCAACAGGCCAAGTTTGCCGCCCAACCTCGCCAGTCTCCTCGGGAGATGGTTAACGGTGAAAGCCATTATTTCCTAGGCCAGCGTTACCGCTTGCGCGTAATTGAGCAGAACGGACCACACCGGGTTGTACTTCAGAATAAATCTTATTTAAGTCTTCAGGTCCGTCCAGGCACTAGTCTGGAAAAACGCCAACAAGTTTTACAAGAGTGGTACCGGCAGCAGTTACAGCTATTGATCCCATCTCTGGTAGAGAAATGGGAGCCGGTATTAGGTGTAGAGGTAGCCGAGTGGCGTATTAAACGGATGAAGACTAAGTGGGGCTCCTGCAATATTCAAGCCCGGCGGATCTGGCTTAACCTTGAGTTAGCCAAAAAGCCGCTACAGTGTTTGGAGTATGTGGTTGTTCACGAAATGCTCCATCTAATAGAACGCCACCATAACCAGCGTTTTATCGCCTTGATCGACCAATACCTGCCCCAATGGCGACTTTATCGGGATCAGTTAAATACCGCCCCTCTAGCCGAAGAAATGTGGGAGGAAAATAATTAGAAATACTACAGCGGGTTACCCTACCAATAGAGGTGACCCGCTGTGTCTTGGTTAATCTTATTGGCTTTAATTGTACTGCTTGCTCCTACTGTGGTCAGAGCCTACCGAGAATGGCAGAGCAAAAACCGAGTTAGGAGCGGTAGGCTTAGCCCTTTACTTAACGATAATTCTGAGCCTAGCGGTCTATCAAATCTTTTTACGGAGTTAAAACCTAATAGATAAAGGGGCTTTGAATAGTCATCCCTAACCTCCGCAGCTGTATGTTAGTAGAAACCTGAATGATTAGGTTCTGAAACTCACTATTCCAGGGCTCTTGATAACGTTCCCAAATAGAGTGGGGGATCTTTCGCCGCACTAATTCACCGAAGCCAAGCACATCTGTTTCCAGATCATA
>DHRX01000098.1:7755-11025 GCA_002408345.1 Firmicutes bacterium UBA5301 | reverse complement strand
TCGACTAGGTCGGTTTCAGCAATAATTTTTAGCTCAATACGACTACTACCAGGGGATTTTACATTTGGTATAATCTTAATAAAGCGGTTGGTTTCCCGGACTCGGAGGGAGAAACTACAGCCGTTCAGGGAAATAATCATCGGTCCATCGACAACTTCCCCCCGTAACCATTTAAGATAGTAGGTCTCCGTACTATTGAGCCAGTCGATCATTTTAGTATCTCGGAATACGGCAGCCCCTTCTAATATCAGTTCTTTGTTTTCGCCTTGGTCTTTTGGGGCGGTACTACCAGTACTTGCCGGCAATAAGTTAGCGTTGCTACCTCCTTGGTTCTGCCCCTCGGTTTGGTTAGGTTCTTGCCAGGTACTGATCCGGGGAATGAGAGCTTCGTTTCCCGGTTGCATTTGGGTGTAGAAATCTTTTACTTCAAAGTGTACAGTTTCTTCATGCTTCATAATCCGTCGCTCTAATTTGGTGATGTAGGTAGAAGGCAGGTTTTCCAGGCCAGGGGTGACCTCAAGGATATTCTTAATTTTTTCGGAGGTGATAAAAATAGACATACGTGGACGCATATCTGAGTTACGAGTTAGGATGTCGATAATCGGTGCTAACCCCTCTCGAGCTACCTCTTCCTGAATAATTAAGGCTTCAGCGTGAGAGAAGTGGAGCTGGCGACTGGAACGCTTGGCCAGTTCCCGTAGAGCAGCAAAGAAAGTTTCTCCTTCGGCTTGGCCTAACCAATAGGGCGGTTCTTCTCCGCCACCGCCACCACTTTTACTGGAAACTTTAGAAGGTGCTGCGATTTGGACAATGACTTTGTAGTTCTCCTTTTCCCCTTTCTCTAAGCCCCAAGAGACAATGAAACCAATATCCTCAATTTCGCTCCGACTATAACAACCGGTTAAAGAGAGGGCTAAGCTGAAACAAAGTACTAGTATGACTACAGGCCGGAGGAGGCTCATTGCTGTTCCCCCTTTTTACGGAGATAGGCGACGGCTAGTAATAGGCCAGGAAGTATAAAAGTAACCGGTAAAGTTAGAGAAGTAAAGTAATTTAAGATCATGACAATAGAATAGTCGGTGGCCGGCAACAGGACTAAAAGCATAAGGAAGATCACAGTTGGCACAACCAGCGGTTTGTATTCCGGTAAATTTAGTGTACCGGCCAGAGTTTTGGCAGCGGCGTAGAGAAATAGCCCCATCTTTAGCATAGACATATTAAACCAAATAATGATGAAGAGGGCTTCCATGCGTTCAAAATAAGTACCAATTCTAATGGTGCGGGCGGTACTAATAGCCGGAAAGGCAAGGCGAGTTAGGCTGCGGTAACCAAAAAGGCTAATACCACCTATGGTGATTAAGGTTAAGAGGATTCCGGCAAAGAAAATCCCCCAGAGTAGACCCGACAAATTATCGCTAGTGCGGCGTAAATGCGGCAGAATTGCGGCGAATAAAATAATCTCACCGTAAATACTACCAGAGTTGAGGGTGGCTTGACCGATACCCTTCCAGCCTTTACCCAGCCAGGGTTGAATTCGTCCTAAGTCGCCTGTAGAAAGGGCTGTAATTAAGAGCAAAAGCAAACTAATAACGATTAACGGTAAAAATACTTGGGCTGTGCGAGCAATACTTTCAATACCGCTGTAGGCTAGATAAGTTAATAGCAAACCCATAATTATAATAACCGGTCCAATCGGTGAATCCGGCAAAAAAGGGGTAAGAATCGTAGTAGCGAATTCCCGGATAACCGTAGCGATAATTAGGGTATAGGCAAAAAAGAGCAGGGCCCACAGTTTGCCGCCAACCGGGCCTAAGACTATCTGGGCTATGCCGGTAAAATCTTGCTCAGGAAATCGGCGGTGCAAAGCCGTGAGAATAAAGGCATTTATTATACCTGCTACAGAACCGAATAAAGGACCGAGCCATCCAGCAGAACCGGCGTAATGGGCCATGACCCTAGGAACAGTTAGAAAATAACTACCCATAAGGGTTAAGGTAACTAAAACTACTAGTTGTCGTTTATCGATCTGTCCTCCGCTATTCATGATTCTTCACCCCCTTGCTCTTCTTCTGGCGACCAGGTTCTAATAATCCTGCGTTGCCGCACAGAATCACGGGGGCGCAGGAAGTGGGGACGTTTAACCATAAGCCACATCGGAACCCGCACGAAGGTATCCCGGAAAGCTTCAACCGGTCGCCATAACGGCTCTAAGTAGGGGACATTTAGCGACGTTAAATTAGTTAAGTGGATAACTAAAGCCATTACTCCGGCGACAATTCCAAACAACCCCCATCCCACAGCCATGAAGAGAAAAGGATAGACAAAGAAACGAATTACTAAGCCTTGTGAATATTGGGGCAAAATAAAGCTAGACAGTCCGCTAAGGGCGATAACAATAATTAAAATTGGGCTGGCTAGGTTTGCTGAAACGGCCGCCTCGCCTAAGAGCAGGGCGCCAACTACACCGACTGTTGAACCAACTGGACTCGGCATCCGTAAACCCGCTTCGCGAACTAATTCTAAAGATAGGATCATTATCAGGGCTTCAATTATAGCTGGGAGGGGAACGTTTTCTCGGGCTTGAGCAAAAGCTAAAGCCAATTGAGTAGGTAACATTTCTTGATGGTAGTTGGTTATGGCGATGTAGAACGCCGGTAGTAACGCAGAGGTTATAATGGCAAATAATCGGAGAATCCGTAGTAAAGTAGCAAACATCCAGCGTTCAGTATAGTCTTCAGTAGTTTGGAAGTAAGTCGAAAAGTTGGCGGGAACAAGGAGAGCCATCGGGTTACCATCAACTATAATCGCTACCCGCCCTTCGGCTAAAGCAGCGGCAACCCGGTCTGGCCGTTCGGTAATCTGTACTTGTGGGAAAGGGGAGTAGGGTTGATCCTCAATATACTCTTCGACTAGCCCTTCAATCATTACGATATCTACATCTATAGCCGCTAAGCGTTTATGTACCTCTTCGACGTATTGGGGGTTGGTTATCCCCTCAATCCAGGCAACAGCGACATCGGTGTGGCTCCGGCGGCCAATTGTGAGCATATCTAGACGGAGGTGGGGAGAACGAAGCTTTCTGCGGATTAAGGCGGTATTTACTCGGATAGTTTCGGTAAGGGCCTCATGGGGACCACGGACCGCCACCTCAGTTTTTGGCTCTCCAACCCCCCGGTGTTCCCAACTTTTCGTATCAACAACAATGGCTTTAGTCAAGCCATCGATTAATACAACTGTGTCACCAACAATAATGTGATTAATAACCCCTTG
>DHRX01000098.1:0-7356 GCA_002408345.1 Firmicutes bacterium UBA5301 | reverse complement strand
ATATCTACATTATCTGGGCCGAGGACTTGTTTAATAGCCGCAATATTCTTTTCTAAGGCGGTACTTAGTTTAGCTGGATCCCCGTGATCACCGGGTTTATGTAGGTGTTGATTTTCTGATGGCAAGCTGGTCCACGCTCCTGTCAAGATAAGGATACCCGGGCTTTGGTCGCCTTTATACAGCGGAGATGGGCAGGGAATCCTTGGGTTATCCGAGAATATCATCAGAGTTATTGGTAAGGAGGGCAAATGGATGAGCGAGGCTGTCAATGGTCGATCAGATTTTGAATACGGAAAATTTATGGATGCAATATTGAACCTAACCGGGTTGGATTTACGCAACTATAAAGAAAGGCAGATGCGTCGCCGTATTAATGGGCTAATGGATCTCTTAGGGGTAGAGAGTTATGCTCAATATGTTCGGGTGCTTAAAGAAGATCCCGAAAAATACGACCAGTTTGTCAAACGTCTAACTATTAACGTTTCGGAATTTTTTCGGAACCCGGAACGTTGGGTAGACTTAGAGGAACGGTTTATTCCACAACTGCGGAAAAAACAGCCTAACCTGAAAGTGTGGAGCGCCGGGTGCTCCAATGGACCGGAACCCTATTCTTTGGCGATAATGTTAGCAGACATTGCTCCTCAGGGTTCCCATAGAATCTTGGCTAGCGATGTCGATAAGATGGTTTTAGGCCAGGCTATGCAGGGAGAATATGGTCTGCAGCAGCTACGTTATGTTAGCCCCGAGAGAATGGAGAAGTATTTTACCTCCTTAGGTGATGACCGCTATCAAGTCAAACCAGAGATTAAGCGGATGATCCAATTTAAGCGTCAGAACTTACTTACGGATACCTTTGAGAAGGATTTCGATTTAATCTTGTGCCGTAATGTAGTTATTTATTTTACGGAAGAGGCTAAACATACCCTCTACCAAAAGTTTTTCCAAGCCCTCCGTCCCGGTGGTATCTTGATGGTCGGTGGAACTGAGCCGTTGCTAAAGTACCGGGATTATGGGTTTGAAGCGATTGAAACTACCTTCTACCGTCGGCCGGAGGTGCAGTAAAGAGGTGGTCTGGGGTACGGGGGTTGACCTGATTGAAATTCAACGTATCCAAGCTGCGGCTCAACGTAACAGCCGTTTCCTCAACCGAGTGTTTACTCCAGAGGAGCTAGAGTACTGTTTGGCTAAGCAGAACCCTTGGCCCCATTTAGCGGCTCGCTTTGCGGTAAAAGAGGCGGGGATTAAAGTCTTTGCCGGCCGGGCCTCTCTGCCTTTACGGGAAATTGGCCTGGTTAAAGATGGTCCGATCCCGCTAGTGCGGTTGTCAGGTAGCGCTGCCCAGGCCGCCCAGGAGCTAGGAATTTCGGATTTTAAGGTGAGTATCGCCCATAGCCGAGAGCTGGCCATAGCTATGGTCATCGGTATTAGCCAAGGCTAAGAGGAGAGGTTTAGATGTATCTAGTCTCCAGTACAGAGATGCGTCTTCTGGAGGAGAAGGCTGCAGAAACGTACAGCCTGTCTCCACGAGTTTTGATGGAGGCTGCCGGAATTGCCGCGTTTAATTATGTGCGGGAAATCCTCGGGGAAGATCTGCAGGGGAAAAGAATTTTTATTTGCGCAGGCCGAGGTAATAACGGTGGGGATGCTTTAGTTTTAGCCCGGTATTTAGGGAATGCGGCAGCAACAGTTAGAATAGCCTTGACTAATAAACCAGAGCAATTCCAAGGGCCAGCCGCTGAGGCTTTGCGGTCGGTAACAGCTATGATTGCCAGGGATGTAGATGAGAAACTGTTGGCTGGTTCGTGGGACTTAATAGTAGATGGATTAATCGGTACCGGTTTACAGGGGGCGGTAACAGGATTAACCAAAGAGTTGGTCGGTTTTATCAACAACCAAACCGCTCCAGTTTTAGCTTTAGATATTCCGACCGGAGTTAACGCTGATACCGGAGAAATTACAGATAATTGTTGCGTGCAAGCCAATTATACGATTACCTTTGGGCTGCCGAAAATTGGGCTCTTTTGCTATCCAGCACCTGATTACGTTGGAAAACTAAGGGTTGATGCAATTGGTTTGCCGCTAACCAGCGATACCGATTTAAATTTAACAAAGTATTTGATTGAGCCTTCGTTAGTGCAAGCATTATTACCTCAGCGGCCTCAGGTTGGTCATAAGGGTACTTTTGGTCACGCTTTAACGATCGGTGGTAGCCCTGGAATGCTTGGTGCCCCTTGCTTAGCTGCTCTAGGTGCTCTCCGAGTTGGTGCCGGGAAATCAACTGTAGCCGGTCCAGCTCGGTATAGTTCGCTTTTAGCGACCAAGCTAACTGAGGTAATGACAATGGAGCTAGCCGATAACCAAGGGTATATTACTACTGCAGCCAATAAGGCTTTGGTCTCTAGCCTCCATCGGTATCAGGCTGTTTTAGTTGGACCTGGCTTAGGGACAAATTTTGAAACCGGAGCTTTTCTCCAAACTCTCATCTCCCAAACCCAGTGTCCGCTCGTTCTTGATGCTGATGCTCTTAACCTTATGGCTGATCAGCATCGGCAATTTCAGTCGTTATTGGCCCAGCGCCAGGAACCGGTGATATTAACACCCCATCCTGGGGAGATGGGACGATTGATGGGATTAGGTAGCGATCAGGTGCAAGCCAATCGGGTAGAGGTGGCACAAGCCGCAGCAGAACGTTGGTCAGCGGTAGTTGTATTAAAAGGTGCGCATACCCTAGTTGCGACACCCGATGGTAGGCTATATCTAAACCCTACTGGAAATTCTAGTTTGGCCACCGCCGGTACAGGCGATGTTTTAGCCGGGGTAATCGTCGGTTTGTTGGCCCAAGGAATGCAACCCTGGGCAGCAGCGGTCTGTGGCACTTATTTACATGGGTTAGCCGGGGATAAGGCTGCCCAAGCCGGTTATGGTGTAGGGTTGATCGCTGGAGATCTGTTAAATTATTTACCGTTAGTGCTACAAAAGTATATGGACAAATGAGGTTAGGAAGTGACCAGTCATGGTAGAATTGCCGCCGGGGATGCGACCGGTATGGGCAGAGATTGATCTCGATAATTTAGCGGCTAATGTCCGCAAAGTCGTTAGTCATTCAGCTCCAGCTGTAGTGATGGCTGTAGTTAAAGCTAACGCCTACGGCCACGGAGCGCTACAGGTTGCGAAGGTTTGCTTGGAAAATGGTGCCCGTTGGTTAGGGGTCGGTCTTGTAGAAGAGGCTCAGGAGCTACGGCGAGCGGGGATAGCTGCGCCGATCCATATTATGAGTATGCCTACTCCCGAACAAGCTGAGGCCGTAGTCAAAGGTGGCTTTAGCTGTGGAATTAGTGATTTAGAGGTGGCTGAAGCTTTAGCTGCAGCTGGCCGTCGCTATGGTCGTAGCGCTAAGGTTCAGGTTAAAGTTGATACCGGTATGGGTAGGTTGGGCCTTCTCCCTGATGAGGTTCTGGTTTTTGTTGAAAAACTAAAGCAGTTTAGTAACCTGGAAATTATTGGCCTCTATACCCATTTTTCTAGTTCGGATGAAAGAGATAAAAGCTATACTATCGCCCAGTATAAGGTTTTTAAGAATGTATTAACCAATTTAGCAGAGCATGGCCATACTTTTTCTTGGGTTCATGCAGCTAATAGCGCTGCTCTTCTTGATACTCCGGAGTTTGGAGAAAACCTGGTGCGACCAGGTATCATCCTCTATGGCTTATATCCTTCAGAGGAGGTTAGCCGCCAGATAACACTTAAACCGGTAATGTCTTTAAAAGCACGGATTTCCTTCGTTAAAAAGTTACCGGCCGGTAGTGCAGTAAGTTACGGTCGAACTTACGTTACTAAGAAAGAAACTACTATTGCTGGAGTACCTATCGGTTATGCTGATGGGTGGTCGCGTTTGCTTAGTGACAAGGGCCAAGTTTTAGTGGGTGGTCGACGGTTGCCTATAATTGGCCGTATTTGTATGGATCAATTTATGATTGAAGTTACGGAAGATTTATATGTCAGCTTAGGTGATGAAGTAGTGCTTTTTGGCGGTCAGGGCACAGAAACCATTCCTGTGGAAGAGGTTGCCCACTTACTTAATACAATTAACTATGAAGTTATCTGTATGGTTGGGCCCAGGATACCTCGTGTCTATGTTAAAGGTGGCCGGGTTATCGGAGTGGAAAAAATGGTTCAAACTTCTTATCATGAAGATTAGTACTGAGTAGTAGGGGAGGCCTTTAATGCAATCTGAAGTTTCTGTTGTTGTCTCTTTTTTAGCCGGATTAGTTTCCTTTTTGTCACCCTGTGTATTACCACTGGTACCGGTCTATGTTACTTATTTGACCGGTGGCGTAGGAACAGATGAACGAGCAGACCGGCACCGCCTATTAATTAACGCTCTTGGGTTCATCATCGGTTTTTCTACTATATTCGTTATATTAGGGGCGTCGGCTACTTTAATTGGCCGTTTTCTCTTAATTAATCAAGTTCTTTTTCGAAAAATAGCCGGTATAGTAATCGTTCTTTTTGGTCTACAGACTTTAGGGGTTTTTCGAATTAACTTTCTACAACGAGAGTGGCGGCCAGGGTTGCAAAGAACAGCCCCCAGAAAATCAGCTGATTGGCTACGGTCAGCTGGTCTAGGTTTAGCTTTTGGTTTTGGTTGGACCCCCTGTGTTGGGCCGGTTTTAGGTTCAATTTTGGTTTATGCTAGTACCGCTGGTACAGTAGCTGCAGGGGTGTGGCTTCTTTCTTGGTATTCTCTAGGTTTGGCCCTTCCTTTTTTGGTAATCGCTTTAACCATGCATAGCTTCGGCTCCTATTACCTACCGTGGTTACAGCGGCATGCGATTAAAATCGCCCGACTAACAGGGGTTCTCCTAATCATCTTAGGTTGTTTAGTCTATTTCAACCTGTTTTCCCGTCTATCTGCGTTCAGTTTTTAACATTTTTCTCATAAAATTTACTAAAGGGAGAGGATACTTCTAATGACTGCAGAACAAAGGAAGAAAGCGGCCCATATTTTTCCAATTGCTATTAAGGTTGCCCTCGTTATTTTCATTGGGAGCGCGTTATATATCTACGGCATTAAAGGTAATCTTCCGCAAAAAAGTAACAGCGGGTTAGCAGAGGGTCCTTTTGCCGGAGAATTAGCCCCTGATTTCACGCTTCCTGATTTAAATGGTAAGCTGGTTCGACTCAGCGATTACCGGGGCAAGGTCGTCTTTCTCAATTTTTTTGCAACTTGGTGTGATCCGTGTAGATCAGAATTGCCAGATTTTAACCGAATGGATTTACGGTTTAAGAACTCTAACCTGGATGCGGTTTTCTTACTGGTTAATGTGAGGCAGCAACCGGCTGAAGTTCAAGCTTTTATGATCGAGAACGGCTATTCCTTGACTACTGTAACCGATGTTAGTGGAGCAGTTGCTAGCAAATATTTGGTTTCAGGGATCCCTGCTACATTCATTGTTGGCCGCGATGGAAAAATTATTACCAAACGCGTGGGTGCAATCTCTGCTTCTCTCTTGGAAACCTTGGTGGAGCAAACAGTAAGGTGAGCAGGCGCGTACGGGAGGAAAGGTGATTAATGTGAAGGATAGACTAGTATTTCTACAGGAGAAGCTTACCTCTAAAAATTACCGGGTAACCCCACAACGATTATTGATTATGGAGATTTTTTGTCAGCATGAAGGGGCCCATCTTAGCGCTGAGGATATCTATCGGTTAGTTAGCCAGCAATTTCCGGATATCGGCTTGGCCACTGTTTACCGCACTTTAGAACTTTTTGCGAAAATGGGTATTATTGAACGGGTCCACTTTGGTGATGGTAAGAACCGTTATGAACTAACCCAGCATGGGAAGCACGCTCATCACCACCTTATCTGCATTAAATGTGGTGGTGTAGCTGAAGTTGATGAAGATTTATTAGAAAAATTAGAACGGGCGGTGGGGGAAGAATATCAATTTGATATTTTAGACCATCAGGTTAAGTTTTATGGGTATTGTCAACGTTGTCGGAAGGGAGATACACATGACTAAGGTCGAAACCCACTTTAATCTTTTAGTTCTAGGAGCTGGTCCCGGCGGCTATGTAGCCGCTTTAAGGGCTGCTCAGAAAGGTTTGAGGGTTGGGGTCATTGAGGCCCAGGCTCTTGGTGGGACTTGCTTAAATCGGGGTTGTATACCAACGAAAGCGTTGGTCGGAGTAGCTCAACGTTATCAGGCGGTACAAGAAGCTGGTAAGCTGGGGGTTAAGATTAAGGAAGTAGCCTTAGACCCCGAGGGGATCTGGACTTATCAAACGGGTATTACTTCCCGGTTACGTAAAGGGGTGGAGAGCCTTTTTGCCAAGCGGGGCATAGCTTTGCTAAGCGGCCAGGGTAAGTTGCAAGATAGCCGGACTATTGCTGTCACCGGGCCAGATGGTCTGGTCCAGGAGTATACCGGTGATAATCTGCTCCTTGCGACCGGGTCGATCCCCAGGGTTTTTCCGGGTTGGGAAGTTGATGGCCAGGTTGTGGTGACCAGTGACGAAGCCTTGAATCTCCAAGAGATCCCTGAATCGTTGGTAGTTATCGGTGGCGGTTATATCGGGTGCGAGTTCGCTGGAATTTTTGCTGCTCTAGGCTCCCAAGTTACAATCTTAGAGGGGATGCCAGAGATCCTCCCGATGGTAGATAGAGAAATTACCAAACGCCTAAAAAGCTATTTGAAGCGCCAGGGTATCACGATTAAAACCGGTGTGCAGGTAGAAAAGGTTTGGGTTGCAGATGGTCAGGGTCAGGTGCTAACTAGCGCCGGAGGGTACCAGGCGGCTAAAGTTTTAATTTCTGTAGGCCGAGTAGCTAACTCTTCAGGTTTTGGTTTTACCGAAGCCGGTATCCAAATAAATGAGCGGGGCGAAGTTGTTGTTGATGACCAAATGCGGACTAAAGTACCTGGCGTTTATGCTGTTGGTGATGTAGTGAACCGGCCGTTTAAGCTAGCTCATGTAGCCTCTAAGCAAGGAGAAATAGCGGTCGAGAATATGAACGGTAGTAATCAGGTTATGGATTACTCAGCTGTTCCTAGCGCCATCTTTACCAGCCCCGAAGTAGCTATGGTTGGGTTGACGGAAGAGGCGGCTCAGGCCCAGGGGATCGAGGTAGTAACTGGGGTTTACCCCTTTACCGCTAATGGTATGGCCTTGGCTATTGATGACAATCGTGGTTTTGTAAAAGTAGTAGCTACCCCTCAGGGTAAGACCATCGGTGTCCATATATTAGGGCCTCACGCTTCTAACTTATTGTCGGAAGCGACGTTGGCGGTTCAATTAGGTCTTCCAGTTCAAGAATGGGCAACGGTGATTAGAGCCCATCCGACTTTGCCTGA
>DHRX01000196.1:4758-8008 GCA_002408345.1 Firmicutes bacterium UBA5301 | reverse complement strand
TAATTATTTTATTTGCGGTACAGCCCTCTTTTGCTTATGCCAGCATTCTTGCTGTAAGCTGGCAGGCATTTACCTTAACACCGAAAGGCCTGCGCGTCTACGAATATATGGATAAAGCCGTCCAACGTGTTTTTCGCGTATTTTCAACAAGGAGGTCGATAGTATGAAGTCTTCCCCTATCATGAAAATCGCCACTAAAGTAGGCAAAATCAGCACCAATACTGCTTGTCTTTTTTTTGGTTACCAACCTAAGGTACCAACTACTTTATTAAAACAAAACACTAAGAAAATCAAGTAACTAAGTCATAGACGCGCCCTTTCGGTACTTTGAGGACAACGGAGGCTCATTCACTGTGGCAAATCAACTGTTTATTTGGCTATTTTACCAATTTCCGGAAGTCCTATTGTTGATATATACCGGACCGAAACTATTAAATCTAGCTATTCAATCCCGGAAATTATTTTTATCTGCTCTGATTTTTTCAAGTTTCGTGCCTCTATTAAGAGCGATCTTACCCTTAGGTTGGCATACCATGGTAATATTTTCCTTATTCGTGTTGCTTATTGGGGAACTATACCATACTTCATTTCAAATTACTATTATTGCTTCTATTATCAGCTTTTCGCTATTACTCCTAGGAGAATTTGCAGTATTAATTCTCCTAGCTCCCTCATTTGAGACTGATAGTGTCATACTCCTGGCAACTCCTTTAACCCATATCCTTTTTGGCTATGCCTCCAATGTTTTCCTTATTGTTGCATTACTTTGTACCCAATTCGGGTTTCGACTTTTTAATGCCGCACAATCCAATGAATAATTGACGTTAAGGTGAAAACCATGTTTGACTTACCTAAATTTAAACGATCTAATCAAATAATTATTTTCCTACTTATCCTAACGTGGGTTGGTAGCCTATTTAACATCGAAATAGCTCTCTTGTTAGGTAAGAACTTTATTGCCGACCTCCATCTTCCCCTACTTATCTTTTTAGCTACGAGCTTTGCTTTGATTTTAGTAGTTTTGCGTAATACCAATCAAACTCTAGAACAGAAAAACCAAGAAATCACTATCGCCAAACAAAAGTTTGCCGAGACCGCTCGAGATCTTGAATCCCTTTTAGAAAGCATGGATGCCCTTATATTAGTTATCAACCAGGAGGAAAAAATTAAACGCACCAACGGTGCTCTAGAAACCTTGATAGGAAAAAGTAAAGAGCAACTATTTGGTCAACCGCTAGCCACAATTTTAACTGACTTGAACCCTAAGCCAGCACAAAATCATGGTAATTACACTGTTAGCAATTTCCCTTTAATAAAAGCGCTACACGGCACCGATCCTGAACCGGAAATTGTTAAGCTAGGCTGCCTAGACCAGGAGAATTTCTTCCTCCTCAGTGCCAACCCTGTCGTTAATAAAAAGACCGGTGAAATCGTCGGGGCTATCTCTCTATTTCGTGATATTACTGAAATTCGAATGCTCGACAAACTAAAAGATGAATTTATTGGCACCGTCTCCCACGAACTAAAAACACCATTAGCTGTAATTAAAGGTTTTGCTCAATTACAGAAATTATATATAGAAAAGAGGAAGAAAATTCTAAATGGAATGGAGAAGCTGCCTTCACGTATCCAAGAGTTTTTCGATCCAATGGTCGATGAAAGCACAATTGATAAGACTTTAGCCGAAATTAACGTCATGGCCGAAATGATCGATCAAATGGTCCACATCACACGGATTGATTCTGGTCGACTACATCTAAATATGGTTTATATCGACCTACTCCCATTAATTCAGGATATAATTACCGGCTTAGATCTGGCAATAGCTAGTAACCGTATTGAGCTCATTACCGATGGAGCTTCCTATTATCCAGCTTACATTGACCCTAGCGCTTTCCGGCAAATCTTACACAACCTTATCTCCAATGCAATCAAATATTCTCCACCAGACATCACCAATTACTGTTCACGTAACCAATGTAGACGGTAAGATCAAAATTGCTGTCCAAGATTATGGTATTGGTATCTCACTCTCTGAGCAACTGGCCATTTTCTCCAAGTTCTACCGTACACAAAACGCAGTAAAAGTTGACGCAGAAGGACTTGGGTTAGGTCTTTATATCACAGCTCGTTTAGTTGAATTACAAGGGGGAACCATCGACGTCTACAGCGAGCTCAACCAAGGCAGCACTTTCCAGCTCTGCTTTCCCGCCGCCCAAATGGAAAATGTTACTTCCTACCGCTTGTCTATATAAAGCTGCTGCTACCCGGGGATGGCAAGTAAAGAAAAAAACCTGTTGTTCCTCAGCAACCTTAGCGACTAAAGTACAGGCTTCCTGAAACCGCTGCTCATCCATATTTACTAAAACATCATCCATAATTAAAGGCAACGGCTCACACTCAACACCGAAATTGCGGACCAAGGCTAAGCGTAAACAGAGGTATAGCTCTTCCAAAGTACCTCTACTTAAAGCCCGTGGTTGGAGCCGTTTTCGTTCTACAGTTTCTACTAAAATACCTTCTGCATCTAAGGGTTTTAGTAGTCGCCGATACCGACCAGCGGTCACTTGTTCAAAATAATTGGAAGCGGCCGCTAATACAGCTGGCTGCTTTTCCTGTTCATAACGTTCCTTAGCTTTATCTAAAAGAAAAGCACTAATTCTAAATTTTAGCCACTCTGCAGTTACCCGTTGTAGGTCCTCTAACCTTAAATTGTAATCCAGTTCTCTTGCCGCTAATTTAACTGTTTTTTCTAAACCCTGAATTCGGTCTCTAACTACCCCTAACTCTGCTTTTAATTGATCTAGTCTAGTCTGAGCAGCCATTTGCTCTTTCTGCCAATTCGCCAACTCAGCTGCAATCTGAGGCTGATCCAATTCCGTTAACTCACTATTATCCCCGACAGTTATCACAATCCGGTCCCATAGTTTATTTCTTTCAGCTCTCAGTTTATCAATTTCTAGAGCCTTGGTAGCCCATTGATGTAGCGTAGAAATCGCTCCTGATAGCTGACTATATTCTGTAGAAATAGGGAGGTCTAGCTTACTTTGTATTTTGCCTATTTGAGTCCGAGTACTATCTATTTTAGTTTGGAGTAGCTTTAGCTTACGACTTAATTCGACCTTAGTTTGTAAGTGGTTTTGTAACTCTGTAGTCGCTCCAAAAAAGCTTAGAGTTCCATCTAAATCTAACTCTACCGGTAACCTAAGACTTGCTAGTAGTTCCTGCCAACGCTTCTCAGAGATAGTAT
>DHRX01000196.1:4282-4621 GCA_002408345.1 Firmicutes bacterium UBA5301 | reverse complement strand
GTATAAAACTGAATTGCCTCGCTCAAACATTTCTCAACATATTGAAGTTCTCTTTGACTTTCACTTAATAACTGGTTCGTCCGACTACATTGATCCTGTAAGCTGATGACCGTTTCCTGCAACTGTTCACTTCTAGCTAAATCTTCCCTTAACTGAGCTAGCTGACTATTAGTTATTAACGTCATCTCTCCTAACAAGGTCATCGAACATATAGTTAGTTGGTGCCCAACTTCCTGATTCTGCTGGCTTAACTCTTCTCTCCGAACTTGAAGCTCATCGTATAACCGCTGATTAACTGCCCCGTTAAAATTATTTTGGTCTCTTTTTTGTTGTCGGTGA
>DHRX01000196.1:3135-4118 GCA_002408345.1 Firmicutes bacterium UBA5301 | reverse complement strand
TTATTACAACGTAGAGTAAACCAAAAACACCAGCTACTGTTAAAATTCCGCCCCAATTTTGGCCAAGCTGACTGGTTATTACCCCGGCACTAATTAACCCTAACCAGAACAGATAAAGCCCGAAGTTACTTTTTAAACTGACTTGTGTTCTTTCTAGCAATTGCCGTTCCCGATCTAAGGATTCTAATCTAAGATCCAACTCATTTAGCTCTCTGGTTAATAACATCCGCTGTTCCAAAAGATTAGCAGCCTCAGCCAAAACTCTTCTGCGTTCCGATAACTCTTTTTTATCTTCAGCCTTTTCCTGTTTCAACTGTAATTCAGCGCTACATTCTTGAAATGACCGAACTCTTTCCTGGACAACCTGGCGCTGAGCGTTAACTTTCTCCTGCCATTCTTTCACCTCGAAGCTGTCCGGTAGCGACCTCCTTAGCCAGACGATCTAACCTGCTCCTGGGTCAGACGGTCCGTCGGGAAATCTTGAACCTCGTGAATAGTCCAGGCTACCCCCAGGTTCCGTAGCCCTAACTCTATTCCCTGCTGTAGTTTGTTCCACTAAATATTTGGTACGGTCTAGCTCCTCTAGATTTTCTAATAAAGATGCCATTTCGAAATTAAGGCCTTGAATTTGACCCGCTATTGTTAACAAAGTATCTGTCTGTGGCAGAGCTACTTCTCTCCCGCTGCACTTCCCGTTCCAGTTCTTGCAGCCTCAGCCAAGTCGGCCAAATTTCCTGTAGATTAGTATAATAAGCTACTTGGGCCTTGCACTCCTGAGCATACTCTTCCTGTTCTTTAATTACTTTGGTAATCTCAACGCTCTTATCCAAAAGCCCCATATACTCTTGGGGCTCCTGCTTAAGCTGAGTAATTTCAGCTGTGAGTGTCGTTAAGTCTGTAACCAGCTCAGTAATCCGGTTTCTCTTGCTATTAGGTTTCCACAGTTTATTCCTTTCTGTTTCTAAGTATTTGGCAACCTCGGC
>DHRX01000196.1:2360-2916 GCA_002408345.1 Firmicutes bacterium UBA5301 | reverse complement strand
ACTGGTGGAGCTGTGTTTTTTTTAGTAGTATGGCGGGCAACTACATATTCTTGGCCTGCCTCAGTTACTATCACAACCCGACCTCCATGTTCTCCTCCCTGTAATGGTTCATGAAAGTCTTCAGCTGCTGACTGGCGTTCAAAACCAAATAATATGCAGTTTAAAAAGTGCATTAACGTCGTTTTCCCAGCTTCATTAGGTCCAAAGAATACATTCAGTCCAGGTGCCATGTCCTTAACACAAAAGTCACGGAAAATACCATAGCCATCTATATAAATGTCTTTAACCCACATCAGTAGTCCTCCTCTCCAACCAAAAGATCTAAACCAAGATCTTCTGCTTCCTGGACTAGGTGAACTAATTCCTGTTCCGTTGGTAGCTCTAAATACCGTCGTAGACATTGCTTATATAGGGGCTCAATAAGCTGCTGTAATTCTTTGACTAGTCTTGCTTCACCCTTGTTCAACCCTTGCAATTCTTGTTGAAGAGCCGTACTTAATTGCAAGTAGTCTGCAGTAATTGTTTCTGAACAACTTTCCGCCTCTTTATCTATTTC
>DHRX01000196.1:2025-2165 GCA_002408345.1 Firmicutes bacterium UBA5301 | reverse complement strand
GATTAAATCATCGAACCAAACCCGTTCCCAACCTAGAAATGAGCGAGAGCGAAGATCCTCTAAAACAGCCTGACTATTATCAACCAGATGCAGTTCCCGATGTAATGGTCCCCTACCGACCAGTTTTAGACGAACAACTA
>DHRX01000196.1:330-1794 GCA_002408345.1 Firmicutes bacterium UBA5301 | reverse complement strand
TCCTCTACGCTAAGAATAAGGTCATCTATTCGTTCCCAATTAGTAATATCTAAAGTAAGGTTATGCCATAATACCCAATTAGTAGGTAGAAACTTCAATTGGGCTTGACCATTGACTACTTCTACTAAGTAGCAACCCTTTATCCCCGTCTCTCGTGGTGAACGCCCTTGAGGCGTCCCTGAATAAACCACCCAGGGGTTAGTAGAATTAAGTATAGTAGCCGTATGCACATGACCTAAAGCCCAGTAATCAATAGCAGATGCGGTCAAGTCGGTTAGGGCACAGGGCGCATAATTATCTGTTCCTGGTTGCCCGCCAACATTGGCGTGAAGCACTCCAATAGAAAACGGACTTTGTCCACTTGGCTGGAAAAGATTTGTATAATTTTCAGTAATATTTTGTTGGGGATAGCTTAACCCTATAACCTCAGCTACACGTTGCCCATTTTTTTCAATAGGATACGTAGCTAGTTCTCCCTCTGGAAACCGGTAAACAAGGTCTGGCCACCGTAATCGCGAACCGGTTTTATCCCCAACATCATGGTTTCCAAAAGCAATATAAGTGGCTATACCATACTCCGATAAACGATTCAGTCCATCAACAAAACGAATTTGAGCCCTTAGATTTTGCCGGGCACTATCGTAAATATCACCAGCTAACAAAAGGAAATCGACTTGATGCTCTATAGACAGGCTAATAATACGCTCAAAAGCTTGGAAAGGCGCCTCAATTAAGATTTGGCGCCACTCTTCATCACAGCTACTAATCCCAGAGAATGGTGTTCCTAGGTGTAGGTCTGCCGCATGAATAAATGAAAACGGTTTCACCCTTAGCCACTCCTAACTCTAGGTATTATTCATTGTTTTCCACAGTAGCTCGGTGAATCCTTTATACCTAAACAGAGACTAAAGACTGTGCAGGTTCAGCAAATATATGTTCATCCTTAATCATACCAATGTGCTCTAAAATATTACGGTTTTCACTAGATAAACCACAAAGAACCAGTTGCGAAAATCGTGGCGTTCCACCTAGTTGCTGCAACCTACTCAATGCTAAAGCTCCAGTCAAGTCAATCTTACATAAGTCGGACAAATCTAAGACTAAGGTTTCACAGCTCGGTAACTGCTTAATATAGTTAGCCAATTGTTCTACCGTCCCAAAAAAGAGGGGACCATGTAAACTATATACGGCCATATTATCTTCGTGACTAACCGGTTTAATCTGGAGTAAACTACCTCGATAAGCATAAATTAAAGCTGCTAGCAAGACTCCACCCACCACTGCAACTACTAAATCGGTAAAAACAGTCAAAGCCATCGTTACCATTAGAACTCCCCCATCCGCAACAGCACCACGGTTTAAAGCCCGAATATCCTCAAAATTAAACATATCATAGCAGGTAACCACTAAGATGCCAGAAAGTGCTGCCAACGGAATATATGAGGTCCACGGCCCTAAGATTAA
>DHRX01000196.1:0-155 GCA_002408345.1 Firmicutes bacterium UBA5301 | reverse complement strand
TAGGAGGTCCACGGCCCTAAGATCAATAGCACCCCTAGTAAGAAGAGGCTTTGAATAATACTGACTAACCGAGTCTGGCCGCCATTATTAATGTTAACTGCAGTACGAGCAATAGCGCCTGTTCCTGGAACCCCACCAAAGAGAGAAGCAGTAAT
>DHRX01000180.1:5676-5926 GCA_002408345.1 Firmicutes bacterium UBA5301 | reverse complement strand
ATCAAAGAATCCCTTTGACCATAAGCCCGAAAGCCGATCCCATCCCGGAGGTCATCCATATTCTTAAGATGATCCATCCATTTGGAATCGATAACCCGAAGCAGAACTAGTTTCTCCACTAAGCGCATTTGTTCCGAACCAAGATATTCTTCTCGGAACCGATATGCTTCTTCACCAACCTGAATTAGCTGAGCCGCTAACTCCTCTCGATCAGTAATCGGGGTAATCCGCTCTAAGGTGTTTTTGGGGA
>DHRX01000180.1:0-5504 GCA_002408345.1 Firmicutes bacterium UBA5301 | reverse complement strand
AGGAGTACCTCCCGATCCCAATCTTCCGGGTAGGCTTCGGCGCTAATAAAAGAATCTAAGGCGCCTTTGACTACATCCCGAAGCATCTCTAAACTCAGTTCTTTAAGGTCAGTCTGAACCAAAACTTGCCGTCTTTGCTCGTAAATTACTTTCCGCTGCTGGTTCATGACGTCATCAAATTGCAATACCGTCTTACGGATATCGAAGTTTCGGGCTTCCACCTTTTTCTGAGCATTCTCAATAGACTTGGCGATCTGCGGGTGCTCAATGGCATCATCATCTTCCCAGCCCAACCGATCCATAATGGCAGTAATCCGGTCCGAACCAAAAAGACGCATGAGATCATCAGCCATGGATACGTAGAACCGGGAAGACCCTGGATCACCTTGCCGTCCTGTACGACCCCGCAGCTGGTTATCGATACGCCGGCTTTCGTGGCGTTCACTACCAATAATAAATAAACCATCTAATTGACGAACCTTGCCCCCGTCTTGCACCGTCTCCTCTTGACGTTTATCCAATAACACCTGGTAATCTAGCTGGGCTTGGCGTAGAGTCTCTGCTTCCGGGTGATCTGCCGGTAGCGTCTCACCCGATCGTAGCTCGCCAATGAGCCGGATAATTTCAGAGGCGTAACCTTTTTGGCGCAGGTCTTGCTGGGCCAGAAGCTCAGCATTGCCGCCAAGAATAATGTCAGTACCCCGTCCAGCCATGTTAGTAGCGATAGTCACCGTACCAGACCGCCCGGCCTGGGCCACAATTTCCGCCTCTTTTTCGTGGTACTTAGCATTCAGCACATTGTGGGGTACGCCGCGGCGCTTCAACATGCCGCTCAGCCGTTCCGACATTTCAATGGAAATTGTCCCCACTAAAACTGGACGTTGTTGAGCATATAAAGCTGCTACCTCTTCAACTAACGCCGTCAACTTGGCCGCTTCTGTTTTGAAGACCAAATCCGGATAATCATGGCGGATCAACGGTTTATTAGTCGGAATAACAATAACATCTAACCCATAAATCTTACGAAACTCTTCTTCCTCAGTCTTAGCGGTACCGGTCATACCAGCTAGTTTGCTATACATCCGGAAGTAGTTCTGGAAAGTAATCGAGGCCAAGGTTTGGCTCTCCCGTTTAATCGTAACCCCTTCCTTGGCTTCAATAGCCTGGTGTAGCCCATCACTATAACGGCGACCAGGCATCAGCCGTCCGGTAAATTCATCAACAATAATGACCTCACCATTTTTAACAACATAATCCCGATCCCGGTGCATTAACGTATGGGCCCGTAAAGCCTGGTTAACACTGTGGTTAACTTCAATACTCTCGGGATCATAAAGGTTTTCCACCCCTAGCCACTTCTCCATCTTAGCTACGCCCTCTTCTGTTAAGGCACAAGCCTTGGCCTTCTCATCCAGGGTATAATCGGTTTCGATCTTCAGTAGAGGAATGTACTTAGCTACCCGGTAATAAAGTTCGGTCGGTTGATCCGACTCACCCGAAATAATTAAGGGGGTCCGAGCTTCGTCAATCAGGATACTATCTACCTCGTCAACGATAGCATAGTTTAACTCCCGCTGTACCATCTGGTCTAGGTGGACCACCATATTATCCCGAAGGTAGTCAAAACCAAACTCATTGTTGGTACCATAAGTAACATCAGCGGCATAGGCTGCTTTCCGGGTCCCCGGATCCTGACCATGCACTATGACCCCAACCGATAACCCTAAAAACCGGTAAACTTGGCCCATCCACTCAGCATCTCGGCTAGCCAAATAGTCATTAGCGGTGATAACATGAACCCCTTTACCGGTCAAAGCATTGAGATAGACCGGAGCTGTAGCCGCTAGGGTTTTCCCTTCACCGGTCTTCATCTCGGCGATATTACCTTCGTGAAGTACGATACCGCCCATTAGCTGGACGCCATAATGGCGTTGGCCTAAAGTACGTTTGGCCGCTTCACGCACAACCGCAAAGGCTTCTGGTAAAAGGTCATCGAGAGTAGCCCCGGTTGCTAAACGGGATTTAAATTCCTGGGTCTTCCCCCGTAAGTCTGCGTCACTAAGCTGGCTAATCTCCGGTTCCCAGCTATCAATGACTTCGACGATCTGTTCTAAGCGTTGTAATTCCTTCTGGTTAGAATCAAAAAGGTTTCTCAGAAAACCAAACATTGAATGCATCATCCTCAAATTGGCTATTCAAAAACATCTTAATTATTATATCACTTCTACTTGCCCCTCACAATTGAGACGCATCTGGTCCTGCACGACCCAAATAATCCCGGCATAAAGCAAGAGATCACCGATACTATAAATGCCGGCTAAAGGTAGACCTGGGGGCAGAACGATGATATCGGCTAAAAAGGGGAGGCGAGTAGCTGAAGTGAGGACCTGGTGGGTTAAGGATTGGGTTGATTGAGCAAAACTTTCCGGGGTAATCCAAGTAAACATCTCAGGGGTAACCGGCATCTTGCAACCGTTACTGATAATTACAACAAAATTGAGAGCCGCCCCAAGTAAAGCTAAACGGGCACCGGGTAAATGAACATTCTTGGCTAAACCGATCAATAGGGCTACGAAAGATAAGAGATAGAGGGTTGAAATTAGAACAGGATATCGATCTAAACCTAAAAATCCGCTATTAACAACAACAGCGGTTAACACCAAGGCGATAACAATAGAGTTAAGGCCATGGAGTTTAATTTGCCACAGGTTCTTGAGGCTCCCCCGCCGCAGCCACCCGATGATTAACCCAATTCCTAGCACTTCCAGCAACACTACTGAGATTAGCCTCCTTCAAAGCGGTTATAAAAGCTTTAACGATAGTCGGATCAAACTGAGAGCCGCTGCCCTGAACCAGTTGAGCCAAGGCCTCAACCTCACTTAACGCGCTGCGATAAGGCCGATCAGTAGTCATGGCATCAAAAGAATCAGCTACCATTAAAATTCGGGCTCCCAAAGGGATGGCTTCACCTTGCAATTCCTGAGGATAACCCTTACCACCATTGTACCATTCATGGTGGTAACGAATAATTGTAGAGACTGTATTGAGAAATTGGACTTGCTCTAAGATGTTCGAACCGATCCGAGGATGACCTTTAATCAATTCATACTCATTCCCTGTTAATTGACCCGGTTTATTTAAAATCTCCTCAGGAACGCCAATCTTACCGATATCGTGCATACGGGCCGCCTGTATTAAATCTTCAGTAAAATCTTCGGGCAACTCCAACTGACGACAGATCAGCGCACTATATTCAGCTACCCGATCAGAGTGGCCTTTGGTATAAGAATCTTTCGCTTCAAGCGCCGTAGCCAACGCTTGGACAACGCTAAGATGGGCACTTTTAGTTTCAATGTACTGGTTAAAAGAAAACCGAGCTAATAGTAAGGGGATAATTAACAATATAGCACCAGGGATACCCATTATTATGTACACTGTTGCTAATAAATAGCCTAAAGGGGCTAGGGCCAAAAAACTTGGTAAAGCCCAACGGACATTGGCCCGCCAGGTCGTTGCAAAATCAACACCATTGGCGACAGCAACAATGGCCGTTAATAAAGAAGCATTTATTAGTAAATAGACCAACGCAGTTACCACAAGGGGAACCAGGTCATGAGTCAACAGAAGGTTAATATTACTCCCGCCAAACCAATAATAGATTAATCCCGCTAGTGAAGTGGTTAGCAGAAAGAGAGAAACGTTGAAAACAAACTTAATCGTTTGAAAAGATGTAGTTAGGAGTTTACCAATAATGCCACCTAAACTCAACAGAGCGGCCAAGAAGGGGCCGAAGATGATAATTGCGGCAATGTCTAAGGCAAAACCAATAGATACGACGCCGTCCTTAGGAAGTTGTACCGAAAAAACTTCAGAAAGAATGTGCAGAATAGAAAATAAAATAATCCCGGCTAAATCTACATTTAAATAGTAATTTCGTGTATACCACCATACTCCAAAGCCTACTATTGCCACTAGGAAAGTAATTAAGTGAATTTGCCGTTTCTGCTGTTGCATCCTCTGTGCCCCCATGAAGACATTAAAAAACCGGCGGCAAAGAATTACCAGCTAAACCTAGCTCCGCCAGCCAAAACAGCGGTAGCTATGAAAACCAAGGCCCGGAAAACTTTAGCCATCTTTGCAACCCCCTTATAAATCAGGTTTACACAGGATCCGCTATTACCGTGTAACCGAGGGGCTTCGCTTGTACTACGTTATTGTTTAGTACTTAATATTGCCGCCGGTTTTTGCCAAAATGAAGTTGTTCAACCCTTTCAGTGAGTCATTAACCCAACCCTTCGATTAATAGCATTGAGAAGAGCCCGAACTACAGCCTCAGAAGCCTCACTATGTACTAAAGCAGAACCGATTAACTCTTCTTCCCCCTGGGGGGTAACGAAAGTAATACTTGCTAATATTGCTGAATGGTTGCCAACAGTTATCGGAACTACATCATTAAGAATGAATTGACAAAGATCATGGAGGTAACTCTCGGCCGCGACTAAGCCTGCTCGAGCCGCTATCTTTAACAAATTACCTGTTGTTGATGGTCCACTGGCGCTACCTTCGTAACTATCGCCCTTATAGGAATGGAGTTTAACAGTAACTATACTACCACCAGCAGTATTGGCCAGCTGGATCGTCTGCAGAAAGAGTCGATCCGGTGCGTAATTAGTATCTGCTGCATTAAGCTGAACCACGCTAATGGTTTTATGGTCTAGCTCCAGATTGAACTGAGCTTTACAAGCCGTCTCCACATCCCGAACAATTTGTTTCGGGTTGCGGGCCGCAGTAGCTAAAATATGGATCTCATCCACCCGTCCTGTTAAATCTAGCACAGGTTTAGCAGTAAGAATTCCACTAATTTGTTCTAAAAGTTTTTGTAAGTCCTCGGGTCCAACTGCAATTTCCAGCATTTACCTCACCGTTGCTTTTCTTCGCTTTTGGGAAAGAAATTCCTGCAATTATAAAGGATGCGCCAAAAAGCGGCGCATCCTTATTGAGGGGTTATTCATATATCAATACTCTGGTTCTATTAACCCGTAAGCCCCATCTTTCCGTTTGTAGATCACATTAACTTCATCAGTTTCAGCGTTCATGAAAACGAAGAAAGAGTGGCCTAACAAATCCATCTGCATCGCGGCTTCCTGTTCGGACATTGGTTTAATAGCAAACCGTTTAGTCTTCACAATTTCCGCCAAGCTATTACCGTTGTCTTTTGCTGCATTTCCGGCATTTAAATGCTCTTTGGCTAAATCCTGACGAACTTTCCGGTTGATCCGCGTTTTGTACTTTTTCACTTGTCTTTCAAGCTTTTCCACCACCCCATCGATGGAGGCGTACATATCGCTAGTTGCTTCTTCACCCCTAAGGATGAGCCCACCCATGGTCACGGTAACCTCAACGATATGCAATTCCCGTTCAACCCTAAGCATTACTTCGGCCTTACCAGATACATCTTCGAAGTACTTGAGAAGTTTGGTTACTTTCTTCTCGGCATAATCGTT
>DHRX01000007.1:4346-4514 GCA_002408345.1 Firmicutes bacterium UBA5301 | reverse complement strand
GGGACTAGCGAGAGCCCGGCAGATCTTAGGTCAACTCCAGCCCTTGGCTAATCGGGTTGGGCCTAGCTTTTTTGTGACCCAGCTTTTAGAAGAGACCGCCTATCCCCAGTTCCTCTTAACCAGACCAGGTGGGGAACAGGCCTATGCTAACCTAACGATGTTCCAGGA
>DHRX01000007.1:3071-4147 GCA_002408345.1 Firmicutes bacterium UBA5301 | reverse complement strand
ATCGCTGAACTACTCCGGGGTAGCGGTCGTCAGGAAGAGGCCCAGTTGGCTACGGAAGATGAGGATGCCGTCAAGCTCCTAACTATCCATGCTGCTAAGGGTTTGGAGTTTAAGGTGGTTTTTGTTGTCGATATTGATCGTTCTTTGAAGTGGGGTGGCTTCCCACCAAAGTTGCGGTTTGATCAAACCGATGGTTTCGGTCTCAGGTTTTCTCTTGATGGCCAGTGGATAACAACCGGAAAGTACCAGGCTATTGCTGAACGGGACCAAGAGGCCGACTATGAAGAGGCCAAGCGGATCTTTTATGTTGCGATGACTCGGGCTAAAGATTACTTGGTTCTGTCTGGGATTAGGCGGAAAGAGAGTGAGTTGGAAGAGATCAATCAAGCTAGTAGCTGGCTGCAGTGGCTCGATTACCTGGCTGATCAGTGCCCTGGGTTGTGGCGGCGGGATATCTTTGCTTATCTAGAAGCCGCGGTAGAGAGTAGGGGTGAGGTGGCGACTGCAGGTGAAACCGATCCTAAGCCAGCTCGTCTTCGGCCAACTCGGTACAGGGTCGACTGGACTCAACAATTGCTCAGCGCCGGAGTTTCTGACCTCTTGCTGCTGAACACCTGTCCCCGCCAATTTCATTACCAACGCCTTCTCGGTTTACCCCAGTGGCCTAGGGTTTCAACTGGACTTCAAGACAGTCCAATAACCAGCCAACCTCAGGTCGATCCGTTACTCCGGGGTAATTTAGCTCACTTAGCCTGTGCTCGCTTAACCCCGGACCAAGACCTAGCGACCTTAGTCTTAGCCTGTGCCCAGGAACTAGGTCTAGCAGCTTCCGAACATGAGCTGCTAATTACGGAGGTCCAGACTTTATTAGCAACTTACCGGTCCTCCCAGCTCTTTACCAGGCTTAGTTCGGCGCAGCAGGTATTAAGCGAAGAACCCTTTTCCTTTGAGCTAGCCCGGGTCTGTATCCGGGGGACTGTGGATAAATTAGCCTTCTTCCCCGATGGTTCCGGCTTATTGATTGACTTTAAGACCAACCAAATTGCCGCTGACCAAGTCCAGAGTTGTGCTGCTGG
>DHRX01000007.1:2285-2880 GCA_002408345.1 Firmicutes bacterium UBA5301 | reverse complement strand
GTATTTACTTTTTAGTACCAGGCGCCTATATTGAACTTAGCTTACCCCCGGTAGAGGAGCTAGCTCAGACAATCACCAGGTTACGTAGCTATCTTGTACCAGGAGAGATCGCTGATTACCCCCAGAACCAGGCCAACTGTGGTTTCTGCTCCTATACCCGTTATTGTTTACGTCAAAATTAATTATTTGGCTGCAGGATAACCCAGGAAATGGTATAATAGATATAAAGTAATAAGTATACTAGGTTTGAGGGTGGGATTAGAGCTAACTAATCCCAGGACGACGGTACCCTCGGTTGGTTGGGTTAGGTAGCCTGAGGGCTACCTAATTTACTTCCGGATCGAAAGACCCAGTTGTATGGCGGCAATTACTAGGGAAATTAATGCTATTGTGTAGAGCTCCATCATCTAGGTCCCCCTTTCGAGAAAATCTGGATAAGCTTTCGTCGTCCCGTCCGCTTCCAATTTCAAAAGGAGGAGGTACGCCCTCTCTAGAAATCTTACCGATAATTACCACCGGTTGTCGAAACCCGTATTAGCTGGAATTAGGGAAATAACGGTGCAAGTCAGAACCAAAATCTTTCGATTCCGCAAGG
>DHRX01000007.1:0-2033 GCA_002408345.1 Firmicutes bacterium UBA5301 | reverse complement strand
GGTGACCAAGTACTGATAACCCCTAGCGGTATGCCTTACCTAACCCTACAACCTGCGGATTTAGTGGTACTGGATCTAGCCGGTCAGGTTGTAGCAGGTGAGCGCCGACCGTCGATCGAGCATGAGCTCCACCTTCGTATCTACCAACAGCGACCAGATGTCCAGGCTGTAGTCCACACCCATTCGGTTTATGCCAGCGCAGTTGCGGCAACCCGCCAGTCGATTCCGCCGATTTTAGATGTTATTGTCGATGCTGTTGGTGGAGAGATACCGTGTGCCGAATATGCTCCCCATGGTTCCAGCCAGCTGGCTCAGAACTGTTGGGCGGCTTTAGGTAGTAACAATGCAGTTTTATTGGCCAACCATGGGGTAGTAGCGGTTGGGGCTGATCTCGAACAGGCCTATACTGTTAGTCAGATTGTGGAGAATGCAGCAAAAGTTTATCTGCTGAGCCATCTTATTGGGAAACCGGTTATGTTAGCCCAGGAAGTTGTCGATTACGAAAAAGCCTTTATGCAAACTGAATACGGGCAAGGGACTAATAAATAATCCTCTTTTAGTATCAGTAATTTTTAGCATTAGGCAGGAATGACTAATGCTCCCAAAGAATAGTAATAATTACTGATATGAATTTATAAGGAGGATTAGTTTTATGCGTAAGTATTTACCTAGCCTGATTGTATTGCTCTTACTTACGTCAGTAGCAGTCGGTACAGTAATGGCCAATACAAAAGTAGCGTCTTCTGACTTCCAATCTCCAGATAATTGTCAGATGTGCCATGACCAACTCTTTGATCAATGGAACGGTTCGATGCATGCTTTGGCCTGGGAAGACCCGGTCTTCCAAACCTTGTTAGCTAAAGGCAGCGTAGCCACAGATGGGTTAATCGACGATTTTTGTACTAAGTGTCATGTTCCCATCGGGGTTTTAAGCGGGGAGAACTTGCCTATAGATGGTTCCAACTATAGCGCCGTCTCTCAGGAAGCGATCCAGTGTGATTTTTGCCATACAGTTACCGATTCCACCGCTCAGGGCAACTCCAGTTACACTTTTGGGCCAAGTAATGTCAAAAAGGGCCCCTTTGCTGATGCCCGCCCCTTTAGCCATAAAGCTACGTATTCAGCAATCCATACTCAGGCTGAGTTTTGCGGCGCCTGTCACGATGTCTTTCACCCGGTAAACGGTCTACCTTTAGAATTGACCTATACCGAGTGGAAGAACAGCCCTTATGCTGCCGAAGGTATTGTTTGTCAAGATTGTCACATGACCCCAGGCCCTGGTGTTACTAAACCCAACCCTGGTCAAGCTGCATCAATGGGCCCAGACCGGGAGCATATCTGGACCCACCAGTTTGTTGGTGCCAACTTTGCTGTTACTGAGGCGCTAGGTTTCACCGACCATGCCCAAGCGGCTCGGGAACGGCTCCAATCAGCAGCTCAGCTCCAGGTTACCGCTGATAACTGGCGGGCAGGTCAGGAGAACAAGCTGGTAGTTAGTGTCGAAAACATCGGAGCCGGTCACTATCTGCCAACCGGACTCACTGAGGCGAGACAGCTTTGGCTGGAGGTTACCCTACGGACCCCTACGGGGCAAGTAGTCTACCAGAGCGGCCATCTTGATGATCAGTTAGCAATTGACCAAGCTGCGGTAGTATACAATACGGTTATCGCTGATGCTCAGGGCAATCCAACCCCATACGTCTGGGAAGCTGCTAGTATAATCAGGGACTACAGGATCCCTCCTCGGGGTACCCGGACCGAAACCTACCCGGTCTCTGTTCCAGCAGGTGTAAACAAACTGATGGCTGAGGTACGACTCCGCTACCGGTCAGCACCTCAGTCTCTGATCGATGAGCTTTTGGGCGCAGAAAGTTTTGCTTTACCCATCTTTGATTTGCAGACTGTGAATATGGAGATTATGGTGAAATAATTATACGCAATTGATTTAAGACTAAGGGCCGACTCGTTAAGGGTCGGCTTTATGTCGCCATTATTTACTGAATATAGTGGAAAGACGTGCTATGAAAAGTCAA
>DHRX01000147.1 GCA_002408345.1 Firmicutes bacterium UBA5301 | reverse complement strand
TTAATCGCGAAAGCGGCCAGACCCCAGAAGTATAAGGTTCGTCAGTATAATCGCTGTCGGGTCTGTGGTCGGCCCCGCGGATATATTCGGAAATTTGAAATGTGCCGGATTTGCTTTCGGAAATTAGCATTAGAAGGCAAAATTCCTGGAGTTACCAAGGCCAGTTGGTAACAGAAGTTTTACCCGATTTGATGGAAAGGGGGTTACCCGTCGATGGTAATGACAGATCCAATCGCCGATATGCTGACACGAATTCGTAATGCTAGTTCGGTAATGCATTCTTCTGTAGATATCCCAGCCTCTAATCTGAAACGAGATTTGGCTCGGATTCTTAAGGAAGAAGGTTATATCAGCGATTATGAATATAAGGAAGATTCCAAACAAGGGATCATTAGAATTCACCTGAAATATGGTGCGAATAAGGAGAAGATCATCTCCGGCATCAAGCGTATTTCCAAGCCAGGTCTGCGGGTCTATGCCAAGAAGGATGAGGTTCCCAAGGTTTTAGGGGGCTTAGGAATTGCTGTAATCTCGACTAGTAAAGGGATTATGACCGATAAACAGGCCCGGGCAGCCGGTGTAGGCGGAGAAGTTTTAGCTTATATTTGGTAAAAAGGAAAGCGCTAGCTAAAGGAGGTGCTACTATGTCACGTATTGGAAAAATGCCGGTACGGCTTCCTAACGGAGTTACCGTTAAGATCGAATCCGGTAATAAGGTTACAATAAAAGGACCTAAAGGCGAACTGACTAAGGACCTACATCCTGAAATGCTTTTAGAGCAGACTGAGGGCGAGGTTCTAGTTAAACGGCCATCAGATCAAAAAGAACACAAAGCTTTACATGGTTTGACTAGGAGCCTTCTAGCCAACATGGTTCAAGGGGTTAGCGAAGGCTACTCTAAGAGCTTAGAAATTAAGGGCGTTGGGTATAGAGCTGCTCTGCAGGGGAACACTTTGGTGCTTAATATGGGTTATTCGCACCCGGTGGAATTTCAACTGCCCAAGGGGATTGAGGTAGAAGTTCCTGTCCCTACAAAGATTACAGTTCGCGGTATAGATAAGCAGCTAGTTGGCGAATTCGCCGCCAATATTCGTGCTGTCCGTAGACCAGAACCCTACCTGGGTAAAGGTATTCGGTATGCCGATGAAGTGGTTAGGCGGAAAGCTGGTAAGAGCGGTAAAGCTTAAAATTTCAGGATGAAAGGATGTGAGTCAGGGTGTTCACTAAGTTCAATCGGAACAAAGCTAGAAAAAAGCGCCATTTTCGGGTTCGCAAATCTGTTTTTGGTAGCCCGGAGCGCCCACGGCTTTGTGTTTTTCGGAGCTTAAACCATATTTATGCCCAGGTTATTGATGATACTACCGGCAACACCCTGGTAGCCGCTTCCTCTGTCGATAAAGAATTACAAGGCCAACTCAAGGCCGGTGGAAACATTGCAGCCGCTCAGGCGGTGGGTAAACTCATAGCTCAACGGGCTTTGGATAAAGGGGTTACCACTGTCGTTTTTGATCGGAGCGGTAATAAATTTCACGGTAGAGTTAAAGCCTTGGCCGACAGTGCCCGAGAAGCCGGTCTGCAGTTTTAATTTTTAGCTGAAAGGGGGTAAATCTGTTTTGGGCAGGCGTTATGACAACAATAAAGAGACTAACCTAGGAGAAAAGGTTGTTTCAATAAATCCAGTTTCAAAGACTGTTAAAGGTGGTCGTACTCGTAGCTTTAGTGTTTTGTCGGTAGTCGGCGATGGTAATGGTAAGGTCGGATTTGGTATTGGCAAAGCCAAAGAAGTTGCCGATGCTATTCGGAAATCAGTTGAGGCGGCCAAAAAAGGTATGATTGAAGTCCCAATGGTGGATACGACTATTCCCCACGAGATTGTGGGTGTGTTTGGTGCTGGTAAAGTCTTGTTGAAACCAGCTGGTCCTGGTACCGGAGTTATTGCTGGCGGACCTGTTCGTGCCGTTTTGGAACTGGCTGGGTACCGTGATATTCTCACCAAATCATTGGGCTCCTCTAACCCAATTAATATGGTACGGGCCACTATGACTGGTTTGGCTAGTTTGCGGACTAAAGAGGAAGTTGCTCGATTACGGGGCAAATCTGTGGAGGAAATCTAAAAAGTTTCCCTGTAGGGGGTAAGTATTCATGGCGGATGCGAAACAGCTTAAGATAACGTATGTGCGCAGTGCCATCGGCCGCAACGAGGAGCAGAAAAGGACGATTACTGCTCTGGGCTTGACTAAGTTAAACCAGAGCGTTGTTC
Source organism: Firmicutes bacterium UBA5301 (assembly GCA_002408345.1). Classification (GTDB taxonomy): domain Bacteria; phylum Bacillota; class UBA5301; order UBA5301; family UBA5301; genus UBA5301. The sequence continues at coordinate 3,825 of DHRX01000147.1, read as the reverse complement.
TGACTGATTCGCCGTCACTGCGGGGAATGATTGCACGAGTACAGCATTTAATTGAGGTTGAAGAGGTCTAGTTCTTCGGCGAAGGAGGTGCGTTCAGTGAAACTCCATGAACTTAAACCGGCAGAAGGTTCAAAAACCACTAGAAAGCGGGTCGGTCGTGGGATCGGTTCCGGATTGGGCAAGACTTCAGCTCGAGGACATAAGGGACAAAGATCTCGCTCTGGTGGCGGTAAGGGTCCGGCCTTCGAAGGAGGACAGACTCCTTTGGTGCGTCGGTTACCTAAGAGGGGCTTTACTAATATCTTTAAAAAAGAATATGCGGTAGTCAACCTTGAGGACTTAGAGGTTTTTGCTGAGGGTACAGAAGTTACCCCAGAACTACTCAGAGAAAAAGGATTGATCCCTAAGACGAAGGACGGGGTCAAGCTATTAGGTACAGGAGAAGTTTCCAAGGCCTTAACAGTTAAGGTGAACGGAATCAGCAAGTCCGCGGCTGAGAAAATCGAAGCGGCCGGGGGCAAAGTAGAGGTGATCTAGGTGCTAGATGCGCTAAAAAATGCTTTTAAGATCCCTGACCTTCGCTCTAAGCTACTTTTTACCGCAGCTATGCTGGTAGTGTACAGAATAGGTAGTTTTGTGCCTACTCCTGGGGTTGACGCAGCAGGGTTAGCCAGCCAATTAGGTCAAGGTAGTATATTTGGGTTATTAGACTTATTTGCTGGTGGAGCTTTGGGTCGTTTTACGATCTTTGCTTTAGGTGTAAACCCGTACATTACGTCGTCCATCATCTTTCAACTGTTACAGGTAGTTATTCCGAGTTTGGAAGAGTTGGCAAAAGAAGGTTTAGAAGGCAGGAAAAAAATAGCTCAGTATACTAGATACGGTACAGTGGTTTTAGCTATTATTCAAGCCATAGGTACTATGTTAGTTGTGGAACGTTATGGTGCAGTTACTAACCCCGGTTTGGGGAGTACAGTTTTAATTGTTTCTACTTTAACTGCTGGTACTATGTTTTTGATGTGGCTTGGTGAAATGATTTCAGAACGGGGTATAGGAAACGGCATTTCTTTGATTATCTTTTTTGGTATTGTCGCTCGGATGCCGTCTACCATTCGTAATATTGGACAGTCAGTGGGTGCTGGTGGAATCGGTCCCTTTGCAGTGTTAGCCTTTTTAGTTATTGCAGTATTGACTATTGCTGGGGTTGTTATGATTCAGGAAGCGCAGCGCCGGATTCCTGTTCAGTATGCTAAACGAGTAGTAGGTAGGAAGATGTACGGTGGGCAGTCTACGCACATTCCGTTACGGGTTAACCAGGCTGGTGTTATTCCAGTTATCTTTGCCTCATCGGTTTTGGTATTCCCGGTAACGATTATGCAGTTTGTGCCTGCTTGGTCTAAATATATAGATGTTTTTAGTCCATCTAGTATTTGGTATAATATCATCTATGTATTACTTATTGTTTTCTTTACCTATTTCTATACAGCAATTACTTTTAACCCAATGCAGATAGCTGACAACTTGAAAAAGCAATCTGGATTTGTGCCGGGTCTGCGCCCAGGAAGGCCGACCGCGAATTACCTGGAACGGGTTTTGACCCGAATTACCTTAGTGGGAGCAGTCTTTTTAGCCTTTATTGCGGTCTTACCCACTTTGTTAACATCGGCTTTTGGCCTTGGAGCCTTTTATTTTGGAGGAACTTCTCTCCTAATTTTAGTCGGTGTGGCTTTAGATACTATGCGCCAAATAGAGACGCAGCTATTAATGCGTCATTATGAAGGGTTTATTAAGTAACCATGACCAGTAATTGTGTAGAACGAGGGGAAGGAAAACCTATGCGGTTAATGCTTTTAGGGCCGCCAGGAGCTGGAAAAGGGACTCAGGCTTATACTTTAGTCGAAAAATATAACCTGCACCATATTTCCACCGGTGATTTACTCCGGGAAGCACGGGAGGCCGACAGTGAACTGGGGCGTCAAGCCAAAGCCTATATGGACAGAGGCGAGTTAGTTCCAGATGATGTAGTTATAGGCTTAGTCAAAGATAAATTGTCAGATCCCCGGGTAGCGGTAGATGGGTTCCTTTTAGATGGTTTTCCACGGACTTTAGCTCAGGCTGAGGCTTTGGATCAACTATTGGAAGAACTGGACCAGGAATTAGGTGCAGTATTGAACTTAGAGGTAGAGCCACAGACCATCGTTAGCCGTTTAGCAAAACGGCGGGTTTGCCGGGGATGTAAAGCTTCTTTTCACTTGGAGTACAATCCGCCGAAGGTTGCGGGGATCTGTGACCACTGTGGAAATGAACTTTACCAGCGCAGTGATGACCAGGAAGAGACTATTCTACGCAGGCTCAATGTATATCAGCAGCAGACCGAACCGCTAATTACCTATTACGCACAAAAGGATCTGCTTATGAATTTTGATGGCGAAAAAAGCGTAGATGAGGTTGCCAAAGCTATCGCCGATCAATTGAAAGAGTTGACCAACCGACATGATTGTGCTTAAATCAGAACGGGAACTAACCAAGATGCGGCAAGCCGGGAAAATTACTGGGCAGATTCTTCATGAATTAGCTGCAATGGTCAAGCCAGGGGTTAAAACCATTGACTTAGACCGGAGAGCTGAGGAGCTTGTAGCTCAGTTTGACGCCCAAGCTGCATTTAAGGGATATCAGGGATACCCTGGATCCGTCTGTGTTTCGGTGGATAATCAAGTTGTCCACGGTATTCCTGGTGAACGAGTTTTACAGGAAGGTCAAATTGTTAGCTTAGATTTTGGTGTTGTTTACGATGGCTTTTATGGTGACAGCGCTGTAACAGTGCCAGTAGGATCAGTCGATCCGGAGGTTGCTAAGCTTATTGAGGTTACTCAAACCGCGTTAGAGCAAGGTATCGCTCAGGCGGTAGTGGGCAATAGGTTAAGTGATATTGCCCACGCAGTCCAGCAGTACGTAGAAGCCCACAACTTTTCTGTCGTCCGTGAGTATGTTGGTCACGGGATAGGCCGCCAAATGCATGAGGCACCGCCGGTACCCAATTATGGCCTCCCTAATCGAGGCCCGCGGCTGAAAGTTGGGATGACCTTAGCTATTGAGCCAATGGTCAACGCCGGTTCCTGGGAAGTAGAAGCTTTGGCTGACGGTTGGACTGTGGTAACCAAGGATGGCTCCCATTCGGCCCATTTTGAGCACACTGTTGCTATTTTAGAAGATGGGCCAGAGATATTAACTGGGTGGGAGTAACGGAGGTTAACTATGCATAATCTCCGTATTGGACAATTAGTTACCTCTGTGGCTGGCCGTGATGCTGGCAAGCACTACCTGGTTATTGGCACTGATAGCGATAAATATGTTTGGGTTGTTGATGGTAAGTACCGTAAGATGGAGAAACCCAAACGCAAAAATAGCAAGCATCTGCTAGGCAGAAAGTCAGTAGCAGAAGAGTTGGCTAAGAAACTTCACGTAGGTGAAAAAATTACAAATTTCCAGGTCAGAAAGGTATTATCCGACCTTATTGCCGAGGTTGAGTACGGTCATTTACCTGACCAAGAATAAGGAGGCAGGAAGTCTATGCCCAAAGAAGATGTCATCGAAGTTGAAGGTCGCGTAGTAGAACCGCTCCCCAATGCCATGTTTAAAGTGGAGTTGGAGAATGGGCATACAGTATTAGCTCATATTAGCGGGAAAATGCGTATGCACTTCATTCGCATCCTTCCTGGTGACAAGGTGACGGTAGAACTTTCTCCTTACGACCTGACCAGGGGACGGATAACTTACCGTTACAAGTAAATTAATAAAAGGGGGCATTTTCCTGCTTGCGTTCAA
>DHRX01000034.1:276-2660 GCA_002408345.1 Firmicutes bacterium UBA5301 | reverse complement strand
ATCTTTCTTCCTTGGAATTATTACACAAGAAAATCAATAGCAACACTCTCCTCGTTAGGCAAGTAAAAACATAACGCCCACCTAATTGGGTTTTTGTGCAACCTTTTACAGTAACTTTTCGTTATTCTGATCAATAGGTACAAAAGTACTAATTTGGGGAGGAATATCAAATGAAAAAATGGCGCCCATTACTGTGGGTCATTGCAATCATAGTACTTTTACTAGTAATGCCGGCTGAAAAGACTTTAGGACAATGGATTAAATGGGTTTATCTGCATGCTTCTTTTGATGCTATCGGACTACTAGGATTCTATGGCGCCGCACTATTGAGCCTCCTGTTTTTGCTAGGTGGGAGAAAAGATGGACTAATTCATTGGGCCTCCGCTCTTTGGAAGACCGGAACACTCTTTTGGATGGCCGGTTGGCTTATCGGTACCGTATTAGGCATTGTACTTTGGGGTGGCTGGACAACCGCCGAACCTCGCAACCTATTAGCCCCAGCGATTGTTCTCCTTGGCGTAGGGGTCTGGATAGTTGCAGCTAACCTTCGTTACAACGATACTGTATATGCTTATCCTGTTGGTGCCGTATTGATCTGGGCCGCCCTTAATTTTACCGGTCGACTAATTCACCCTCTTAATCCCATCGGTTCCGGTGATCCAGTCTTAAAAATAACTTATAGCCTAGTCCTAATCGCTATGGGGCTTTTAGGTTATGAACTAACCCTCAGATTTAAAAAAGGAAAAATAAAGGGGTTCCCCCACGTATAAAGAATTGTAATAGCAGTTTTGTACACGGGAGGGGCGTATATGTCTGTTTTACCCGGCGAACTGCCTGTTAGCGAACCTTTAAGTCAAGAAGAATGGGTTCGTACGCTCCAAGAGCACCTATATAAAATTTATAACGAAATCCAAGATGCACTAACCGCAATGGGTTGCTTATGCCAGCTAGGTTTACTTTCCGTTGACGATATACCCAGCCGGCAGTGTTTCCAAGCTATCCTAGACCAGCTTGATGCTTTAGCAACCACAATACAGACCTCTGCTGAGCAGCCCAAGTCTGATACTAAAACGAAAAAATCTTATTACCGTCTCCAGAAAACGATAGCGATCTAAGCAGCCCTCTGCTCTACTTGACGACTAGGGACAGCCAACCACATCCCAATAGCTGCTAACAACCCTAGCCCTCCACCAAAGAGAAAGGGGGCTTTGGGTCCAAAAAAGTTCCAGAGTAAACCGGCTAATAGAGAAGCCGGTAGTAGACCAATTCCGATTAACATAGCATATAAGCCTAAAACGGTAGCTTTTTTACCAGCCGGGGCTAATTCTGCTACTAAAGCCTTTTCCACACCTTTGGTCAAAGCTTCATATAAACCGTAAACACCAAACAACCACCAAACCGAAGTCGTTGATTCTACAAAGGCAAAAGCAAAATAAACTAAACCATATAAGAAGTAGCCAATAACAAGAAGCCGTTTTCGTCCGACTTTATCAGATCTAATTCCCGCTGGCAAAGAAAACACCGTATAAACTATATTATAAACGAGATAAAGCAGAATCACTGTCGCTGGGGTAAAACCTAAATCCGCAGCTCGCAACAGCAAAAACTGGTTCGATGAATTTCCTAAAGTAAAAAGAAAAACAATGACCAAAAAAGCCTTAAGGCGATAATCTAACTCTGAAAAGCGGAAGATAGTTGCTGGTGGTAACGGTTCTTGTTGCTTTCGCTGAACAACCGGGGTCTCATGGACCCCAAAAAGCAGAACTACTCCAATCAACGCCGGAATCAAAGCATAGAGAAAAGCCTTACTGTAATTCCCATCACCTACTGTAAACAGGTAATAGGCGATCAGCACACCAATTACTGCGCCTAAAGAGTCTAAAGTTTTATGTAGCCCATAAGAACTACCTAAATTCCCCTTACGAGAGGAATCAGCAATTAGCGCATCCCGTGGAGCAGTTCTAATACCTTTCCCGAACCGATCAATCACCCGTCCAACGAGAACACCGCCCCAGGAAGTAGCTAAAAATAGGGCCACTTTACCTAATGCTGCCGAGGAATAGCCGATGATAGCCAAAGGTTTCCTTTTCTGCCATTTATCCGAGTAGTATCCAGAAAAAACCTTGAGCAAACTAGCCAAGCTCTCAGCAATCCCTTCAATAATACCGACAACTACTGGCGTAGCTCCTAGTTTAGCCGTTAAAAAAAGGGGTACCAACGGGTACACCATCTCCGAACTGATATCAGTAAATAAACTAACTAAACCTAAGAGCAATACTGTTCGCATCGCAAGCATCTCCTAATTTAACAATAACCCCTTAGAATTATAATGGAATTCGAGCTAAAAGCGCACATTACCTGTAAGGGGTGATAATAATGATGCT
>DHRX01000034.1:0-165 GCA_002408345.1 Firmicutes bacterium UBA5301 | reverse complement strand
TAAGGGGTGATAATAATGATGCTTTGGTGGGTACTAATTTTATTAGGCCTAGCTTTTTTGACTAAATCCTATTTCAGCGAATCCAAGCTGCTAAAGGTCGGAGAAAACCCTTCCCCGCTAGAAATTTTAAAAGAGCGGTATGCCCGGGGTGAAATTAGCCAAGAA
>DHRX01000027.1:1671-4034 GCA_002408345.1 Firmicutes bacterium UBA5301 | reverse complement strand
CTGATTTAACTCTTGCAGACCTTCTGCCAGCTCGTTAATATCGGAAGTAGTTAGTTCTCGACAAGCCAATTTCTGCTTCTGCAAGTTTCGCTCTACCTTTTGATAACCTTTTATATCGACAAAACTAACCACTAACTTAGAAGTATAAGCGTGGATTTCCTGGCCCACTCGTTCAATCCGTGCCAATAAATCCGCTACCGTCATATTACCCATTAATACCAAAGGATCAAACCGCCAAATAACCTTTTCTTTACCAATTTTTCGGGAAAGGTCTTTAAACGTCGAGATCCTTTCCTCCAAAGAAGGTAAGTTCGGCTCAAGGTTTTCGGATTGATAATCATTGAGCGTATACTGGAAATAATAGTTAATTTGAGCCTGGTCCAACTGGGGTAGAAGGTCAAGCATCGGCTCCGGGTTTTTAGTCCAGAAGACAATTACCCGTGTTTTAGCAAAAGAGATATACTGGGGTTGCCTATTGAAAGGGTTGATCCACTTAACGTAGCCATTTTCCAACCTGTTCATAAACCAACGCGAATGGTAGGCCGGAATATCTGTAGCCCGGCTAGCCGAAATAATCACCGGTGCAACACCTTCCACTTGCCCGTCTCTTGTATTAATAACAGTCTTGTCCCAACCTTTAAAAGCCATCCTTAAACGTTCCTATCTTAAAGTAGCTTGGCGATATTTTCCCAGAAGTTCTGTAAAATAGGTTGCTTTCCCATCAGGCTGCGACAATAACATTAAAGTGGCATGAACATCATCAAGCGCTCGATGCCGCCGTTCCATCCGAATCTGGTGGCAATTTAGTAAATACTCCAGGGAAGCGCTTTGAAAACCTCTGCGTTTCCAGGCAATATCTTTACAAGAACAGAGCCACAGCATTTCTCGGGCCAACGAAAACTCTGCTGCCACAAATCGCCTATCAAAAGATGCATTGTGAGCTACGATAAATTCTCCCTGACCCATTATAGTGGCTATACGGCTCCGATCTAAAGCCTTGTTACGCACATCACCATCAGAAATTCCATGTACTCTCCGGGCACCTACAGGTATAGGCATCTTAGGATCCTGCAAACCCGAGTACTCGTCGACTATACCTAGAATCTGACCGGTTTCACGGCCAAAAGCAAATAGCGAAAGGGCTAACTCAACAATTTTGTCCTGGTAACCAAACCCGGTGGTCTCTACATCCAGGGCTACCGCCAAGCCCACCTTAGCCAAATCCAAATCATGCAAAGAAGCTACTGCAATCACTAATCCCTTACCTCCCTGACATCCCACAATATCGGGTTAAACTCGTCAATAAAGCGAGACGCGCTAGCCTGGCTACAGATTGCTGCTAAACACCGCATCGCCCTGGAAAACGCCACAAACAGCAATTTACGCTGCTCCTCCACCCTGGCTTTTTCTTCATCTGGATCGGTTACATACCAGAGACCAGGAAGTAGGTTATCATCAAGGCGAACGACTGCAACCATGGGGAATTCCAACCCTTTAGCCGAGTGGATAGTCATTACTTTAACTACCCGCTCATCTAATTTTAGTTGCCACCCTTTAACCGCTTTCGCTTTAATTCCAACTTTACAGAAGTATTCGGCAACCTCTTCAGCAATCCGATTGGAAGGAGCAAGAACAGCGCCGTTCCACACCGGCATCCTCAACTCCTCTGCCGCCTTTTTTAGAAACTGGACAGCCGCCTTATACTGACCTTCAATCGATTCCGCTCTGACTAAAATCGGCTTAGGTCCTGTATTAACCGGGTCGGACTGGAGCGATTCAAAATCGCCTTCACTAGAGGCCGCTAAGACCTGTAAAGCTGCTACGCCAATCTCTCTGGTACTCCGGTAATTCCTCCGGAGGATCGTTGCTCGACCCCGAAATTGCAAAGCAGCGTGAACTCGGTTCCAACTGAAACCGCGGTTGTATATCGATTGGTTAGCATCTGCCGTAAGATAGAGGCCTTGGGGGTCTTTGCATAACTCAACACATAGTCCAAGCCCGGCCGGAGTAAGATCCTGAGCTTCATCTATAATTACAACATCATACTTAGCTTGAAGGGTAGCATCGTTACCGAGTAGCTCAGCCGCCTGTGACCGGTACCGGTTCCAAGACGATAATCCATTCTCAGCTAAACGCTTAACATACTCCTCATAAAAGCCCCAGATCGTAGTCCGTAATTGCCGATCCAACGGTATCCCCCGGCCCCGGCGGTCTTCTGATAAATACTCCTCAAGGGTGAGGAGGTTTCTGCCTTCAATTACCCAGTCAAACTCATCAATTAGATATCCTTCCCGGATATTAGCTAACTGTTGAATACCAGAAATTTCTCTTAACGCTTCTAATTGTTGGTTAGACGTTGCTGG
>DHRX01000027.1:1058-1450 GCA_002408345.1 Firmicutes bacterium UBA5301 | reverse complement strand
CCTTATCACCTAACAGCTCTTCTAGCAATTGTTTGGAAGCCTCCACCAAAGAAGTGCTATAGGTGACAAAAAGAATGCTTGGTGTTTGGGCTCCAAACAAGCTTTGCTGTACATCAGGGGTAAGCAGATTACGAATCCGGTAGAGAGCAACCAAAGACTTTCCAGTCCCTGGACCACCCTTTACTAATGTTGGACCACGTAAAGCGCTACTCGCCACCCGTTCCTGCTCAGGGTCTAATTTTAATAGGAATTTCTTTAGTGATCCGTCTAAGAAGCGGTCAATATCCTTTGGAGCAGATAACTCCAAGTTAGGCTGCTCGTGAATTTGCTCCAGAGTAGGCGGAAAGATAAAATGCAGAATTCTCTCCTTTACTTGGTCGGGAATATCGAGG
>DHRX01000027.1:0-871 GCA_002408345.1 Firmicutes bacterium UBA5301 | reverse complement strand
CTGGCACTTTCCACTGCTCTAATAGCTCTTTAAGTAGCTGATCCTGTTGATTTATCTCAGCTTCATAGGGAATTACAGGCTCAAAGACGCTATCGCCACCGTTTTTTTGTTGCGGCACATATTGTTCTTCGTCATATGGGACCGTAACAAACATCTTCGGCTTCGCGGTAGCGATATCCCCAGCAAAGGATTGGACTTCATCAGGGTCTCCACTAAACTTCCGGTAGATATCTTCACGCTTCCCTATGGCCAGAATAGTGATGACATTTTTGCCAACAGCATAAACAATACGGTCATCACCGATGCGATAACGATAAACATTTTTATATAGGTGCTTAAAACAGGGCCTAGCCAATCCTCCGCCCTGAAACGGGTCAGATACAATACGCTCCAGCGCCTTACTAACTTTTTTCTGGGTCGACCGGGGCAAAGAAATCAGATCATTAATAAATGCTGGTTTTTGTAGGAGCTCAAAAGGCATTAGAAGTCACCGCCTATCTGTTCAGTAGTTCACTTTGCTCGATTCTAATCCTTTAATCTTAGAGCTAGGCGCAGGTTATCTTAGGCAGTTCAGCTAAATTTTAATTATTAATATAAGTTAGCGAAGCTATAGCCTTTTGGCATGAACCTTCTTCATTCTTACACTTCCTGGCATCATCCATGAAAATACCCCTTTAGTAGTAATACTTATCGGTACGATAAGCAACTTCAATGCCCAGTACTGCATTATTTTGGCAGGGTAAATGCTATTGTGCGTAAAATTACAATTAATAGGAGTGTGCGCACACTTATATTGGGAGGTGTTTTTTACTGTGAAGGAAAAATTATCGGAAAGATTATCAAGAAGGGAGTTCCTCGTTGGGGCCAGTAG
>DHRX01000087.1:3794-3925 GCA_002408345.1 Firmicutes bacterium UBA5301 | reverse complement strand
AAAGAAACCCTTGATTTTCAAAATTTGCGCCGTTATTGCCAATACTTTATTATACCAGGGACTGAAAACTACCAAGAGGTAGGACGTCGCCTACGCTTGATTTTATTACAGATACCCTGTTGGCAAGTTAT
>DHRX01000087.1:1069-3580 GCA_002408345.1 Firmicutes bacterium UBA5301 | reverse complement strand
GGAGGCGTTTGTATTATCGGTTTGGGCCGGGAAGGAGATGGACTCTGGACGCAATTAAGAGAAGAGTTTCTCAGCGGAGAAATAAATCAACGGGGCCCTTCATAGTATGTATACTGTACTAGTTTGGAAAAAGGGGGAAGGAGCATGAGCATCAATGTGGAGGAACGGGTGCTGAAAATACCGATACCTTTAGGTGGTAGCGAAGGCCACAGTGTTGAAGAGGTTTCGGTTCAGCTACCGCCGGAGTACCCCGATATTGAAAGAGTTATCTATGCCGAGGGTCTGGTTAATTTAACAGAACCTACTCCAGTATTAGGGCAAGTAGTTCTGGCAGGTACGGTAGATATTGGTTTGATCTACCAAGGGCGTAGCGGGGATAAACCAACTTTACACAGGGCTGAATTTCCACAGGCGGCGGATTTTTCCATTCCGGTAGAGTTAGCTGAGGTTACTCCTGAAACGGTACTTAAAACCTTTGTTAATGTAGAAAGTGTCACTGCTGCTTTAGAGAAAAACCGGAGCATTAATTGCAGTATAATTTTAGAATACGAGCTAGAAACGGCTCATATTGAAGAAACTAATGTTTTAACTAGCATTAGTGGAGTTGACAGTAATGTTATTGTGAGTAGCGAGCCTTGGGGAGTAGAAGTTTTTATAGGTCAGGCCCAGATGCGAAAAACTATTGAATCGGTACTCAACTTAGGTAAGACAGATCCGCCTATCGGTGATTTATTGCGAGTCAGTGTTAAGCCAAGGGTTGTTAGCGCCCGCTGTTTAGCAGGGCAAGCGCTAATAGAAGGGGAGCTAGATTGTGAATTACTTTATGCTCCGACAGTACCGGTTGTACCGTCTGTGCCGGTTAGTTCTGATCCCGAGGAGCTAACCCCCCCGGAGGAGTCGGATGATTTTTTAACCAGTTTTAGTAACCCAGTGCCAGAGCCCCCTCTGGTGGTAAAGAAAGATATAGTAGGGTTTAGCAAATTTGTGTTGTCCGCTGCTTTGGCTACGATTAATCCTGAGATGAGGGTAGAGGCGCAGCTTTATGTTGTTGGTCTACAAGTACTAGCAACGGCCTCAGATAAGGTTGAGGTGGCCGTTACCCTTAATGCTAAGGCCAGAATCTATGAAGATTTAGTTTTAGATGTGATTACTGCAGTAGATACGGATGGTGAGGAACGGATCGATCTCAATCGTCGCATTCTTACGGTACCTGAAAATGTAGCGGTTGTAGTTGAAGAAGTTGTAACTACTGGAACCCCAGGAATACCAGCGGCTAAGGCTGAATTAAAAGAGATCTTGCTTGTTCAAGCCAAACCGGTAGTGACTCAGTGCCGATTGGTTCAAAACAAGGTAACTGTGGCTGGACGAGTACCCTTAAGTATCCTTTATATTGGGGAAAACGAATTAGGTGCAGAAGTTCTAGATTTTCTTGAGATAGAGAAAGGGTTCGAATTTAAAGAAACCATTGAAGTACCAGGAGCAGAGCCCGGGATGCTTGTTAAGGTGGAGCCCGCTATAGCAACAGTGGCTGTTCAGATTCTGGATCCCTTTACTCTAGAGGCTAATATTTTGGTGAGTTTAAGTGTTGAGGTAGCCGATTTGGTAGAAAAAGAGGTGGTGATGGAGGCTGCGGTAGCGGTTTCAGCACCGCAAGATGGGGCCAGTATCAGGGTGGTAGTAGTTCAACACGGCGACACCTTGTGGAAGTTGGCTCGGCGTTACGGCACTAGCATGGAATTTTTGGTTAACTATAACAATTTAGGAAATGTGGATAGTCTGGCTGTTGGTCAGCGAATTCGGATTCCAACGATGTTATAAGATAGTTAGATTGAGAAAGCCCGGCAGTAATTGTTACCGGGCTTTCTCGATCAATAATGGCTACTACTAAAACTCATCCGGTAGAACAATGACATCTCCAGGAACTAGCAGTGTTGGTTTGTGTAAATTATTTAGTTCGCATATCCGGCGGGGTGTAGTATGAAAGCGTCGGGCTAAATTATAAATAGTATCTCCAGTTTGAACTACATAACGGATGAGGTTATCGTCATCAAAATTGAGACTGCTTTTATGGCTCTTTTTACGCTCGCTAGAGGAGCGGTTTTTTTTGGGGCCAGCTGTTTCCCGCTTTTTTGTACTCTTTGCTCGCGTTTTTCCATTATCTTTACTGGCAAAAAACTGCAGATCAAAGAGGCGCTCCTTGTGCATCTGGACCACTCCTTGCCCTCAAAATGAAACCAGATTATTATATGTATAAAGTCTACAGGGTGGGAATGGAGGAAAAGCCTGTTTCTTACCGAATGGTGGTTAGGTAAGGGAGGCAGATGTGGTGAAAGTGCTGGTAACAGGGGGAGCCGGTTTTATTGGCTCGCACATAGTAGACTTATTAGTGGCTGAAGGCTACCAGGTTGCGGTTCTAGATAATCTGAGTACGGGGAATTTACGTAACCTCAATCCGAAGGTAGAACTATATAAAGTCGACCTAACGGATTTTAGTGGGGTTAAAGAGGTACT
>DHRX01000087.1:0-901 GCA_002408345.1 Firmicutes bacterium UBA5301 | reverse complement strand
GCGCAGTACCGTCCTGATTATGTGATTCACCATGCTGCCCAAGTCGATGTTATGACTTCGCTGCAGGATCCGATCCAAGATGGAACTATTAATATTCTTGGTAGTCTGAATTTGTTCCGTGAGGCCTTTCTAGTAGGCGTAAAAAAGGTGATTTATGCTTCTTCAGCGGCGGTTTATGGTGATCCTGGTGCTACCCAGCCCTTACCTTTGTCGGAAGAGATCCCTATTTACCCTCTTTCTCCCTATGGAATTAGTAAGTATACCCCAGAACATTACTTGCGAATTGCGGCGACAGCGGCTGAGGCTAACTATGCAATTTTGCGGTATGCTAACGTTTACGGACCACGGCAGAACGCAACTGGTGAAGGTGGAGTAGTAGCTATCTTTTCTCACCTAATCTCCCAGCAACAGCCGGTTACTATCTATGGTGATGGGGAACAGACCCGGGATTTTATTTACGTTGGGGATGTAGCCAGAGCCAATTTGGCGGCCCTTCAGGTTAAGGAGAACGGGACTTTTAATATTAGTACAGGGCAGCGAATATCGGTTAATCAACTTTTAGCGTTGCTACAAGAAATTGCCGGTGCACATACAGCTTGCCGTTATCTTCCTTTACGATCTGGCGAAATTTTGCATAGCGCTTTAGATCCTCAAAAAGCAAAAGAGAAGCTGGGGTGGGAAGCCCAAACCAACTTCTCCCAGGGATTACGGCAAACCTACGATTACTTTTTACAGCTTGTCCTTGAGGAAGGCGCCTAAGGCTTTATCTGATTTAGAAATATGTTGATTTAGCCAATCGACAACTACTCGGTTGGTTAAAACAACGATGTGAATGCCGGGCCCATTTTGCTCAAATTTATTTTTAAGTTCCTGAAAACTGGCAATAAACTGGGTATGCTGT
>DHRX01000104.1:2716-2839 GCA_002408345.1 Firmicutes bacterium UBA5301 | reverse complement strand
GAAACCGGCACAATAACTTTTCCATCTGGGGTTTCTACCGGCTCTCCTAAAATGGTATTAACGTCAATCATGCTTTTAATGCTATCCAATGCTGTTTTCATTAATCCTTCAATGGGGTGTTGA
>DHRX01000104.1:1394-2587 GCA_002408345.1 Firmicutes bacterium UBA5301 | reverse complement strand
GTGTTGACCTTCCATTACTGGTGGACCTCCCTAAGGGAACGCCGACAAATTAAGTCTTTGACGCTCTCATAGATAATTTCACCGAGACTAAAGGAAAGTATGCATTGAAATCGGCCTTGAAAGTGCCAAGCATTAAATAAAGGTTCAATGTAGATAGTTGGCTTCTGCGTATAGTGTAGATGTTTCAATTGTTCTTCAATTAAAGGGTAAATGCCCCCTATTAAAGCCCATAGTATCCCGACCCCGAATGCAGTACAAGCTGCATCTCCTAAACCGATACAAGAATACAATTGGAACTCTTTGACCTGTATATTTAAGCGAGGCAAAATCGATATAGCCAAAGCCACTCTATGTACTTTTTTTTCTATTTTAGTGTCATTAGGGGTGATGAACCAACTAACCAAATTTAATCGGCGAATAAGAGCTTTTACTCGGTTATATAATCGATACTGTTCCCGAATAGTAAGTACGGTTTCACTATGTGGTGTCGTCTCACCCACCTTGGAGAGTATTCGAGTAGCTAAATCCCCATTCTTTTGCACTAACTCAACTACAGGTAATAAGGTTTCCTTTTGCCACAGCGGAGGGATAGCCCAAATAATCTGAACTTCATCGTCAGCTCCTTTTTTGTGCAGACGAACCCGTACCTCTAAGCGTAAAAAAAAGAGAGACGCCAGCGCCAGAAGCACCAATATTAGGAGTGTTCCAAATGTGGCTAGCATAATTCTAGTATTTAATTGCCAAGGTTAGTTAATACCTTCTAACTCCAGAGGGACTAGAATAGCTTCATCAGTTTCTAAAGGTGGTAGCTCAGCTAAAGAGTTTAACCCAAGTACTTCAAGAAATTTTTTAGTCGTACCAAAAAGAACCGGTTTCCCCACCGCATCTTTGCGACCGACTTCAACGACGAGTTCTCTTTCAATAAGGGTTTGGAGAGCACTTTCTGAACGCACACCGCGAATCTCATCAATTTCTACCCGAGTAACCGGCTGCTTATAAGCAATAATGGCTAAACACTCTAAAGCCGCTGGAGAAAGGGCTTGGGAGCGTGGTGAACGTCCGATAGCCTGTACGTAGGTTGCATATTCAGGTCGAGTACAAATTTGGTAACCATTAGCCACTTGACGGACAGTCAACCCGCTATGACGCTGTTGATAGTCATCTTCTAATAGTTGGATTAACAGACCGGCCGT
>DHRX01000104.1:0-1196 GCA_002408345.1 Firmicutes bacterium UBA5301 | reverse complement strand
AAAATAACTGCTTCTAAGATTGCTTTTGCTTCGGCAATATTCAAAATTACTACCCCTCAGATGCTAGTAATAAGATTTCGTTAGAACTAGACTTAGTTAGTTGAACTAACCCTAGCCTAATCAATTCTAAACTAGCTAAAAAAGTAACAATCAGCTCAGCCTTATTTTCCGCTTCTTTCATCAATTCTTGAAAAGAACACCAGTAGCCGTTTTTAAACCGCTGCTGCAGTATAATAATAGTTTGATTTAGTGAAATTTGTTTTCTGGGAACCGATACCCGCTCGAGTACAGGAACTTCCTGGGCTTTCTCTTTTAACAGATCTTGCATAATATCTACTAGTTCCCATATGCTAACCCCTGAGTAATCCGACCATACTGGGGTAGGTTCATCTTGATTCAAGGCAGGGTCAGCAATAACCTTAGTGAATACAGTAGCTTGCTGTTTTCTTCTAGCCTCAAAGTTCTCGGCTGCCATTTTATACTTTTTATACTCAATCAAACGTAAAATAAGCTGTTCTCGTGAATCTGTTTCCTCTGACCCCTCAGTTACAGTTGGTTTGGGCAAAAGAGAACGGGCTTTAATTTGTAGTAAAGTTGCGGCTATCACCAAAAATTCGCAGGTAATATCGAGGTTAAGTTCTTGCATAGTTTCTAGATAATCCATATACTCTGCAGTAACTTTAGCCAAAGAAACATCCCATATACTAACTTGCTCTTTTTGGACCAAATGGAGCAAGAGATCTAAAGGTCCAGTAAAAACCGGCAATTCAATTTTAAAGCTACTGGTATCAGGTTGATTAAGCATGGTTTTCCCGCTGTATTTCTGGATGTTCGCTCAATACCAAAGCTTTGTTATAAGCGCTAATTAAGTTAGTTCGGGTAATTAAACCAAGTAATTTTGCCGGGTTTTGTCGATCAACTACTGGAATTCGACCGATATCCTTAGACATAAATTTTTGACTAATATCTGCTAAGTCTTCATCAAGATAACCAAGAATTAGGTCGGTGGTCATGGCTAAACGCACCGGGGTAGCTAACCTTTTTTCCGGGTCAGGGATATCTCGAATATCTGATAAGGTGATAATTCCGACCAAATCCCCATTATTGTCTATCACCGGGTAACCGGTATAACGCGATGCCTGCATTAATTTAACCACTTCCCCTACTGTCGTATCTGCTGCAACAGTTTGAACTCG
>DHRX01000159.1 GCA_002408345.1 Firmicutes bacterium UBA5301 | reverse complement strand
CGCTAGGTGGCGGGGAAACTCGAGTTGGTAACGATAACTTGATTATGACCTATGCTCATATCGACCATGATTGTCAGGTTGGCAATCACTGTGTATTAGTAAACGGTTCTGCCTTGGCTGGACATGTAGTCTTAGAAGATCGTGTTATTATCGGTGGTTTGAGCGGTATCCACCAGTTCTGTCGGATTGGTCAGCTGACTATGGTTGGTGCGTGTACCAAGGTAACTAAGGATGTTCCGCCCTTCTTGTTAGTGGACGGGCATCCGGCGAAAGTAATGGGGATAAACATTGTTGGCTTGCGCCGTAATGGACTGGCCCCAGAAATTCGGGCTGAGATCAAGCGGGCTTACAAAGTCCTCTATCGTACAGAACTCAATGTATCTCAGGCGGTAGAACAACTGGAGCAGGAGCTCCATGGTTATCCGGAAATAGATCACTTTATTCGGTTTATCCGCAATTCAGACCGGGGAATACTTAGATAAGCAGGGGGATAACCAAGGAGAGTGTCGAATTATTAGTAGGCTGATTACTTATAGTAGTTAGCCTACTTCTTTATTGAACTACGATATGATCTGATTGATAAGATCAAAGGGTGGATAATATTGGATAGTCCTATTATTGGTATATTATCCGGGGTAGGGGCACTTCCTGTAGTTGCAGCTAAGGAAGCCAAGCGACAGGGATATCGTTGTGTGGTTATTGCTTTATTTCCAGAGAATAAAGATCAACTACAGGAGTACGCAGATGCCTATTACTTGGTTAACCCTGGAGAGCTAGGAAAAGTTATTGAAATCTTTCGAAGAGAAGATATTTCCGAAATAGTATTGTTAGGGAAAGTCTCTAAGCAGATCCTTTATAGCGATTTTCGACCTGATGCACATTGGCTCTCTGTTTTTCAGAATCTGACCGGTAAAAATGATGATGCTCTCCTATTGGCTATTGTAAATAAACTGGATGAATATGGTATTGTCGTTCGAGAGCAAGCTCTTTTTCTTCAGGACTATATCTTGGAACTTGGCGTTAAAACCGAGCGACAGCCCACTGAGGAAGAGGTGGCTAATATTATTTATGGTTATCCTCTGGCCAAAGGACTAGCTGGTTTGGATATTGGCCAGGCAGTGGCAATTTCCAAGGGAGCAGTTATGGCTGTTGAGGCTATTGATGGTACAAACGCTACTATCCTAAGAGGGGGAAAATTGGCGAAAGGTCCGGTCACAGCGCTAAAAGTTTCTAAACCTCACCAAGATTTTCGGTTTGATATTCCGGTAATCGGATTTGATACCATTGAAAGCTTATATCTGGCCGGTGGGGGTACTCTGGCCCTTGAAGCAAACCAAGTTTTTTTCCTGGATATGGAAGAATCGATTGATTTTGCGAATGAGCGTAACATTACCATCTGCGCATTTAACCCTCAAAAGGTGCTGACAGGTTTGCCTCAGATATTTCAGGAGGCAGATTAAGTGAATATTATGATTATTGCTGGTGAACCCTCAGGCGACTTACACGGTGCTCGTTTGGCCAAGGCTCTCAAAGAACGGCGGCCAGAAATTCGTTTAAGCGGAATGGGCGGTCCCCAAATGCACTCTGCTGGGGTCAACTTGATTTTTGGCCCTACTAAACTGAGCACAATTGGTTTTTTAGAGGCATTTAAAAGCATTCAGGTTCTGCGGAAAGTGATGTTGAAGATTGCTAATGCTATTAGACAACAGAAGCCAGATGCTGTAGTTTTTATTGACTATCCTGGTTTTAACATGCGTTTGGCTCGGATGGTTAAGGCTGAAGACATCCCTATGGTCTATTATTTCAGCCCTTCTGCCTGGGCCTGGGGTAAGTCCCGGGCTGAGAAGGTCGCCCATACCGTTACTAAAATAGCCTCAGTTTTTCCTTTTGAAGCTGAAGTCTATCAACAGGCGGGAGCCGATGTGACTTTCGTTGGCCATCCTCTTTTAGATATCGTCAAGCCTAGCATGCCTCCAAAAGCTGTCAGAGAGAGTCTTGGCCTTTCTCCTGACGAACTGGTAGTTGGGCTCCTACCAGGTAGTAGACGCCAAGAAATTGAGACCTTGTTTCCAGATATGTTGCAAGCAGCCAAACTGATTAAAGAAAAGGTTCCGAAAGCTAGATTTATTCTCCCTCGAGCAGGTTCTATTGATACTGAGTCGATTCAAAAACGCCTGGATAGTGTTGGAGTAGAGGTCCTACTTGTAGAAGGTCGGACTTATGATGTAATAAGTGTCAGTCAGGCGGTTATTGCCGCATCGGGGACGGTAACCTTAGAAGCTGCAGTTCTAGGCACCCCCATGGTTATCATTTATAAGGTAGCTACCTCTACGTACCTCCTAGCCAAGATGCTTATCCGAATTCCCCATGTAGGGTTACCCAATATTATTCTGGGTCGGATGGCTATGCCTGAATACTTGCAGCATGATGTGAAGCCAGAGATTATAGCCAAGGATATTATATGTATGCTCACCGATCAGGCGTATGTAACTTCTCTTAAAGCAGATTTAGCGGAAGTTGTTAAAAGGTTAGGAAATCCTGGGGCCGTAGGTCGGACTGCAGATCTGGTTCTAGCGGTGGCGGAGAATAATCGTCTTCGGAAACAAGTTTAAAAACATTAGTTGGGGGAGATAACTTTGCAAGGGATGGTTTTAGCTGCTGGCGTAGGTTCACGTTTAGAACCTCTAACTCAGCACATCCCAAAACCGATGGTACCTTTGGCTAACCGTCCAGCTATCGAACATATTTTAGCTTTGTTGGCCAAACATGGTATTATTGAAGTTGCTGCAAACCTCTGGTATTTACCAGATCAGATTAAAACCTATTTTGGAGATGGATCGAATTTTGGGGTAAACCTGCACTACTCTGAGGAACGGGAACTTATGGGTACTGCGGGGGGTGTTCGGCGGTTAAACCGATTTTTTACAGATACTTTTATGGTTATTGCCGGTGATGCGCTTACAGATATCAACCTTACTGAATTAATCTTTTTTCATAAGCAAAAAGGCGCGCTTGCTACTATTGCTGTTAAACCGGTGAATGATCCTACTCACTATGGTGTTGTAGTAACAGATGAAGATGGTCGTATCAAGGGGTTTCAGGAGAAACCCAAGCCTGAAGAGGCTCTTAGCTTTACAGCCAATACAGGTATTTATGTTTTTGAACCAGAAATTTTGGATTTGATTCCTAGTGGAACTGTTTATGATTTTGGACGTCAACTATTTCCGCAGTTGGTGGCAACTGATGCCCCATTTTATGCTTGGTCTACCGAAAATTACTGGTGTGACGTAGGTACCCACCAGGTGTACCATCAAGCTAACCTTGATATCGTGCAGGGTAGGGTTAAACTATATACCCCTGGGCTTTCTACCATAACCGGAGGTAGGTTAGTAGGAGAGAAAACGGTAATTCATCCCGGAGCAGAGCTAAGTGGAGCTAACGTCTTAGGTACAGGCTGTCAGGTACACGACCAAGTGATTTTGAAAGATGTAGTACTATGGGATCGGGTTGAGGTAGGCTCTGGTGCTTATGTGGAAGGTGCTATAGTGGGGGATGGAGTCACCATATTAGCAGGGGCAGTCATCCCGAGAGGGTGTGTGGTTGGAGATAGAGCGGTTATCGGGCCCAATGCTAAACTTCAGCAGGGTCAGATTATCCCTTCGGGAGCGGTGTTGGAGTAATGAATATTTTGATTGTAAAACTCAGTGCGATCGGTGATGTGATTCACGCTTTACCGGTATCACGGGCTCTAAAACAGACTTATCCCGAGTGTCGTATCACTTGGATAGTGGAGAAACCGGCCTATGATTTATTGACTAATAATCCGGATATTGATGAATTGATATTATTTGAAAAAGCGAAGTTCAAGTCATTTTCTGGTTTTTTTCAGAACAGTGCTATTCTAAAAAAACAGCTGAAAAGCAAAAAATTTGATGTAGTTTTAGACCTTCAGGGTTTGTTTAAAAGCGCAGCTTTAGCGTGGATGAGTGGTGCGTCCAAACGCTTGGGTTATTGCAATATGCGAGAATTAAGCGGTCTAATCAGTAAAGCAGTCTGTGGCCCGAATCAGACTGGACATGTAGTAGAGAGATATCTAGATGTTGCTAGAGCTTTAGGATGTGAGGTTGAGCGACCAGAGTGGGTTATTACCCCTTCGAAAGAGGATAAAGAGAAAGGCAAGGGGATATTGCACGAGAACGGATTAGATATACAGGATAATTATATCGTTGTTGCTCCTGGTACTAATTGGCAATCAAAGTGTTGGCCTGCAGAATCATATGCTAAGTTAGCTGATGAGATTGGGCAAAAACTGGGGGTTCCGATAGTTTTAGTTGGCGCTCCCAAAGATAAAGAACTGGCACTTACAATACAGAAAAATACTCAGGCAAAAATCTATAATATAATCGGGAAAACCACGCTAAAACAGCTAGCTTATATAATGGGACAGAGTATGCTTTTCATTGGTGGAGATACCGGACCAATGCATTTAGCGGTAGCCATGGACACACCGGTAATCACTATATTTGGCCCTACTGATCCAGTTAGGAACGGCCCTTACGGATCGGATAATATCATTTTAAAAGCTAATATTTCCTGTTCTCCTTGTTTTAAAAAGAACTGCCCAACAGTTGAATGTATGCGGCAGGTTTCTCCCGAGGATGTTTTCCAAGCTATATTGGAAATAACCAATTTGAGTTAATGTTTGCGCCGGAGGTTAATTAATATGAGTGATCTTATATCTGTAATTATGCCTGCGTATAATGTGGGCGATTATATTGAAGAGAGCATTCGATCAATTCAGAAGCAAATATATCAGAATTGGGAACTAATTGT
>DHRX01000058.1:3911-5528 GCA_002408345.1 Firmicutes bacterium UBA5301 | reverse complement strand
AACTTGCGCCTCTTTAAACTTATTCTGTCTAGATTCAGCTATACTCCTGGCAATCTTTTCGTCTTCTACTGCTGCAAAACTATCACCAGCAGACGGTGCGTCTGACAGCCCTAAAACTTGAACGGGAACCGATGGTCCTGCTTCTTTTATTCTCTTGCCTAAGTAATCCGTCATTGCCCGCACTCGACCGTAGGCCTCACCAGCTACTACAGTATCGCCGATACGTAACGTGCCTTTTTGAATTAGAATTGTAGCTAAAGGCCCCATACCTTTATCTAGCTGGGACTCAATGACGATACCTCGAGCTAACCGTTCCGGGTTTGCTTGTAATTCCTGCAGTTCCGCTACCAAAGAAATCATTTCTAATATATCGTCGATTCCCTGCTTCTTTAGCGCAGAAATAGGCACGAAGATGGTATCTCCACCCCATTCTTCAGGGATCAAGTTATATTCTGTTAGCTCTTGTTTCACCCGATCAGGGTTGGCAGCTGGTTTATCGATTTTGTTGACAGCCACTATTATAGGAACATTAGCCGCTTTAGCATGGTTCAAAGCTTCCACTGTCTGAGGCATGACCCCATCATCTGCAGCTACCACTAAAATAACAATATCGGTTACTTGAGCGCCCCGAGCACGCATGGCGGTAAAAGCCTCATGTCCAGGGGTGTCTAAAAAAGTAATCTCTTTTCCTTTAAACTCAATCTGGTAAGCACCAATATGTTGAGTTATACCCCCAGCCTCCTGTGCTGCCACTTTTGCTTCACGAATGGCATCCAGCAAGGTTGTCTTACCATGGTCTACGTGCCCCATAATTGTAACTACTGGCGGTCTTGGTTTCAGAGTTTCTTGTGCATCGTCATCCTCTGTTAGGTAAACAATTTCTGGATCTTTGGTCTTTTCCAGTTCCGCCTCTAAGCCTAGGTCTGCAGCGACCAGAAGAGCTGCTTCCGAATCTACAATTTGGTTGACTGCTGCCATAATACCTAACCCCATCAATTTTTTAATTAAAGTCGTAGCTGGTATACTAAATTCTGCCGCTAATTCTTTCACAGTTGCTTCTAACGGTATTGTCACTCTCTTCTTAGTAGGCTGAACTTGAGTAATCCGAGAACCTTTAATATCTGGTCCACTTTTTTTAGGCCGACGCTTGGATTTAGGCCGCCGGATAGGTTGGTCTGGTTCTATATCATCAGTACTAGTTTTTTCTTTACTTTTTTTAAGTTCTTTTTTAGGAGCAAGCTCTTTTTTGGGAGTACCTTTTTTATCGGTACCCTCCTTATCAGCTGCCTGGACCGATTTTTGTTTTTTATCCATATGAGTTGATTCCTTCTTTTTCTGGCCCGTAGTTTTATCAGGCTGTGGCTGGGGCTGACTTTCTGGTGACTGTTCTTTCGTCACTGGCGCTGTAGGGGGCTCGGCAGTCGTTTTACGTTCCCGTAAAATTTGGGCTCGCTCCCGAATCTGGTTAGCAATAGACCCCTCAACATTACTCATATGGTTCTTGACATCCAAACCCAGTTTCTGCAGCATAGTAACCATATCTTTAGAGCTAACACCTAACTCCCTAGCTAATTCATATACTCTTACTTTCTCCACGCAGAAAACACCCCCACATTA
>DHRX01000058.1:0-3797 GCA_002408345.1 Firmicutes bacterium UBA5301 | reverse complement strand
ACGCAGAAAACACCCCCACATTATTCGGCCGAAGATAAATTTGCATTGAATATCTCTTCAATTCCCCGGGCAAAGTCAACTGAAGTAATCCCAACAACTGCCAACGCAGCTCTACCCATTAATGCACCGAGTTTCGCTTTATCTAATACTTTGCACCTGTACTCTGGTACACTATTAACAGCGCAGGATGCAGTAATATCGGCCGAAATAACTTTACCAGCATCAGCAGCAATTATAACAAGATGCACTTTCCTTTTCGCTATGCCTTCTAACACCGCATCGGTGCCCTTCACTAACTGGCCTGCTTTGGCTGCAAGCCCTATTAAACCTAAAATTTTCTGCTCGTAAACCTCAGCGGTTTTGATAAACGTCAAATTCCACTACCAACCTCTCTTTATCAGAGAAACCTAACTTTACTTTCAAAGCTTTATCTAAAGGGCCACCTAGGGCTTTATTAAAGCACTCTGCTTCAGCGCAAACATAGGCTCCACGCCCAGATTTTTTACCGGTTGGATCTAGATAAACAGCTCCATCCGGAGTCCGGACAAATCGAACTAGTTGTTTTTTCTCACTAGTCTGCCTGCAAGAAATACAGGTCCGAATCGGTGACCTTCTCACAACTATCCCTGCCTTATTCCAAATCTAGTAAGTCCGCTAATGCATCGTCTAATACGTTCTTATCAATAGCAGTGCCTTCTTCGGCATCGTCTTTTTTGGCAGCAACATCAGCCCCTGGTTTTTCCGGTTGGGCTTGGTCTTCCTCAACTAAAATCCGCAAATCTTCTAGATTTTTAAGGGTTGTGGTCGTAGTTTTATTCTTGCTTCGAGCCGAAACTTCTTTAGCAGTAACTTCCTGTTGGCTTTCCTTTAAGCCAGATTCAATAATCCGAGCAACATACTCATCCAAGAGTGCAGTATCCAAATCAGAAACTTTTTCTTCTTCTGCCTCTTCTTTCTCCATTTCAGCTTCGGCCTGTGCTTTAAGAGCAGCTTCATCCTCTGCTTCTTGCGCTAAAATCTCCTGCATCTGTTCCCATGTTTTAATATCAATTTTCCAACCGGTAAGTTTAGCTGCCAAGCGAGCATTTTGCCCTTCACGGCCAATAGCTAACGACAACTGATCCTCATGTACTACCACCCGGGCCGTTTTCTCGCCCTCCCGAGGATAGACCGCTTCTACCTTAGCCGGGCTAAGAGCGTTAGCCACAAACTTGCCGATATCAACATCCCAAGCAACTATATCAATCTTCTCGCCTCTAAGCTCATTAACAATGGTCTGAACACGGCTACCACGTTGTCCCACACACGCACCAACAGGATCCACATTTCGATCATTAGAATCAACCGCAATTTTTGAGCGATAACCAGGCTCCCTAGCGACACTTTTTATCTCAACTATTCCATCAAAAATCTCGGGAACTTCTAATTCAAACAAGCGTTTAAGCAATCCTGGATGAGCCCTAGATACCGTTACTCCAGGGCCTTTAGAAGTCTTACTGACACTAACAATATAGGTTTTTAGACGGTCACCAGGACGATAATTCTCATTCGGCATCTGTTCAGTAGGAGGGAGAATTGCTTCAACCCGACCTAAGTCAATAAAGACGTTACGACGTTCAACCCGATGAACAACCCCGGTAATAATGTCGTCTACCCGTTCAATGTATTGGTCATAAACTAGATCCCGCTCAGCCTCACGAATCCGCTGAATAACTACTTGTTTAGCGGTTTGCGCCGCAATGCGTCCAAAATCCTTAGGCGTAACCTCTTCTTCAAAATAATCGCCCAACTTATAGCTGGGGTTATCGGTTTGAGCCTCTTCTAAAGAAATTTCTAGTTGGGGATTGGTAACCTCATCTACTACCATTCTGCGGGAGTAAACTTTAATATCCCCACTTCGACTATCACCAAACTCTACCCTGATGTTTCCTGTTGAGTTAAAATGACGCTTATATGCAGAAGCAATAGCGGCTTCAATAGCTTCTTTGAGCACCTCAACAGAAATACCACGCTCCTGGGTTAACTCGTGAAATGCTTGCATCAGGTCGTAATTCATCCCGATGTAACCTCCCCAAACTCGTTAAAATCGAATAGCCAAACGGATTTTGGCTACTTTATCTTCTGGAATACTAATGGTCTGACCTTCCTCAGTCAACTCTAGGGAAATAACCCCGTTCTCTTTTCCTAACAATATACCTGCAAATTGCTTTTGGCCATTAAACGGGGCATACGTAGTAAGATTAACATAGCGACCTACACTAACTGAGAAATCCTGTTCAGTTTTTAAGGGCCTTTCCGCCCCTGGTGAAGAGACCTCAAAGATATACTGCTGCTCAATAGGGTCAGCCTCATCTAAAATCGGGTTCAACTTTTGAGCTACCGCTTGGCAATCATCTATAGTAACACCGTCAGGTTTATCAATATAGACACGTAAGAAGTAATGTTGCCCTTCTTTAACAAATTCGACATTAATTAAGTAGAGGTCTAAGTCCCGAACGATAGATTCAGCAAGGTTAGCAACAAGTTTTTCAATCTCCGTTCGTTTCATACTATCCCTCCTGGTAACTATAGTGTTACCTCGTAGATTAGTGAAAATGCGAAGCTACCTTAATATAGAAAGAGTGGGCCGGCAACCCACTCATTCCTCCAGAGAATATTACCATAGTCATTTTACCACTATTGTTAAAGTCATGCAAGGTTAGAAGCCAAAAAGGTTCATTTGGTTAGTTTCCGGCAGTTGACTAATTGTCCCTTGTTCCTTCAAAACCTCAATAACCGTTTTGGATAAACCTGTCCGGTTGCGGAGATCCTCTACCGAAGTAAATTGAGCTTCTTCCCGAGCCTTAATTATAGACTGGGCTGCAGTTTCTCCTAACCCAGCAATACTAATAAATGGTGGAATTAACGTTTTTCCTGTAAGCTTAAATATCTTAGCATCACTATCATATAAGTCAACTCTGCCAAACTTAATTCCCCGCAATAACGCCTCTTTAGATACTTCCAGAATTGTCAAGATATTCCTTTCCCTAGCGGTAGCGTTATTTCCTTTAGCTTCATACTCTTTTAACCTAGAATTAACTACGTCTAAACCGCCTTCAACTAAAGCAATATCAAACTCGTCTGCTCGTACCGTAAAGTAGGCAGCATAAAAAGCCTCTGGATAGTGAACCTTAAACCACGCAATACGAAAAGCCATCGTTACATACGCTACCGCATGGGCCTTCGGAAAAAGATACTTAATCCGACTACAGGACTCGATAAACCAAGGTTCTACAGCGCACGTTTTCATTAACTCAGCATCCTCAGAGGTAATTCCCTTGCCTTTGCGCACTTTTTCCATCAGCTTGAAAGCTTTGAGAGGCTCAACCCCTTTTAACATTAGATGGGTCATTATATCGTCCCGAGTAGAAATAACCTGAGCCAGGCTTGCTTGACCGCTACGAATCCACTCTTGAGCATTATTCAACCAGACATCAGTCCCGTGGGAAAGCCCGCTAATACGAACTAATTCTCCGAAAGTTGTAGGTCTGGTCTCCTCTAACATCTGCCGCACAAAGCGTGTACCAAACTCCGGTACCCCTAAAGTTCCCACTTTAGCCCCTAGCTCCTCTTCCGAAAGACCTAGGCTCTCTAACCCCGAAAAGATAGCCATCGTTGCCTGATCATCTAGAGGGATCGCTTGGGGTTGTTGTCCTGTGAGATCTTGTAGCATTCTCAATACCGTCGGATCGTCATGCCCTAAAATATCTAACTTAACTAAACGGCTGCTGATCGCTTTATAGTCAAAATGAGTAGTT
>DHRX01000163.1:3341-3599 GCA_002408345.1 Firmicutes bacterium UBA5301 | reverse complement strand
TCTCTTGACTTCTTTCCTTTTTTTACCCACTAAAACTTTATACTAACAAAGTTCAACTACTTGGTATCCGGCCTCTTCCACCGCCTTTTGCAGATCCGACGTGCTTACTGTAGCCGGGTCATAACTAATCTGCACAGTCCCCTCTGCCAAATTAACTACCGCAGAGTCGACTCCACTTAATCCACTAAGTCCTCTTTCAACCGCCATTTTACAATGGTTACACGACATACCGGCAATTTTCAACTGAATCTGTTGCAT
>DHRX01000163.1:1066-3105 GCA_002408345.1 Firmicutes bacterium UBA5301 | reverse complement strand
CGCCGCTAAGGGAATACCTAAAATATTATAGAAAAAAGCCCAAAATAGGTTCTGTTTAATTATGCGCATAGGCTCACGGCTTAACTCCAACGCAGTTACTAAGACTCGCAAATCACCACGGATTAACGTTACATCAGCAGCCTCTATGGCAATATCGGTACCGGTACCAATAGCTACACCAACATCGGCTTGGACTAAAGCCGGAGCATCATTAATTCCATCCCCGACCATACCTACAACTAGGCCTTTTCCTTGGAGCTTTTTAACTACCCCAGCCTTTTCTGCCGGTAAGACCTGGGCTAAAACATTTTTTTCCGGGATACCGACTTCCAGGGCTACAGCCTTAGCGGTAAACTTATTATCCCCGGTAACCATATAAACATCTATTCCGTGACTTTGAAGTTGCTTAATGGCTTGTGGAGAGGATTCTTTCAGTTGATCTGCTACACTAACCATACCTTTTAGTTCTAAATCTAGAGCTAAAAACATGACAGTCTCACCTTGGTTCTGAAGCTCGGTAACTGCTATCTGCCAAGGATCAACGTCAATACCGTTCTCTACCATGAATTCTTGGTTACCTAAGCGAATAGTCTTATTGTTTAGCCGGCCCTGAACCCCTCGGCCCGGTACAGCAGCAAAGTCAGTAACAGTGTCTATCTTCAAACCCTGGTCTTGGCCAGCGACCCGGACCGCTCGGGCCAACGGGTGTTCGGAATTGGCTTCAACCGCAGCGGCCAGAGCAAGCAGTTCCTGGGCCGAGACCCCAGGAGCAGGTAATACGCTCCTTAAAGCCGGCTCCCCTTTAGTAATAGTCCCTGTCTTATCTAATATAACCGCCTCAAGCCGATGAGCTCGCTCCAGATGTTCACCGCTCCGGAAGAGGATTCCCAATTCTGCCCCTTTACCGGTACCAACCATAATAGCCGTTGGTGTCGCTAGACCTAGGGCACAAGGACAAGCAATGACCAATACCGCGGTTAAATTAACTAGGGATGTCTGAAAATTACCGGTAGTCATATACCAGATGAGAAAGGTAACCATAGCAATCCCGACCACTACCGGAACAAAAACTCCGGAGACCTGATCGGCCAGGCGCTGGATCGGCGCCTTGGCACCCTGGGCCTCCTCGACGAGCCGGACAATTTGGGCCAAAGCCGTATCCTTACCAACTTTAGTGGCCTCAAATTTAAAAGCGCCTAATTTATTAATGGTCGCACCAATAACCTCGGCTCCAGGACCTTTTTCTACCGGTAAACTCTCCCCGGTAATCATCGATTCATCTAAGGAAGAAAAGCCTTCAATAATAATACCGTCCACCGGAACCCGGTCTCCTGGCCGGACTAAGACGATATCACCCACCTGGACCTCATCCGCCGGAACTTCGCGGGAAACGCCATCCCGCTGTACTACAGCAGTTTTGGGGGAGAGGCTAATCAATTTCTTAATGGCTGCAGAAGTGCGCCCTTTAGCCGTAGCCTCTAACAGTTTGCCTAATAGAATTAGGGTAATAATTACCGCTGCTGATTCAAAGTAAACACCACCATGACCACCCTGGACCAAGGTAACCCAAACGCTGTAAAAGTAGGCTGCAGAAGTACCCAGGGCTACGAGGACATCCATGTTGGCAGACCGTGCTTTAAGGGCATGATAAGCTCCCCGGTAAAAACGCCAACCGGGACCAAACTGAACCGGTGTAGCCAAGAACATTTGGAAATAGGGGTTATGTAACCAGGCCGGCAATGGCAGAACTGGCCCTAACATCATTGCTGCCAAGGGGGTGCTAAGAATGGCAGACATGATAAATAAACGTCTAAGCTGGGTCACTTCTTTCTGTTTCTCAGCCTCTAAGGCCTGATACTGATCTTCTCCGGCAACTTTCGCCAAAGCCTGGTAGCCGGCTTGCACCACCACTTCTTCTAGATCCTTTTGTTCCAATACCCCGCTCAAGAATGTGACTCGAGCTTGTTCTACAGCTAGGTTTACCGCCGCTTTTATAACACCAGGGGTCTTAGCCAGAGCTTTCTCTACCCGAGCTGAAC
>DHRX01000163.1:0-934 GCA_002408345.1 Firmicutes bacterium UBA5301 | reverse complement strand
TTCTCTACCCGAGCTGAACAAGCAGCACAAGTCATGCCCAGCACCTTCAAGTCAATGGTCCGAATTCGTGGTTCGTAACCGGTTTCTGAAATTACCCTGGCAATCTCAGCTAAATTGGTGCGCTCGAGATCATACTCAACAGCCACTGTCTCTGTAGCGTAATTAGCGGTAGCAGATTTGACCCCCTCTAACCGATTGAGAGCCTTTTCCAATCGGGCCACACAAGCAGCACAAGTCATCCCACCGACATCTAAACGTACTTTATGGAGTTTCATAACGGTCTGATGTACTCCTTTAGACTCTGAATATTGTGTGAATATTGCTAGTTTTCTTCTTAGTATTAGCTTAAAATCCTTTGGCAACAAAAAGATGAGTACGAAAGTCCTTACGACGGCTCCTGAGATTTTTCGGTATCCCGAAGGCTCAAAGTGCTAACATTTAGGTGGCCCTTATAATCTACCCAGCACTTTAAGAAGCGTTTATCCTCTTCAATCCGAACTGATTGACGTCCAGTTATAATCACCGTATTATTTCTGACGATATCCGCTCTAAGTTTGAAATGAGGGGAGAACTCAACTATAGTTTCTTGGCCAAAAGGACAGCCCAAATCGGCTACATCGACATTTCCGCCTGAGACAATTTTCCGGCCCCGAAAATAACCTTCTTCTCCTCTCACCTTGACCTCACCCCCTGCGTATAATTCGCAGTCATAGCAACCTTTGCCGCTACAGATGATATTACCGCTAGCTTGTAAGGTTGAATTTTGAGCATAAGCAAGGTTCAGATTGGCTAAAGAGTTAATCTCCGCAGCCAGAGCTTTAGCTTTTGACTGAAGCAAACCTTTTAAAAGTCGAATCTCTTGTACATTTTTAAACTCTAGTACGTTCAGCGAAGCAAACTTCTCCGCACAGGCCGCCAACTGCAGGCGTGTATC
>DHRX01000037.1:2481-2781 GCA_002408345.1 Firmicutes bacterium UBA5301 | reverse complement strand
GGGAGGAGCTTATGAACAAAAGGCTATATCGGTCTCGTCAAGACGTAGTTATTGCTGGAGTGGCGGCTGGGTTAGCCGAATATTTCCAGCTGGATGTCTCCCTGGTCCGGGTAATTTGGGGTATTGCTGGATTTATGGGTTTTGGTGTATTAGCTTATTTAATCGCTTGGATTATTATTCCCCAGGAACCAGGGGATCTAGAATACATTGAGACCGCACGGGTTGGGAACGTGTATGAACCTGAGTTTGTCACCGAGCGACAACGGAGCTTGGGCCTGATTTTATTAGTTCTAGGGTTAA
>DHRX01000037.1:0-2310 GCA_002408345.1 Firmicutes bacterium UBA5301 | reverse complement strand
TGTTTTAGTGCGACGGATAATTCCTAATTATGTATTCTCCTGGACCTGGCCAGTGGTCTTAATTATCCTAGGAATATATCTGCTTACTCAGAATCGCAAGGAAAAGAAGGACTGAACTGTGGTTGTACGTTTTTCGTAACTTTGGAGGATTAAGTCTCCAACCATAGAAATATTAGGTGAGGTCGAATTCAAAATTAGGGGGAGATAAGGTGAAGCGGGTATCGATTCTAGTCCTGTCTCTACTTGTTGTGTTGTCGTTGTCTGTTTTTGCTGGCGCTAAAGAGTATAAAGTCGGTATCATTTTAGACACTGGTGGTCTTGGGGACCAATCTTTTAATGATGCAGCCTACCGTGGTCTGATGAAGGCTCAGAAAGAGTTTGGCGTTAAGACAACTTATGTGGAATCTAAGGTTATGGATGACTATGAGCCGAACGTACGGATGTTGGCTGAACAGGGTTATAATCTTATTTTCGGTATTGGTTTTCTGTTAACCGACGCAATTGACCGGGTGGCCCAAGAGTATCCGGATGTTAAGTTTGGGATTATTGATAGCGTAGTAGATCAACCGAATGTGTTGTCGGTTTTATTTAAGGAGCAAGAAGGTTCTTTCCTCCAAGGCGTAATCGCCGGAATGATGACCAAGAATAATAGTGTTGGTTTTGTTGGCGGTATGGAATCTCCGGTGATTACCCGATTCGAAGTTGGCTTTGTTAATGGTGTTAAAGCAGTCAATCCAAAAGCTAAGATTTCAATTGCTTATACCGGAAAGTTTGATGACCCGGTTAAGGGTAAAGAAGTGGCACTAGCCCAAATTGCTAACGGTGCAGATGTTGTTTATCATGCCTCCGGGGCTTGTGGAAACGGAGTTATTGAGGCAGCCAAAGAAAAAGGCGTTTACGCTATTGGTGTTGACTCTGACCAGAGCCATCTAGCTCCAGCAACAGTTATTAGTAGTATGCTGAAAATGGTTGACGTTGCTGTTTATGATGGGGCTCAGATGGTAGTCGCAGGTAAGTTTAAGGGTGGCTTATTGAATCTAGGTTTAGCGGATAATGGTGTTGGTACCGCCTGGTCACCTGGGGTTAATGTGCCGGCTGCGGTCCGAGCCAAGGTTGATGAATATGCCAAGAAGATAGCTTCTGGCAACCTAATTGTGCCAGACACTAAATAACATATTAGTGTAGGCACCGTTAGGCAAAATGTAGAAAGAGAAGGCCAGGTGCCTATAGGCACCTGGCTTTTTTTACAAGGTGCATAGGTGGGGAGGTGGCGCTTTTGCAACCAATAGTTCGCATGGAAGGTATAACTAAGATCTTTCCTGGTGTTAAAGCCAACGACTGCATTGACTTGACAGTTTATCCAGGTGAAATTCATGCTCTTTTGGGAGAAAATGGAGCTGGCAAGAGCACCTTGATGAATATTTTATACGGACTCTATAAGCCGGATGACGGGCGGATTTTTGTCAAGGATCAAGAGGTAGAGATAAATGATCCCAACATAGCAATTAGTTTGGGAATCGGCATGGTTCATCAACACTTTATGCTTATTCCACCGTTTACAGTGGCCGAAAAC
Source organism: Firmicutes bacterium UBA5301 (assembly GCA_002408345.1). Lineage (GTDB taxonomy): Bacteria > Bacillota > UBA5301 > UBA5301 > UBA5301 > UBA5301. The sequence goes on along the minus strand of DHRX01000037.1, from coordinate 737 downwards.
ATCTTATTAGGTGTGGAACCAAAAAAGCGGATCTTTCTTGATATGAAAGAAGGGATTCGCCAAGTTCAGATAATTTCAGAACGGTATGGTTTACAAGTAGATCCTTTTGCTAAGGTAGAGGATATCTCAGTTGGTATGCAGCAGCGGGTAGAGATTTTGAAGGCTCTCTTTAGGGGCGCGGATATTTTGATATTTGACGAGCCCACAGCTGTGCTCACTCCTCAAGAAGTAGAGGAACTCCATAAAACCATGCAAAGCTTAGTAGCCGAAAATAAATCCATTATTCTTATTACACACAAACTGAAAGAAGTTATCTCAATGAGCGATACTGTTACCGTTATTCGCCGGGGACAAGTGGTGGCTAACTTTAAGACCGCGGAGACTACCGAAGCAGAGTTAGCAAGTACCATGGTAGGTAGACCGGTGCTCTTGGAGGTCGAAAAAGGACCGAGTGCTCCCGGGGCAGTTGTTCTTGAGGTTACCAATCTCCATGCTCGGGACGCCCGGAACCTCCCTGCCCTGAAGGGTATCAACCTGCAGGTTCATCAAGGAGAGATTTTAGGGATAGCCGGGATTGACGGGAATGGGCAAACAGAGCTTGTGAAGGCGCTCTCTGGGTTAAGAACCGCGTTACAAGGGGAAATAGAGGTTAAGGGTAGGGATATTACCGATTATTCTCCCCGGCGGAAAATCTTAGCGGGTTTGGGGCATATTCCAGAAGATCGGCAAAAACGGGG
>DHRX01000064.1:11901-12338 GCA_002408345.1 Firmicutes bacterium UBA5301 | reverse complement strand
CCATGCAGAATTCCATCAATAATTGCTTCTGGTCGGGCCGGACAGTTTGGTACGTAAACATCTACCGGAATAACCCGATCAACCCCAGGAGCCAGATTATAAGCGTCATGGAATATTCCGCCGGTACAAGCGCAGACACCTACAGCCACAACTACCTTTGGGTTCGGTATCTGGTTATAGAGGTTGACTAAAACCCGACCAGATCGAGAACTAACACAACCGGTTACCACAAACAGATCCGCATGTTTAGGGTTGCCGGTGTTAATTATGCCGAACCGTTCCAAGTCGTACAACGGCGTTAGACAGGCAAAGACCTCAATAGCACACCCATTGCAGCTACCAGTTTCGAAATGGAGCAACCACGGGGATTTACGCCGTGAAATTGCGAGTAGTGACATTTTATCACCTTCAACGGAAATATAACCAAGCTACGTTAA
>DHRX01000064.1:4487-11685 GCA_002408345.1 Firmicutes bacterium UBA5301 | reverse complement strand
GGGGTAACATTGTCAATTAAGACCATAGCTGCAAAAAATAAAAGAGCTACAATAAGCGCACCCCATAGATTAGTAGCCCAAAAGAGCATTACCAACCCGAAAAGAAAAACTAGCTCATACCAAGAAGCTAACTCGATAAGAGCAAGATAGGGTCCCGAATACTCGGTAATAATCCCCCTTACTAATTCCTGATGGGGTTCGTGGAGTTGAGCCGCCAAGTCAAAAGGGGATTTACGAGTCTTAATGATAAATACCGGTACTAGAGCCAAAGCAATTAGCGGTAAGCTAAATAACAAAGGCCGGTCCAATTGCCAAACCCGATTAGCTAAAAAACTCCCTGTTGCTTTGTAATAAGCAATAACCATGAGAATTAAAATCGGCTCATAAGCTAATAGTTGAATGATCTCCCTTTGACTACCAACCCGACTATAAGGAGAATCTACACTTAACCCGCCTAGGACCAGGGCTACAGTAGAAAAAGAAAAAATAAATAACGTCATCAGCAAATCTTGGCCCAAGACCAACGCCAACAGGCTCATAATCATAAAGCTCAAATGAACATAGACGTAAATAATTTGTAAGCCATTTACTATCACAGCTTCTTTTTGCCAGAGCTTTAGAAAATCGTAATAAGCCTGCCAAACCGGAGGCCCTTGCCGACCTTGTAACCGAGCGATAATTTTCCGTTCTAATCCCGTTAAAAAGCCGCCAATAAGAGGAGCTAAAAATACCGCCGCTAGAACAACGCCTAACCCAGTCAGGTTCACCAAATCACCCCTAACATCAGGAGCAATAACCCGATAGCAATCGGAACCGCCCACCTATTCACCGATCCCTCACCAAAAACCCCGGCTGCGTAATAGTTACCAACTTGCGCGGTATACGCTTGGTCCCGAGAGGAGTAAAACTGCCGCCCTTCTTCATCAGGGGTATTCTCTCCGCAGAGATAGGAACACTGAATATTTCTCTGCCGTAATGCACTACGTAATACAGGCATTGTTAGAAAAACAAGAGCTAAAACAGCAAAAACCGGCCAGGGGAAAAAGCCGCCTAGCGGTGTAAGCAACCCACCCGAAGCCGTCTTCAGCGCAATCGGTCCAAACTGAGCTTCAACTACTGGACGAGCAAAGAAATGAAAAACTGGGGCGAGAAAAAAGCTAGATAAAAGCACTAGTCCCGCTAGTAAGTATAGAGGCAAACCTGTAAAAATTGACAACGATTCCATCTTAATCTGAGCCCCATTAGTGAGACAAGAAGTCGTTAAAATCCGTCCGACCCATTTCGACCAAAAGGCAACCGTAAAAGCGCTCCCAAAAATAGTGAACAACAAGATTACTGGATTATTAACGGCAGCTTCAATAGCTAACCATTTGCCGACTAACATACCAAATGGTGGCATCATCATGCTAATCATGCCTAGTACCGCCAAAACAGTAGTTGCCGGCATAATTTCAAAGAGACGATCCATTTTTTCAATATGCCTAGTCCCAATCGAATGTTCAATAGACCCAACCGCTAAAAACAATAATCCTTTCGAAAGGGCATGGTAAACTAAGATCAATAAACCAGCAGTTAGAGCTAAGGGGGTATTTAAACTACCCATTGCTAAAGCCAACCCTAAATTCGCAATAGTCGAAAAAGCTAACACTCGTTTAGCATTTTCCTCTCCAATCGCCATCGCCGAAGCGGTTAGAAAACTAAATGTCCCATAGACGGCTATTAACGAACCTAAGCTAGTGCCCCTAATAGCCGGTGACAAGCGAAAGACTAAATATAAAGCAGCATTGACCATGGTACTAGAATGGAGTAAGGCTGAAACAGGGGTAGGAGCAACCATGGCCCCGAGTAGCCAGCCATGAAAAGGTAGTTGAGCGGCTTTCACAAAAGCAGCAAAGGCCAACAAGCCGCAAACTAGGAGTAACCGAGAATTTCCAGGGGTAAATAAGATCAGTTGAGTTAAGGAGGCGGTTCCTAGTTCCCGACCTAGTACTACAAGAGCTAATAAAATTGCTACTCCGCCTAATTGGTTCATCCATAAGGCTCGAAAAGCATTTTCAGTGGCTTCTTGGTGTTTAAAGTGACTGATCAAGAGAAAAGAAGCTAAAGTAGTTATTTCCCAAAAAAAGTAAAGCCAGCGAAGGTTACCGGTACTTACTAAACCATTCATAGCGCTTAGAAAAAAAATTAATACTGCGAAAAAGCGAGGTAGCCCACGGTGCGACAAGTGGGGTTCTGCTTCCATATCATCCATATATTTTACTGCAAAAATAATGACTAATGAGCCAACAACAGTAACGATGAAATTTAAGGTGAGGGTCAAACGGTCAACCAAAATCCCCTCGGTAGCTAACCCGGGTATAAATAATTCTAACCAACCGAAAAAAAACAACTGAATTAGTGCCAGTAGCACCACCCAAGGCCTTCGTCCCTGCCAGCCTAAATAAGCCATAAAAACTAAAACTAAGATGTCCCCAATGGCAATTACTAAATTAATAACGCCGCCAAATGTCCCATTAAATTCCACCTGAAAGGGCGACCAATACCACATGCCCAGAGAACATACTATAAGAACCAGGCAAGTCATGAAGATAGCCAAATTACGGCTTGCCCTATTGGGAACTAGTAAAACTTGTAACCCTAAAATAGCTGGTAAGATAATACTACCCAATACAAATAAAGCAGGCACGACTCTACCCCCTGGTACAATCTCCTCAGGGTAGTATCGGCCTGCTTGGACTTAGTTTATTCAAACTTTACTTTTGCCAGTAGGTTAGTCTTCCGGCCCCAGCAAAACTTTGGTGCCAAGATTGGTTTTTAGTATTAAGAAAGGTCTTAATAACCCGACCCTTATTGGCAGAAGCTACAACATAGCGGACTAAATCACCATTTTTTTCCAAAAATAAGCCTACACCGGAGATGCGCCCACTAGCATTTTTAAAGAAGAGTAAATCTCCAGGACAAAGATCGTCCACCCTTACCGGTAAGGTATTCCAGTTGAAGAAGGTTGCGCTAGCAATATCTGCTAATAACAACGGATCTTCTCCACCGCCACCAGCCCAGCGTATCTCACCTAACACCTCACGATAAACGTTGACTACTAAACCAGAAGCATCAACTCCACCCTCTACGGTACCTGCCTGAAACTCCTGAAGCGTAAGGTGCCCCGCCAACTTATAGGGGACCCCAGCCCTAGCATAAGCTAACGCCAAATCTGCCGCCGACTGAGCCTGCTCTACAGTAACAGTCCGCAGAGTGTATTCTCCAGCAGCTATAACCGGAGCAGTAATTGCTAACACAACTGCTATTAACAAAGAGGATAACCTCATCAAACTACGCATTAGCAAAACCACCTCTTTCCTTTGTTTCCTTAAACTTTCTTGGCCTAACCAATAAATCCTACAAGAAAGTTAATAAAACTTTGTCTAATAGCAGGAAAGGGCTCTACTTAACAGAAATATTTAAACGTTTAAACTCTTCTAGGAGGAAGACCGTGGAGATTACTATTAAAGATGTCGCTCGCTTAGCAGGTGTATCTACCGCTACAGTCTCCTACGTACTCAACGACTCACAAAAAGTTTCAGCCGCAACCCGGGCCAAAGTATTACAGGCGGTTAGCGCATTAAATTATACCCCTAATACCTTAGCTCGAGGCCTTGTTGGAAAAAAAGTTAATAGTATCGCCGTCATCGTCTCCACCCGCTTCAGCCAACTCTCTTCTGAAGCTGGACTAACCGGACTTTTGCAAGGCATAGGCGCTCGTACCTATAAATTTGATTATAGCTTTAGCTTACTTTTTCAAGACCAGATAACCGATCAACTACTTTTGGAACTACGGGCAAAAGGGGTAGAGGGGCTAATCTTGGTAGACTTATACCCCGATAAAAAAACAAACCTTCCATTTCCTACTGTCATTTGCTCTTGGCCGGAACCAGCGTATTTCCCATACTGGACCGCCTTTCAACTAGCTTTTAACCACTTAGCCGAACTTGGCAAAAACACCATACTATTTCTAATACCTAATGAGTTTAGTAACAACCCATTCATCGAGAATAACGTGGCTAACTTAGCCGCCCAGATCGGTATTAAAATTACTATTCTCCCTACCGAAGCCACCGCTCCAGGCGGCTATGTTGCTGCCGATAAACTGACAGCCTCCTTGCTTCCAGAAGCCTTTGTTACTTTTAACGATAATTTGGCCATTGGTGTATTACGTGCTTTAACTCGTAAAGGACTCCAAGTTCCTGTAGATATTGCTTTGGTCAGTTGTAATGATGATCCCCCAGCATCCTATGCTGAACCACCGTTAACAACCGTTCGGATGCCGTGGTTTAACCTAGGTGAAAGAGCCGTTGATCTTTTAATAGACAATCCCCAGTCCCGTCCACCGATTCTACCTAAATTAGTAATTCGAGAGTCTTGTGGTTCTCTATTTTGGGTCTAAATTTTACTAGGAGGTACAGATTATGGCAAGAGTGTTATTGAAAGACGTTTGTAAAAACTATGGAAACTTTCAAGCCGTTAAAAACGTCAACTTAGAAATTGCTGACAAAGAATTCGTTGTGTTAGTAGGCCCTTCTGGCTGCGGTAAGTCAACTACCCTGCGTATGATCGCCGGACTTGAAGAGGTTACTAGCGGTGAAATCTACATCGGTGATCGTTTAGTTAACGATGTACCCCCGAAAGATCGGGATATCGCTATGGTCTTTCAAAACTACGCCCTTTACCCTCACATGAATGTCTATCAAAATATGTCTTTCGCTTTGCGCTTACGTAAGATGCCTAAAGCTGAAATCCAGCGCCGAGTCAATGAAGCAGCTGAGCTCCTGGATATCGCTAGTTTAATGAAACGCAAACCCAAAGAACTTTCGGGAGGCCAACGGCAGCGAGTAGCCTTAGGCCGAGCCATTGTCAGGGAACCCCGGGCCTTCCTCCTCGACGAGCCGCTCTCCAATCTAGATGCAAAACTCCGGGTTCAAATGCGTTCAGAGATTAGCAAACTTCATCAACGACTAGAGGCAACAATCATTTACGTTACCCATGACCAAGTTGAAGCGATGACCATGGGAGATCGCATTGTAGTCATGAAAGATGGCATTATTCAACAAGTTGGTCAGCCTTTAGATATTTATGAACGCCCGATTAATGCCTTTGTTGCTGGGTTCATCGGTAGTCCAGCTATGAACTTTTTCCCTTGCCGTCTAACAGAAGAAGATAACCAATTAATCATCCAAACCTCTGGGTTCTCCGTGCCTATACCCGAAAATCGACTACATAATATTGACCAACTACGCTCATACAATGGTAAAGAGTTAATTTTCGGTATTCGACCTGAAGATATCGTTGATTCTAGTACTGAAGGGGTTACTCATGAAACCCCCTACATTAATGTCGCTGTAGAAGTCGTAGAACCTATGGGTAATGAATGCTTTGTCCATGGTCGAATCGGTTCTGATCCCTTTATCGCCCGAGTCGATGCCCACACTACTGCTCGACCCAACAAACAACACCAGGTTAGTTTACGCCTGAGTAAAATGCATCTTTTCGACCAAACTACTGAATTGGCAATAATTTAACCTATTCTACACAGTTTCATAGTAAATGAGGAGAGCCTAAACAGCTCTCCTTTCTTTTTCCTCTACTGGTTTTAACTAAAAGTATTGACAAGATACATATTCTAATTATAATATACTAATATCCTAATATTGTTTTGCTCTTATCTTTCCGAAGGAGGAGTCAGTATGGACGGAAAAATCTCCCGTCGCCAATTTTTACGGCGAACCGCAGCAGCTACTATAGCCGGAACTGCCACCGCCTGTAGTCTACCAGCTCTAGCTAGCGCAAATCCGGCTACCGAAATGGGAATGGTCATTGATCTAACCAAATGTGACGGTTGTGGTAAATGTTCCCTAGCTTGCCAAAAGGAACATAATCAGCCGGAAAATTCTCAACCGGTCGGATTAACCCCTGACAATTATCTCTATGTTCAGCATGTAGTCGTGGAAACCGAAAATGGTAATACCGAAGTTTATATTCCCCGTAAATGTATGCATTGTGACAACCCAGCATGTGCCCAACTCTGCCCTTTTAGTATTAATGAAAAAACCCCTGAAGGCCCGGTAGTAATTGATGAAAATTACTGTCTTGGTGGCCAAAAATGTAAGGCTGTTTGCCCATGGCATATACCACAACTAAAAAAAGGAATCGGATTTTATAAAAAGTTAGAACCCCTACCTTTTGGAGCTGGGGTAATGTTTAAATGTGATGGATGTATTCAACGCATTAGAGCTGGTCAGGTACCAGCCTGTATACCGGCCTGTCCCCAAGGAGCCATTCAATATGGCGAAAAAGAAGCTATGCGCAAACTAGCTCACCAAAGAGCGCAGGAGCTTGACGGCTATATTTATGGGGAGCAAGAAGGTGGGGGAACTTCTACCTTCTATGTATCTCAAGTCTCTTTTGTAGAAATAGATAAAGCCCTAGTTGCCCAAGGGGAACAACTGCGTATGCCTGTCGAAGCTGAAAATGTCCTTGATACCCCTAATGGATTGGCACAGGCCTTACTTTTTGCTCCGATCGCCGGCGTTGCTGCTGCTGGAATAGCAGCTCATAAAAAAATGAAAGGAGATGGTGCAGATGAACAATAAAATTTTATGGACAGAAAAAAAGATAAAGCGGCAAAGTTTTACTTCTATCCTTGTACACTGGGCCGTCGTCCTTTCTACTTTCGTGCTGTTTTTTTCTGGATTCGGTCAATTGCCAATGTATAAACGTTTTGGTGTAGTGAACTTGCCGGGGCTAGGTTGGGCTGGTGATTACCCTTTAACCCTTTTGATGCACTATATTGCAGCATTAGTACTGACCATAGCCGTCTCTTATCATCTGGCTGAAGTACTTTTCACTCGCAACTTTGACCTTTGGCCGAAAAAAGGCGACTTAAAAACGTCTGCTAAAATCATGCTTGCTTTAGTGGGTATTGGGCAAGAACCAGCTTCTGATAAATACTTAGCAGAACAACGACTTTCCTATCTCTTTATCGGTAGCAACCTTTTAGTTATCGTTGTTACCGGCTTAATTAAAGTATATAAAAATCTACCAGGGGTTCACTTAAACATTACATCTATTCAGTGGGCCACCCAAATCCATAACCTAGCCACAATTCTGCTGTTATTAGGGGTATTAGGTCACTTAGGGGCCTTCG
>DHRX01000064.1:3692-4237 GCA_002408345.1 Firmicutes bacterium UBA5301 | reverse complement strand
AGGTTAACAACCAGTCTCCTACAATAAGCGGGTAAGTTCAGGAATCCCTGCACCCTGGCGTGAGGCGGCAATTCCATCAAGTTGGATAGCCGCCTCTGTTAACAAATCAAAAATTTGATTAGGACTAAGGTGGGGTTCTTTAGCTAAAATTATTGCTGCTACTCCAGAAATATGGGCCGCAGCCATAGAAGTACCGCTCAAATCTGTATAGCCTTCATTTAAATAGGTTGATCGAATACCTACCCCCGGTGCAACCAAATCTAGGCCATACCCACCACGACTAAATTCAGCTATTGTATCATTGTAATCGACAGCTCCAACCCCTAAAACTCCATAGTATCCTGCTGGAAAATCAACCTGGTCAGACCGTCCACTATTACCAGAAGCAGCTACCATTATAAGCCCTTGCTTATAGGCGATACGGATAGCTCGGAGCAAAGGGAGGCTCGCTTGGCCTGTTCCAAAACTCATATTTAAAATCTGTACTTTATTAGCTAAAGCCCACTCTATACCGAGAACAATTTGGGAAACAGTAGACTCCCCTT
>DHRX01000064.1:0-3451 GCA_002408345.1 Firmicutes bacterium UBA5301 | reverse complement strand
GTCCCATGTCCGTTATCATCTTCAGGTGGTTCACCTGGATTAAGAAGGTTCGTCCCATCTGTTAAGTTCCGCCGCAAATCAGGATGTCTTAAGTTTACTCCCGTATCTAAGATACCTACTCTAACCCCTTTTCCGGTAGAAATCGGCCAGAATTCAGGTGCTTTTAAGCGCCGAACCCCCCAAGGTATAGGTTCGAATAACCTATTCATCGTCTTAACTGGCAGATCTAAACCTAACCAATCCACCCCATCAAGCTGGGCTACCGTTTGTACTTGCACTTGGGGTAGTTGACAAACAAACCCGCCAATTAAAGTCAATTCCTGGTTAATAATAATCCCGAGTTCCATTAAGGCTGCACGAACCCGAACTTGTTCTTGCTTTTGAAATAAAACGATGTATCTCCTACCAGAATCAGTTTGCAGCATAGTTTCACGCCTCCATTCCCTACAGAATATGCGTGCACCTCGCTGCTCGTCCACTCATAAACTAACAGTGACCAGATACTAATCTAACTGGCGATTTCCCCAGGAGGTGAAACCAATGACCCCACCTAACGAAGAGCTAAAGGGACAAGAAGAACAACCCAAAATTAAACCCATCATTGGCCGACCTGCCCATACCACCGCCAAACTCCACACAATGGCTGAAACAATTATGACCATGGGTAGTAACCTTAACGAACTGACCTCAGCTTTAGATAATTTAATTAAAGTTACCGAAAAAGTAACTGGTCGATCACTAAAGTGACAGACCAGTTAAACTTGTACACAATTAAATTGACTTAGCATAGTATAGTAGCGCGGAAGAGAGTTTCTCTTCACGGCTCTAAAAGGAGGTTACACTATGTCCGGATTTTTCGGCGGCATTGGCCGGGGTCGCAATGAACTAAGCGGCTTGCTAGATCTAATTATCGCCTTGTTCGTCATTGACTTCCTTGTCGGTGGCCTCGGCAACCTATTTGGTGGGTTGTTTGGTAAATAATCTATTTCCTCTAACCAGAAGGAGGGACAACCTCATGCGTCGTCGTCGCGGATGCTTTACCGATTTAGAAGACCTGCTTGATCTGATCATCGCCTTGTTTGTTGTTTGGTTTTTAATCAGCGGTTGGTCAGGCCAAGGTTGCTCAACCCAACAATAACTTTCTGAATTCTGGGGCGGGCTCCGGCTCGCCCTGGTTATTAGGCTCCAGGAGGACTAACTATGGAAAAAGAATTATTGGAACCCCTAACTGGAAGTAGCTCAGTAATCAGTTCAATTCAAAAATTAAAAGAAGTATCCCATATGGTCACTAAGTTAGGTGAAGACTTGCACCAACTGGTTTCAGCCTTAGAAGAATTAACACTGTTAATGAAAATGTTCTCCGGATTCAACGGTCAACAATCAACCATACAAAACCCATTAGCGTTACTGACTACACTACTCTCTCGTAATACGTCGGACAAAGCGGAGAAAAAAGAGTAGGCCTGTACACATTTTGAGTGCAATAGAATACCCTAGGAGTGAGGAGGGAAAAGCTGACCCCCTTACTTTAGCCCGGAAGGAGGCCCAATTTTATGGCTAATCGAGGTTTTTTTGGTGGTAACATCTTTGAACTGCTTGTATTAATATTCATTATCATGTTACTCTTTGGTGGCTTTAACTTCTAGTCAGCTGGCGGAGGGGAAACCTCTCCGCCTTTATAACAGCAAGGAGGGAGGTCTATGAACGGTCGGCTAATAGCCCCACACACAGGACCTTTAATTAATTTAGCCATCGTATTATATGTTCTCGGCTGGGCAGCCAAGTCTCCACCTGGCCACCAAAAACCGAAACCCTGTAGAGCCCGACCAAAAAAAGTAACCAAGCTAATACACCAAAACAGGCACTGGTGACTATTATATAGCGAGAAGTAGCCAAGCTCTATGCTTGGGTTAATTCTAGAAAGTTATTAGCTTCGAGGAGGAATATCTAATGGTTGAAAAAACTAGCTTCTTTGACGGTGGCTTAGGCGGAATCATCGATCTGATTATTATTTTATTTGTTTTTCAATTCCTATTAGGTGGTATGGGCGGCCTATTTGGCGTTGAGAAATAACACCAAGCCTAACCCGTTTAACCATTTACCAGAAACGGCGATGCATCTGCACCGCCGTTTTCTTACTCAGCTTCTACTAAATCCATTAGCGACTCAATCCATAAATGCGGTTCACGCCCGGTAAAACTGGTTTTAGGAAAAATGGTCCAGTCTAACCCGATAGTATAGGTTCCTGCACGCAATCCCGCTTCGATATCATAAGGGCTGTCACCAATCATAACCGCTTGGTCTGGAGCCCCTCCCAACTTTTCCAAGGCCAGCACTACCGGGTCCGGGTTCGGTTTATGTTGAGAAGTATCTTCGGCCCCAACTAAAGTATCAATATATTGATCTAAATCAAAGAGTTGTAACCCTCGCCAAGCCATAGGCGTACTCTTTGAAGTAACTACTCCAATAACCTTACCAGCTTCTTTTAAAGCCGCTAAAACCGCTGAAGCCCCAGGGGTAACCTGAGCCAACCGGTCATGATGTTGAGCATTATGCTCCCGGTAGACCGCTAACATCTCTTCAGCTTTATCCACCGAAAACATTTTCATCTGGTCGAGCAGTGGACGACCCCAAAACTGATGAATCTGCTCCCAAGGCACTTTTTTGCCTAATACCTTATGAAAGGTGTACTCGAAAGAATGGTAAATTAAATCCCCTGTGTCTAACAGCGTACCATCCAAGTCAAAAAGAAAATAATTAGCCTTAAGCATTGATGTCCTCCCCATTTACAGCTAAATGCCATTATAGCATATCAGAAGAGGAAAGCGGGAAAAACCTCCAGAATTAAATAAGCTAAGACCATTAAGGAGGCTCACATGTATAAAGTTATCGCCGCCTTTACAAAGGCCCTTGATTTGTCAGATATCCGTATAGTCGATCACTCGCATCGAGTAGCCTATATTGTACTCAAGTTAGGAGAGCGGTTGGGCTTAGATCAGCAGACCATACAAGAAGCGGTATTAGCCGCGTTCCTTCACGATATTGGTATCTCCTCTTCACAATGGCGTCTCGAATCCCATCACCTTTATCCAGCCGAAGAATTAGTCCAAAGCCATTGCCGGTTAGGCGCAGACTTAGTTAGCCAGGTCTCATTTTTAAAGCACCTAGCCCCTACTATTATTAGCCACCATGACCGTTGGAGCGGGCCCAACCCTAGTAAATTTTCTGGAGAAGATATTCCATTAGTTGCCCGTTTAATCCACCTAGCCGATCGAATCGAAATCCAGATCAAACCAGAGCCCTACATTTTAGAACAAGTTCCGGAGATTGTTAATCGAATTGATCAGCTTAACCAGTTTTTTTGGCCGAATGCCATTGACGCTTTTAAAGAGCTAAGAGAATGCGAAGCATTTTGGTTTGATTTAGTTACTGCAAATCACCAAGGCGAAAT
>DHRX01000047.1:15726-29799 GCA_002408345.1 Firmicutes bacterium UBA5301 | reverse complement strand
TATAATGACCCATTAGACATAAGTACTGAATTATGGATGGAATTACTTACTAACAAAGAAGTTACTACGGAATCTGACCTAAATATTTTAAATATTGTCTATAAAAGCAGAAACCATGAAATAAGAGCATCTGAAATAACAGTAAAGTTAAACATATCACATCATGGGCCAATTAACCTGCAAATCAGTAGATTTAGTAAGCGTGTAGTTGCTGCGACTAAGATCCAACCACCCTTAGGAAGAAACGGAAAACCCCGGTGGTGGCATGTTCCCTTTTTAGGATATGAAAAGGACGGAAGATTCCCCTGGATAATGCGCCCTGAACTAGTAATGGCATTTGAACAAATTTACGACTCCAATGACTCTGAACTTGTTTATTCTGGGGAAATTCCTGTCGAAGAGGTTCCTGTTCTATCTGAAGGGACGGTAAACCAAGTTTTTATAAACCGGTATGAAAGAAATAGGCGTGCTCGAAATATAAGCATTGCTCATCATGGTAGCCGGTGTGTCATTTGTGGTTTTGATTTCGAAAAAGTGTACGGACCGATAGGTAAAAACAAAATTCATAATACGAGATTTGTGGCCAGTATGCCCCAATTGTCACCTTATAATTCACAGCAAGAGAGAGCCTTTTACAATTGAAGAAGTAAAAAAAATGATTATGGATAACAAAAATAGCAGGCAACAAGGGCTTAAAAGTCAATAAAAAAACCGTCTCTTTCGAAACGGTTCTCATCTGCATAGTGGCAGGGGAGACAGGACTCGAACCCGCAACCCTCGGTTTTGGAGACCGATGCTCTACCAATTGAGCTACTCCCCTGTAACATTAAGTATTCTACCATATTAGACTAACCCAGGTCAAGAGGGAAGACCAAGCATATCCCGGCATCAGACGGCCTTATTTTCATCGACATTAGAGGAATACTATAGTATAATGTATACAGAGAATTATCCCTAAGGGGGCGAAGCAGATGCAAAGTCATCTAACCGGTATAGTAACCAAACGAGGGCCCCGTAAATATTCTGCTCACTGTATCGAATTAGACGTTAATTCAGAAGGAACAACAGTAGATGAAGCCAAAAACAAGCTGATTAATGCCGTTCAAGAACATATCAATCATCTTTGTGAGACTGGAGAAAAAAAATACATCATTCCAAAAGCGGATCTAACCAAAATGAAGAACCGGGAAGATAGTCAAGTATTTGAGTTACCTAATTATTTAATTCTGTAAGTACAAATTAAAAGTAACCTATAGTAGCAGTGTGCCGTATCTTCACAACAGGCGGTACACTTTTTTTATTTATGCGCTAACCGTAAAATAGAGTATAATAAAAAGAAGACTATTAAGGAGATGTCGTTATGCCTATTTACGAATATCACTGTCCAAACTGTAATCATAAGTTCGAGATGCTACGTAAAGTAAATGAGGTCAATCCAAATTGTCCCCAATGTGGCGGCAACCAAGTCAAGAAGTTAGTGTCTAGTTTTGGCGTTGCTGGTGGTAGTGGTGGCAATAGCGGCTGTAGCGGCTGTGCTGGTGGCAGTTGTAGTACCTGTCACTAACAATAAAAACAGTAGTAGACCAACAGAAGAAGCAGGAGAATTGAGGGAGAGCGTGAATCTATATAATAGATCACTGTACAAAATACATATTTTGTACAGTGGGAACTTAGCAATACTAGAAAGGGAGAATTAAGTTGCCCAAACCTAACCAGTATACCTTCTCCCAAGGGCTTGCTGATTTTATTGCTGAACTTCGACTTGGTTCTGACAAATCACCAAGTACCATTGAAAATTACTACCGTGATTTACTCCTCTTCTATCGCTATCTTGCTGGTAATGATGAGGCTGCTCTGCTTACATCTCGAAAACCAGAATTAATTGCGGCTCAACAAGAACTAGATGCAGCATTACCACCTATAGCTGTTACTGATATTACCCACAGGGATATTAAAGCCTTCCTTTTACATTGTCAAGATGTGCGGCAAAACTCTAAATTTGCCTTAGCCCGCAAAGTTTCTGCACTAAAAGCTTTTTTTGCTTTCCTCATGCAAGAAGAGATAATTGCAGTTGATCCGATGGAAAAAGTAGCTCGACCCAAGGTCAACCCCAGGGATACTTTACGTAAACATTTAAATCGCGATGATATTGATGCTTTATTTAGCCATATCCAAGATCAAGAGCAAATGTCTCACCGTAACATGGCCATAATTTCTTTACTGCTATATGGTGGACTACGGATTAGTGAATTAATTAATTTGAAAGTCACTGATATTCGTTTTGGGGAAAATTACATACAAGTTTTACACGGTAAAGGTAATAAACAGCGGCTGGTACCTTTACCGGATAAAGTAATGGCTTGCCTTAGAAGTTATCTACAACATCGTTCCCACCCTGATGCGGTCTATCTTTTTACCAATCGCCAGGGTGGTAAACTATCTCGTAGTTCAGCCTACTATATTGTTAAACAACTTATTCGAGAGGTTGGATTAGACTCTGCCCTCTCTCCCCATAACCTACGTCACACCTGTGCTACTTTATTACTAGAAGCAGGTATTGATTTACGTTATATTCAGGAGTTTTTAGGTCATGCCGATATCTCAACTACCCAAATTTACACCCACGTTTCTCGGGCCAAATTACGTGAAGTTCTTGAAGAGAGCGACCCCTTCGATTTAGATTAATCTGTGCTATAATGTGAATATTGATTTAAAACTTTGAAAAGGTGGCCATAACACAATGCAATTAGAGTTAAAATCACGCCATCAACAAATTCTGGCGTTTTTACATGAATTTAACCAAGAAGAAGGGTTTGCACCTAGTATCCAAGAAATTGGAGCTGCTATCGGGCTTAAATCTACGTCATCCCTCCGCAAGTATCTCCAAGAATTAGAAGAATTAGGGTATATTAAACGGGATCCAACTAAACCTAGGGCTATCGCCCTAACAACCGTCTCTCCCACCGAAGCAGAGCCCTTTCCTCAGGCTATTAAAGAAATTCCTGTTCTAAATAACATTGCAGCGGGCCGCCCTTTGTTAGCACAAGGGCAATTGATCGATATTATCCCTTTCCCAGAAAAATTAGTTGGTAACGGTGATCACTTTATCCTTAAAATTCAGGATAACAATATAGTCGAAGCCAAGGACATACTACCAGGTGACTATGTGATCGTTTCTCAGCAAGACTATGCTGAGAACGGCGATACTATAGTAACTTTACTCAACGATAAAGTTACTATAATGCATTTTTATTATGAAGAAAAGGCTACAGTACAACTGCAGCCTATACTTGGTAAAGTTATTGGTTTATTCCGTCAGTTTATATAGATCGGCTCTCTTTTTACCCAACTACTGAGGGGGAATCTTCAGTTCGTTCGATTCGTTCCGATCTATCTGCACTTTTTCCAATAATGGTGAAGAACATCTCTAAAGCCTGTTTTCGGCCAGCCTGTACAGGATCACTGCTGGGGTCGATGTGTTTAAGCAAGAAGTAATCGCTACTAGCTACGCGGTAAGTATATTCAAGCCCCTTTTTATCAATACTTTCCATCAACTCATCATAGGTCTGACGCCGAGAAACCGCTTGATCATTCCAGTAGGTAGGGTTATCAGTAAGGTTACTAGCTAACAAAGCCTGTTTGGCCAGGCGCTTACATTTTTTTAACCCCTTTAACACATCCTCTTTTGCCATTTCAATCATTTTCTTCTTCCCCCTTTGAAGAAGTTATTTTTTCGGTTGCCACTCGTACTGACAACCGTATCCACCATTTAATCAGCTCCTAGTAAACAAAAGCGCAGGCATAAAGCCTGCGCTACAAAGCATAACAATGGTATCTCTTCTGGGATTGATTTTTTTGGAAACTCCAATCATCATAATCGCCCCATATTATCTATGTTCCAACGATAAAGAGATTATGCGCTCTAGTAATTCCCCAAATTCAATGCCAAGATACCTAGCGGCATCAGGCACTAAACTAGTTTCGGTCATTCCAGGCAGTGTATTAACCTCCAAAATATACGGACTTTCCGTATTGGTATCGTACATAAAATCTATTCTGCTCAATACTTGACATCCTAATACTATATAAGCCTGAACCGCTAATTCCTGAATGGTTTTAGTTATTTGCTCTGATAACCGTGCCGGGATGATATGCTGACTTCCACCTTGAGCGTATTTCGATTCGTAATCATAATAGCGATTCTTAGGTACTATTTCAATAATCGGCAACGCCTCAGGTTCACTATTACCCATTACCGGAACGGTTAACTCTATTCCTTGTATATACCGCTCAACTAACACACTGCTATCATGTTTAAAAGCATTTTCTAAAGCCGTCCTTAGTACAGAAACTTCTTCTACTAAGGTTATCCCTACCGTTGATCCTTCCCTATTAGGTTTGACCATAACCGGTAGGTCTACTTGGTTAAGTATATCTTCGACTTCAGCCTTAGAATTCCTGTCATAATTTTTTTGATAAACTACTGTACCAGGGGGAACCGGCAAGCCTGTTCCAGCCAATATTCTTTTAGTCATAGCCTTATCAATACAGATGGCGCTCGCTAATACGCCTGGACCGGTATAAGGGATATCATATAGTTCTAACATTCCCTGAATTGTTCCATCTTCACCATACCGGCCGTGTAATGCCAAGAAAACTATATCAAAATTGCCCTGTAATAAATCAATTAATAATTGGGGAGACAGATCCATTTCGGTTACCGCATGACCTCGTGCCGCCAAGGCTGCTGCAATTTGCATGCCAGATTTTAATGATATCTCTCGTTCTGCCGATTTGCCGCCTCGAATTACTGCGACCTTGAATTTTTTCAAAGCCAGATACCACCTTTACTTATAAGGTTACTGCTATTACTATTAACTAAAAAAATAATTAATTTCAGAGCCAGCAAACTATAAACAATTGCTGCCAGCAGCGCTAAGAGCAGCAAGCTAGTTTTTACCCAGAACGGCAAAGCTAGCTTAGGATTAATACTAATAAATCCTATGCCATAGCACATCAAACATATGCCTGACAGAGATAAGCCTATGGCCCAGAGCAGTAATACTCGCACAGCTCAATCTCCCCTCCACCACTATACTCTATGCTAGAGGGAAGGGGCGCGTTATTAGTTCCTATAAAGACCAAGACTTTAGTTCAGAGAGCAGTTTATTACTAGTCCAATCTAAATATAAGGGGGTTACCGAAATATAACCTTGACTAACCGCTGCCGTATCTACACAATCATCATTATGGTAATCTTGGGGATCACCAGCTAACCAATAATATTCCCGCCCTCTTGGGTCAGTTCTTTTGTCGAATACATTCACATACCGTCGTTTGCCTAGACGAGTAATACGTACCGGGAGTTCGGCAGACCCATTGGGGACAGGAACGTTTACATTTAACAAAGTATCTTCTGGTAAACCATGTTTATTAACGAGACTAACTAATTTGGTGGCAAAAACAGCTGCTTGTTCATAATTATACTGATCATAGCTGGCTGCAGAAACAGCTATTGCCGGTAGACCACTAATTACCCCTTCAATAGCTCCAGAAACAGTACCCGAATAAAGAACATCAGTTCCTAAATTAGGACCAGAATTGATACCGCTAACAACTATATCAAAACGTTCTTCCATCAAAACATCAACAGCTAATTTGACACAATCTGAAGGGGTACCATCTACAGCATAAGCCTTAACCCCGCCGCCAAAATCCAGGTATTCGGTTACGCGTAAGGGTCTAGTTACTGTAATTGCATGGCTCATTGCGCTCATTTCCCGGTCTGGAGCGACGACAGTAACCTTAGCTGTAGAACTAAGCTTCTTCACTAAGGTCGCAAGCCCATCCGCTTGAATACCATCATCATTGGTAACGAGTACTTGCAATTCTTCACCTCATTTTATTAACTATTACAAGTAGGAAAGCGTGGATAACCTCACCCACGCCTATTATTTACCCTTCTTGACCTCAAAAAACAAACCGTTAATTAATCGCAGCCTGCTGGCTATTATCCCACAGGCTCGGCAATACACTGGTCAAAGAACGGGTCTTAACTAATCCCTTTGCTACGTCTTTTGCCCGTAAGTTCACTTCTTTTAAGACTTGATGGATAGGCCAAATTGCTTCGACCCCACAAAGCTGGGTTAAGGCATCAATTGCAGCAGAACGGTGTTCTCTATCAAACAAAGCAACTTGAACTAAGGGTTCGATTGCTTCATCATTACCGGTCTTTCGTAACCCTTTAATTGCAGCACACCGCACCTCGGAAGCTTCATCCTCCAAAGCAATAATAAAAATTCTATTTGCCCTAGCCGAACCGATTTGACTTAGGGCCTCGATAATTTCATACCGAACAGTCGACTCTAACTCAGCATAAAATTTATCTATAAGTGCAGCAACAGCTCTAGTATCTTTAAAGCAACCTAATAATTTAGCTGCTCTTTGACGAACTAAACTATTTTTATTGTTCATTGCTTCTATCAAGGGGCCTAAGACGTCGTCAGGAGAAAAACGGCGTAAAGCTAACACTGCGCTATAGTAGACAAACGAGTCGAAGTCTCCTAAACTAGCTATTAATAAAGGGACAACAGAAGGATTTAAAAGACGACCTAATCCTTCGATCGCCCAGGCTCTAACTGAAGGGTCACTATCTCCTGCAGCCGCTATCAATATATTAATATCAGAATCAGAGCAGATTTTACTTAAGCCATAAATGGAGCACCGGCGTACATCTACTTGATCACTGGAAGCACCAAGTACTAGTAAGTCTTTCAAAGTTAACGTAACTTCATCTAAGGTCTTCAGGAAGGAAGAATTAAGTACAGGGTCAGATATTTCTAATTTATCATTAATCCGATTTAGTTCACCTAATAAGCGATCAATAGTACGTACATCTACTTGCATTTTCTGTTACCTCCTGAGCCTTTAAACAGCAGATATGCTTTACTAAGGCAACGGTCAGATTAAAAGATACCGCCAGCATGTTGCTAAACGGTACTTTCGGAGCAAGTTGATTGTATCAGAATCACAGGAAAGATTCAATTTTTTGTTTTATCCGGCAGAGGGCATTATCTACCGATTTTGTAGTGGTATTTAGTTCCTGCGCCATTTCTCGGTAACTTAGACCGTTAACGTATAATCGGAAAACATCATATTCAAATCGACTTAAAATTTCCCGGATACGTACCTGTGCGTTACGCAGGCGCTCACGATTAATAATAGTAATTTCAGGATCGCAAACCACGGTAGTTTCCAGTACTTCCATAAGAACACGATCTCCTTCAGAATCATAAAGGGGTTTAAAGAGGGAGGTATATGAGTTGAGAGGAAGGTGTTTTTGCCGAGTTGTACACTTAATTGCACTAATAATACTTCGAATTATACAGAGCTTGGCAAAGGACCAGAAAGATGAAGTACCTTCTTGGAAATCCCTAATTGCTTTATATAAGCCTATACGACCTTCTTGAATAAGATCGTCCTCATCACCACCTTGGATAAAGTACGGCCTAGTCCAAAGATAAATTAGTCTCTCATACCTTTGAAAAACTACGTCAATAGCTGCCTCAGAACCACTTTGGGCTAACTTAACCAGTTCTATATCAGAGAGTTCGTCTAAACTACGTATCTTACTATCTACTGGCAATACGAACACCCTTTCAAAGAGCAACTTTTCATCGCCTTTTCCTATTGGGAAATAATTCTATAAATTTAATCAAATTTCCTGCCCCTAGTTCATTAAATGAAACGATAAAAAAGAAAAAGCCGTCGCCGGCTTTTTTTACTCTCTTCATACTAATTTTATTATTCAATTTAGGATGCTTTTTTCTCCTCGTCATCCTGCTGGGATTCACTATCTTGCCCTAGGTTAATTCCTCTCTGAACCTCAGAGGCAGTTACATCAGTAGCCTCAAACGCTTTCGTGATGTAATCTACTGCGACCCATGGGTCAACTGTGTCTCCACAAGTAAAAACGTCGACGGCTGCATACCCTAATTCAGGCCAGGTATGAATAGCCAAATGACTTTCACTAATTACCACAACACCACTAACACCTTGCGGACTAAATTTGTGGAAAGCAACTTCTCTAATTTCCGCACCAGCGGTTAATGCTGCGGTGACCATAACCCTTTCAACGTCTTTGATGTCGTCAAGCATTTCGCCTTTGCAACCGTTTACCTCGCAGAGGACATGCCTACCAAGAGCATTCATATTTATCTGCCCCCTTATTCAGATTTTGAATTTTTCACCCCCAAGGGATTTTTGACAGATTAATTCTAGCAAAAACCCACTAAAAGTCAATACCAATTTGACCACTTTTCAGAATTCCAGTTAAAACTGCATAAATAACTTGTTCCCTAGTGCTACCACCCTGTAAAAATAGATAAGCTGGATCACGTAAAGGTGCATCAGCGCTTAACTCTGCAGAGGATCCTTGAACAAAAGATCCAGCGCTCATAATTACTAAATCTTTATAGCCAGCCATGGGTGCAGGTATAGGTGTAACATTACTATCAATCGGCGAACCGCTTTGAATCCCTTGACAAAAACCAATTAGCGCCTCCTGAGTTGGGAACTGAATGCCCTGAATTATATCGGCCCTTTCCTCAAAAGGTTCTGGTGCAACCGTTAAACCTAAACAGGACAATATTCTGGCGGTAAAAACTGCTCCGACCAAGGATTCCGCTACAATATGAGGTGCCATATATAAGCCTTGAAAGAAAAGTCGGAGCCCTCCCTCACCGGTAGCCCCAACATCTGGGCCTAAACCGGGAGCGGTCAACCTGCTAAAAACTTGCTCCAAAAGTTCATTTGGCCCTACAATATATCCACCAAAAGGTGCTAATGTTCCCCCAGGATTTTTACTCAGCGAACCCACCGTTAAGTCTGCACCAAGGTGTGATGGTTCATTAACTTCAACAAACTCACCGTAACAATTATCAACAAAGGTTATAACTTGAGGAGCAACCTCTTTAACAGCTGCTATAGCTTTCCCAAGCTCTTGTACAGAAAAAGAAGGGCGCCAGGTATAGCCTTTAGAACGCTGAAAAGCTACAACTTTAGTTTTAGGCTTAATAGCAGCCAATATATTGGGTATGTCCAACCGGCTTTCGGTAGTTAATGACACCTCATTATAGGTAACGCCAAACTCCTTTAAACTGCCTGGAGCCGGGGTTAATCCAATAGTTTTATGCAATGTATCATAAGGTTGTCCAGAAGCATAGAGCAGTTCATCGCCGGGCCGTAATACTCCGAATAATGTCGCTGCTATAGCATGGGTTCCAGACGCTAATTGAGGCCGAACAATTGCTGCTTCGGTACCAAATATTCGGGCATATAAGGACTCTAAGGACTCACGGCCAACATCACCGTACCCATATCCGGTTGAACCGGTAAAGTGATATAAACCGATACCTTCTGTTCGAAAAGCATCGAGCACTCGTAACTGATTATAACCCCGTATGGCCTCAATTTTTTGTACCGCAGGTTCTATCTCTCGATAGACCTTTTGAGCCAAACTCAATAGCTTCTTAGGCATTTCAGTATGGTTTTGCAAATAGCTCCAAAGATCGTTATGCATTAATAATCCCAGCCTCTTTCCTCTCCCAAAAATTGCGCTTATAATAGCATATCTATTTCCCTTGGTCAACTTCATCTGGACTAAGTCGACGGCCACAAGTTAAGCAGATCCCCTTAATTAGGACTTGACGTCGCATTTCCAAAGGGGCATGTGCAAACCCTAGAGAAAACCCTTCTTGTTTACCATCATGACGCCCCCAAACATAACCAATTAATAAACCAGCAAAAAAAATAATAGTTGCGATTTGCAAATTAACTTCAAAATGCACTAGTCTTTCCGTCCCCCCCTCTAACCTGCCACGAAAATAAATAGACAATAACTAGAGCTATAAAAAGTACTACTATAATAAATTTATAATCCAAATATAACCCAACTAGCAGCGACAAGATTAAGATTAACCACGTCTCTATCGACCCATAACGATAATACCATGAACGGTGCCCTTTCTCTTTATCCTGCTGTCGATCAACAATTGCATCAGCAGCTTGAACGGCGCAGATAGCAGCAAAAGAAACCGCCATAAGCCTCATATCAGTTAAGGCGGCCCCTAATATTAGCGCCCCTATGCTCTCTGTCCTAGATGATAGGCCACTAGGTAATACTTGGCTTTCTGAGCCAAACATTCCTATGGCATAAGCCGATAGAAAAAGAGCAGTTGCTATAGACCGGTTTAAAGTAAGAGCTAGTAAAAATAGTAACAATGCATAAGGGAGAACGCCCCGAGAAAACCGGTATATCAAAACCCCGCCAAGTTCTCGGGAGCCCACCGTTAAATTCTGGTCAGCTCGATCCAAGTAATCATCGAGAACCTTGATAACTATTCCAGTAAGTAAAATGCTAAAACATTCAAATAACCCTAGCCACATGTCGCTTCACCTCTTTAAAACCTTCCATAGTTAACGCTGAAACAGGAAAGGTTTGAACTTGGGTGAAGGCCTTAGTAATAATTTGTAGCCCTCGTTGAGCACCGGCTAAATCCATTTTATTGGCTAGTAAAAAATACTCCCCTTGTTGCTGGGCATATTCTGCCAAGTCCCGATCAATAACCCCAACCCCTTCACTCAGACCCAACAAACCTATAGCTGCAGCATCTAAAATATGAATGATAACTTTGGCTGCAGTAACGGCCTCTAAAGTCTGGGCCATCGCAGCTCTCACTACCGGGCTAGCGTGAATCCCATCCATAATACCAGAGCTATCGACCAACTCAAAGCTACGCCTACCCTTGCCGACCGGTAACTCCAAGACCACAGACTGTAATTCCTGAGTTATATGGGGAACAGGCCCCACTAATTCTGTATAAGCACAATCGATAGAGCGACGCTTTGCATGAATACTACCGTCGGAAGTCCGCACTCGCAGTTCCACTTGGGCTAACCCCAAATAACGAGAAAAGCTCAGCAAAAAAGCTGTTTTACCTACGTTCGGCTTGCCAACGATTAAACATTTGTGCACTAGTTTCCTCCGTCGCTGCTTTAATATCTCCTTCAGTGATAACCTGAAGTTTCTCCCTATTTAATGGTCCGCTTGCCACTAGTCTAACAGCTTGCTGACGAATGGCTCGTTCAATAATATTGCGAACCAGTCGGGCATTGCCCCTATTTTCATCATAGTTATCCCCAAGGTTTTTTAGTAGGCTAAACAAACAATTCTGGGCAGATGAGGTTAAAGAATACTCTCGTTGGGAAAGCATAAGTTCGGCAATTTGGATCAGCTCACTTAGAGAATAATCAGGAAAATCGAGTATAATTGGAAACCGTGAACTCAGGCCAGGGTTAATCCGTAAAAACTGCTCCATTTCCCTACGATAACCAGCTAAAATCAAGATAATTTCATCTTTATGATCTTCCATAGCCTTAACCAGCGTATCAATAGCCTCTTTACCAAAATCTTTTTCTCCACCCCGGGCTAAAGAATAGGCTTCATCAATGAAGAGGATACCGCCTACAGCTTTTTTAACCTGCTCTCTAGTTCGTTGAGCTGTATGCCCGATATATTCACCTACTAAGTCAGCCCGCTCTACTTCGACTACGTGTCCTTTATTTAAGACCTCTAGTTCTTTAAAAAGTTGGCCAAAAATCCGGGCAACAGTTGTTTTTCCAGTTCCGGGGTTCCCCTTGAAAATCATATGTAAAACTAGTGATTCGCTTTTTAACCCTAATTGTTGCCGAACCCGTTGAATCTTGGCAAACGCCTCTATCTCACGGACTAGGTTCTTTACGTTTTTTAAACCGATTAATTTTGCTAGCTCTTCTTTGGCATTATCGGAGGGGACACTTTCTAGGCGGTCAACAGCAACATTAGCTGGAGAAGATTGCATAACTTTCAGAGCATGAATGGCCTCAACTGCAGTAATATTGCCCTTAGCAAGTTCTTGATAAATCTCACGGGTACTACTAAACTTGCTACCCACCCTGCCCACCATCCCAACCCTAGAGTAATGCACTTAATAGCATATTAATAACATAAAAATAATGTGCCAATAGCAAAGCCGAGTAGTAATCACAAACTACTACTCGGCTAAATTAGCTCTGATCTGTATTTAAGCAGGCATTACGTTTATTACTGTAACACCAAACTGCTTAACTCGATTCTGAATATCCTCTGTAGAAATAACACTATCGTCATAGGTAACACTTAACGTACCTGTAGCAAAACCTACATTAACTTCTTGTACCCCTGATAATTTACGCACACCTCGCTCTAAATCTGCTGCACAACTAGGACAGTTTAAGTTAGCTAAGATAAACTTTTGACTTTTCATTGTCATTACTCCTCTCTAAATATGTTTTTAGGTTTCAGTAAACGCATGCCATTAGCAATAACTAATAATAAGCTAGCTTCATGAATTAACATCCCGCTGGCTAAGTAAATATGCCCGGTAATTACTCCGCCCAGCAAGAAGAGGACTACAGCTACAGCCAAAACTACATTCTGCCGGATTACCCGCAAAATCTGTCTGCTTAAACCTATAGCGTATGGTATATTGAGCAAGCGATCGGTCATTAAGGTAATATCAGCGGTTTCAATGGCTACCTGAGTACCGGTGACACCCATAGCTATACTGATATCTGCTGTAGCTAAGGCTGGAGCATCATTAATACCATCACCAACCATAGCTACTGTATGCCCTTTAGCTTGAACCTCTTTTAGAGCAGCTACTTTATCTGCTGGAACCAAGCCAGCCCTAATTTCATCTACCCCTAACTGTTCTCCCACCAATTTGGCTGCAGCTTGATTATCTCCGGTCAACATTACAGTTTGCTGGATTCCCGCCTTTTGCAGAGCTGGAACCAAGCGTTCTGCTTCCGGTCGGATTCGATCAGTAATGCCCAATAACCCTACCGGCTTCCCTGCTAAGGCAACTAGGGCCACCGTCTCCCCTAATGCTTCCCTAGCTACAACCTGAGCCTCATTGTCAGCCGTTAATATTACACCATGGGTAGCTAACAAACGTCTGTTCCCAACTAATATTTCGCCTTCTTTTGTTTCCGCAACCGCACCAAGACCGGGTTCTAACTTCCAATCTATTGCTGGAAGTGGTTCTACATCCTGTTCGCGAGCATAAGTCAATATTGCTTGGGCTAAGTGGTGTTCAGAGCGTAATTCCGCTGTTGCAGCTAAAGCAACCACTTGTTTAGGTTCCTCAGAATCAAAAGAAATTACAGTAGCTACTTCTGGCTTTCCTTGCGTTAATGTTCCTGTTTTATCAAAAGCAACAACGTCTACTTTACCGATACGCTCCAGCCGCTCGCCGCCTTTGATTAAAATCCCCTGCCGAGCTGCATGCCCCAAACCGGCTACTGTAGCTACCGGAGCAGCGACCACTAAAGCCCCAGGGCAACCAATTACTAAAAAGGTCAGAGATAACCTAATATCCTTAGTAAAGAGATAAACCAGTATAGCCGTACCAATCACTGTTGGTGTATACCACCGAGCGAACCGGTCCAGAAAACGCTGAGCTTGCGGCTTTTGCTCTTGGGCTTCTGCCACCATATAGATTAGTCGGTTAAAAGTAGTGTCAGCCCCTACCCGAAGCGCCTTAACTTCTAGGTAACCACTTTGACTAACACTGCCCCCTAAAACGGTAGTACCTACGGCTACTTCTAGCGGCAATGGTTCTCCAGTAATTGCTGCTGTATCTACCACCGCCTGACCGTTGGTAACTGTGCCGTCTACCGGTACTCGGTCACCCGGCAAAACAACTACAATGTCCCCAGGCTTTACCATATCAGGAGAAACGATAATAATCTCTTCACCCTGTTTAACCCGGGCCGTCTTAGGTGCCTGATCAATTAATTCCCGTAACGCAGTTCTGGTTTTACTAAGGGTTAAATTTTCTAGGAACCCCCCTAAAATGTAGAGAAAAGTAACTGCAGCAGCTTCCCAAGTTTCACCAATCCACAAAGCACCAATGGCTGCAATGGAAACTAGCAAGGGAATACTAAATTGACGAACCCGTAGACGGTTCCACGCCTCTTTAAGTACCGGTA